>CAMFJT010000348.1 GCA_945957125.1 uncultured Rhodospirillales bacterium | reverse complement strand
GGCATCCCGCCTGCTCATGCTCGTGAGCGGGCGGCACGCCCGCGGTCCGGCAAGATCGGCCTACTTCGCGATCTTCATGCGGCCCATGTAGTCGCGCTTGCCAAGCGGCACGCCCTTGTGGCGCAGGATGTCGTAGGCCGTGGTGGCATGGAAATGGAAGTTGGGCAGGGAGAACGTCTGCAGGAAGCCTTCCGCCTTGAACGGCAGCTTCAGCTCGCCGACGGTGAACAGCACGTCCTTACCTTCCAGGCCGTTGACCTCTTCGGGCTTCAGCTTCTCGAGTGACGCCCGCGCGTCGGCCACCAGCTTCTGCAGGCCGGCATAGTCCGCGGTCGACGGCGCCGGCGGGCCGAACTTGCCGGCCTTCGCGCCCTCGATGGCGCCGGCGGAGTGATGGGCGACGGCGACCACCTGGAAGCGGAAAGGCAGCATATCCGCGAACAGGCGCGTCTCGACGACCTCGTTGGGATCGATACCCTTTTCCGTGCAATGGGCGAGGCCCTTGGCGAGGAAGCCCTCGACGGCGCCCAGGGTCTGCAGGAAGCAGCCGACGCTGAGATCATAAAGTGCAATAGCCATTACGTTTCCTCTTGGTGGAGGTCCTACCGGTACGACGGAATCGGTCTAAAGTCCCGCCCAACCTGATCCCTGGCGGAGACATTCATGATCGACCTCTACTATTGGCCGACGCCCAACGGCTTCAAGATCAGCATCATGCTGGAGGAGTGCGGCCTGCCGTACAGGATCGTTCCGGTGAACATCGGGACGGGCGAGCAGTTCAAGCCGGACTTCCTGAAGATCAGCCCCAACAACCGCATGCCTGCGATCGTCGACCATGAGCCGCCGGGCGGCGGCGCGGCGGTTTCGGTGTTCGAGTCCGGCGCGATCCTGCAATACCTCGCCGAGAAGACGGGCAAGCTCCTGCCCGCCGACCTGCGCGGCAAGTACGAGGTGCTGCAGTGGGTCAACTGGCAGATGGGCGGGCTGGGTCCGATGGCGGGACAGGCCAATCACTTCAACGTCTACGCCCCGCAGTTTACGCCGGTCGAGCAGCTCACCTACGGCCAGCAGCGCTACAGCAACGAGGTCAACCGTCTGTTCGGCGTGCTCGACAAGCGGCTATCCGATCGCGAGTTCATCGCTGGCGCCTATTCGATCGCCGACATCGCAAGCTGGCCGTGGGTCGTGGGTTTCAAGAATTTCGGCCAGAAGCTCGAGGACTTCCCCAACCTCAAGCGCTGGTTCGAGAAGTCCGTCGGTGAGCGCCCGGCGGTAGTGAAGGGCAAGGCCGTCGGTCTCGAGCTGCGCCCCAAGCCCGGCATCAACACCGACGAGCAGCGCAAGATCCTGTTCGGCCAGACCGCGAAGGTGGTGCGCTGACATCGGTCCGGCGAGAGCATAGGCGCCGGCTCACACCCGCAGGAGCCAGACCTCGATCGGGCCCTTGCCCTTGACGTCGATCGTCCCGCGCGGCTCGAAGGCGAAGCGGTCCTTGAGCTGCTCGTAGACGCTGCTGGTGACCTGGATCGAATCGGGCAGGCCGGCGCTCTCCATCCGGCTGGCGAGGTTCACCGTATCGCCCCACAGGTCGTAGATGTACTTGCTCTTGCCGATCACGCCGGCGACCACGGGGCCGCTGTTGATGCCGATGCGCAGGCGGAACGGCACGCGATGCTCCAGCGCGTGCTCGCGGCAGATATGGACCATGCGGATGGCCATCCGCACCATGCGCTCAGCGTGGTTCTCGACCGGATTGGGCAGGCCGCACACCGCCATGTAGGCGTCGCCCACGGTCTTGATCTTCTCGATGCCGAGTTCCTGCGCGGCGACGTCGAAGCGCGTGAACAGGCCGTTCAGCAGCGCCACGAGGTTCTGCGGCGGCATCGAGGAGGACAGGGCGGTGAAGCCCACCAGATCGGCGAAGGCCACGGTCACCTCGGCGAAGCCGTCGGCGATGCTGAGCTCGCCCTCGCGCAGGCGGTTGGCGATCGGGGCCGGCAGCACGTTGAGCAGGAGCTGCTCGTTCTCGCGGTTCTTCTGCTCGATCACGTCGTTCTTGGCGTGTATCTCGTCGACCATGGCGTTGAAGGCGCTGCAGAGCTGGCCGATCTCGTCCCGGCTGCGGGCCGACACCTTGACGTTGTAGTCGCCGCCCGCGAAGCGCCGCACGCCGGCCGTCAACTCCGTGAGGGGGCCGGCCAGCGAGCGCGCCAGCCAGGCGCCGATGGCGATCACCGTCACCAGCGCCAGGCTGCCGACCAGCAGCAGGTCGCGTTGCAGCCGCTCGATCGGCGCGAAGGCCTCGGCAGCGTCGATCTTGGCCACGATCGCCCATTTCACGCCCGGGATCGATAGGGGGCCCCAGGAAGCAAGGACGGTCCCGCCGTCGAAATCGGAGATGCGGCCGGTTCCCTCCGCCCCGGCCAACGCCGAGCTGGAGGCCCGGCTTTCGATCTTCTGATGCAGGATCGGCGTGCCGTGGCGGCGGATGGCGTCGATCTCCTCGGCCGGCGTTCCCGTCGCGGCGAGCTGGGCGAAATACTCTTCCGGATGTTCGTAGAAGGCGCGCACGCCGGAGCGCAGCTTGTGGTCCTGGCCGACGATATAAGCCTCGCCGGTGGCGCCGAAGCCCTCGCGGCTCCATTGCCGGTCGCCGGTCACGACCCGGTCGATTTCCTCGATCGACAATTGCGCGATCAGCGCGCCGATCACCGCGCCGCGCTCGAAGATCGGCGCGGCCATGAAGGCGATCGGCGCGCCGTTCGATGGCACATACGGTGCAAAATCCTCCAGGCAGACCGTGCCCGGATCGCTGGCGGCCAGGCAGTGCGCCACCGCGGCGGCGACGTTGGAGCGCTTATAGGGGCCGTTCTGCAGCGACGTGGCGAAGTCGATCTCCTTCAACATCGCGTAGACCAGGTGGCCGTCGCGCGCGTCGGCGATCATCAGATCCCAGAAACCGACCACGCCGGCGGCGCCGCGCAGCAGGGGGTGGTAGAGAGCATGGGCGGCGCTGTACTTGCTGCCGTCTCCCGCGTCGTTGAGCAGCACGCGCCGGTCGGCCGAGTGAGGGTTGGCCGCGATGTAGTAATATTGCAGGTAAGTGCCGCTGCGCGGGCCCGGCAGATAGTCGTCGACCGACACGTCCTTGCCGAAGATGCGGCGCAGCTCGGGGCCGACATTCGCGCCATACCATTCGGTCAGCTTCCGCCGCCGCTCTTCCGGCGGCCGCTCGCGGTCGAGCTCGTCGACGCCATCGCGCATGCTGCGCAGCGCCTCGGCGACCATCTTCGAGCTGGCGAGCAGGCGCAGCTCGTCCCGCGTGGTCTTGAAGTAGGTCTCGATCTGCCGCGCCTTGGCCCGGCGTGCGCCGGTGAGTTGATTGTAGATCGCCTCCTCGAGCGCGTCGCGGGAGCGCACGTAGCCCAACGAGGCGGTGACGAGCACGGCGATCGCGCCGAGCAGGAGGAGGGTGGCGAAGAGCTTGGCCGCGAGGCCCCAGCGGACGACGGGCATGCCCCCCAGTCTAACCGACGTTCGAAGGGAATAATATGCTGCCGCGGGAAGCGCCGGTCGCGCGGTGCCGGCATTCCTGGTGCACTCGGGAACCCTTGACGCTCGCGCATCGGCCAACCACGTTCTCGATGCCCGCTTGGGGCAGGAGGCATCGTCATGCAGCAGCAGGAACGCGACCTGATCGCCGATCTTTTCGGCCGTCTGCAGCCGTTCGAGAACCAGCCGCGCGACCCCGAGGCGGCGCGCCTGATCGCCGACCTGGTCAACCGCCAGCCGGGCGCCGTCTATCTCCTGACGCAGACGGCGATCGTGCAGGAAGAGGCGCTCAAGCAGGCGCAGGCGCGCATTGCCGAGCTGGAGAACAAGGCGAGCCAGGCGAGCTTCCTCGGTTCGGCGCCCAAGATCGGCCCGTGGGGCGCCGCGCCGAGCACGCCGCAGGCAGCCCCGGCCCGTTCGCCCTGGCAATCCGCGCCGCCGATGCAGACCGCCCCGCCGGCGCCGCCCTATGCGCCGCAGGCCCCTGCAGCCGCACCGGCAGCCGGCGGCAACAGTTTCCTGCGCACCGCGCTCACCACCGCGGCCGGCGTGGCCGGCGGCGCCCTGTTGTTCCAGGGTATCAGCAACATGTTCGGGCACAGCACCAGCCAGGCGTTCGCCAGCCCGGCGATGAACCCGTCGTCGCTGCTCCCCCCGGATCAGCTTCCGCCGATCGACTACGGACGCGACGTCGCGTCTGCCGACAACTACGGTTCGGCTTCCGGCAATTCCGCCTACGACGACTCGGACGTGAGCTTCGACGATCAGGGATTCGACAGCTCGGGCGACGAAGACAACATCTGACGAGGCTTCGCCCCTGACCGCCAGGATGTGCAGAATGTCTTCGGCGTCCCCGCCTGTCGTCCCGAGCGCAGCGGAAGACCTCGCACAACGAGCGGACACGGCGACGGGGTTGGCGTAATGTCGCCCGCTGCGCTCGGGACGACGGGCGGGGCGGTCTTCGTCAGCACGAGAGAGTTGACACGTTCGGGCGCTATTTGACGGTTCAAGCAGGCCAGCAAGGCAACGAGGGGGAGAACATTGGCGACGATCGAACTTCATACCTGGGGCACGCCGAACGGGCGCAAGGTCTCGATCATGCTTGAGGAGTGCGGGCTGCCCTACAGCGTGCACAAGGTCGACATCTCGAAGGGAGAGCAGCACAAGCCCGAGTTCCTGCGCATCAGCCCGAACAACCGCATTCCCGCGA
>CAMFJT010000347.1 GCA_945957125.1 uncultured Rhodospirillales bacterium | reverse complement strand
CGTCATGGGGTGCTGCAACAGCGAGGAAGACGCGCCACTGGAGTGGCGCGCCCCCAGCGGAAGAAAGACACGTCTTGTCGGTCCGAGCTGAAGCCTCGTCAGAACGTGTTCTGCTGCTTGCCGATCGTGTAGATGAAGCTGCGCTGGAAGGGCACCATCCGGGTCACGAACTGGTCCATGAACTGGTTCAGCTCGGCGATCGTCGACTTCGGCACGAACACCACGTCTCCCGCCTGCAGCGGCACGTCGTTGGCCGAGCCGCGGATGAAGTTCGTGAGATCGACGGTGCGCATCATCGGCTCGCCGTCGCGGTTGCGCCGGATCAGCACCACCTGGCTCATCCGGCCGGTGTCCGGCGAGCCGTTGGCGTTGGCTGTGACGATCGCCTCGATGAGGCCGATGCGGCCGATCAGCGGATAGACGCCGGGCTTGCTGACCTCGCCGCCGACGAAGAAGCGCGACGAGACGTAGTTGCGGATCGCGACCTGCACGCGCGGCCAGCGCAGATCCTGCTGGTAGCGACCCTCCAACTCCGCCGTCAGGTCCGCGACCGTGCGTCCCTCGGCCCGCACCTCGCCGATCAGGGGCAGGGTGAAGCGGCCGTCCGGACCGACCGTCACGCGATCGCTGAACTCGGCATTGTAAGGCAGCCTGACCTCGACCTCGTCGCCGATGCCGATCGCATACTCGCTCCGCTCGTCGGTCCAGGCCGCGAACCGGGTCGGGCTGGTCTTGCCGGCCTGCATGGAACTCTGGCCGCAGCCGGCGACCGCGAGGCCGCACGCGAGCAGGAGCAGGAGGGAGAGCAGGCGAGCTATCGGCTTCATCCGTTCGATGTCTGAATGTTCTGCCAATCTGCCCGATGGCCGAAGCGGGTGCCAGCGTTCAGGTGCACTTTTGTGGGCGCTGGTATAGAATCAGAGAGAGTGATCGGGCCGCAAGCCTCGAGTGCAAGGTCCATGGCATCCTGACCCGAGAGTCGACGATTGGCAGATCCAGACAGTTCCGCGTCCAGCACCGCCTCGCGGAAAATGGGCATTGCCTATAACGCTCTGACCTTCCGCGACATCGTCCGAATCGGCCGCCGGCATTATCGCATGATGCTCGTGACGATCGTTGCCTGCCTCCTGATGGCCGTCGCCGCCACGCTCCTGATCAAGCCGGTCTATCAGTCCGACTCGGTCATCATTGTGAAGTTCGGCCGCGAGTTCATCTATCGTTCCGAGGTGGGCGACAATTCCGCCCAGCCGATCCCGACATCGGCCAGCACCGAGGAGCTGCTCAACACGCTGGTCCAGCTGCTCCTGAGCCGTGACATCGCGCGCGCGACCCTGGCGGCGGTGGGGGCGGAAAAGCTCTATCCCGACCTGCGGTTGTCGAACGGCCAGCCCGATCTTACCCGGGCGACCGAGCGGTTCAGCCGGTCGCTCTCCGCCCGGCCGCTGCGCAGCTCCAACGTCGTGCAGCTCTCCTTCCAGCATTCCGATCCGGCCCTGGCGGAGAGCACGCTCGCCACCCTGATCGAAATCTTCCGCGACCGCTCGCTCAGCATCTACGCCAATTCCCAGACGGAATTCTTCAAGCAGCAGAGCGATCTTGCCCAGAGCCGCATGGTCACGGCGGCCGACAAGCTCGCCGACTTCCGCACGCGCTACGGCGCGCTGGCCTACGAGGGCGGCCTGCCGCTGCTGCTGCAGCAATGGTCCGACCTGTCGGTGCTCGTGGCGCGGGCGGATGCCGATCTGGCCGCGGTGACCGATCGTGTGTCCAATCTGCGCAAGCAGATCGAGACGACGCCGGCGGAGATCACCGCGCATGTCGATCGCGAGCCGAGCCGCGTCGTCGACGAGGCGCGCAACAAGCTGTTGAACCTGCGACTGCGCGAGCAGGAACTGCTGATCCAGTTCGCCGACGACAGTCCCCCGCTGCGCCAGATCCGCGCCGAGGTCAGGCTGACCGAACAGTTCCTGCGCCAGCTCGCCACCGAATTCTCAGGCACCGTGCGGCAGGCGCGGAACCCCGCCCTGATGCTGGTCGAGCAGGAGCTGGTGCGCACCGACGCCGACCGGGCCTCGCTGGTGGCGCGGATCGCGACCCTGCGCGACCAGGTGGTCAAGCTCGACGGCCAGATCGCCGTCGTCTCCCGGCAGGATCCCGAGCGCTGGACGCTCGAGCGTGCCGTGGATACCGCGCGGGCCGAGGTCAAGCAGATCACCCTCCGGCTGGAGCAATCCCGCCTGACCGATGCGCTGAATGAGAACCGCGTCGGCAACATCGCCATCATCCAGGCCCCGTCGATGCCGGATGTGCGCGAGCCCCTGCGCCCGCGCTGGAGCGTGAACCTGGGCATCGGGTTCGTCGTCGGCGTGATCCTCGGGATCGGCATCGCCGTGCTGTCCGAGCTGTGGGCCGTCTTCGTCCGGCGTCCCGCGCGGCCGGCGCGCGCCTGACGTCAGCTCGTGACGTCGAAGTGCCATTCGCTGGAAGCAGCTGTCAGGCGAGATAGGTCGCCGACACGCCGCCGTCGACGACCAGCGTGTGGCCGTTGACGAAGGAGGCGGCGGGAGACGCCAGGAACAGCGCCGCGCCGGCGATCTCCTCGGGGCGCGCCCAGCGTTTGGCGGGGCAGCGTTGCCGCTGCCGCTCGCCCATCGGCGAGGCCATCAGCGCGGCATTGGTCTCGGTGCCGAAGAAACCCGGCGACAGGGCATTGGCCGTGATCCCGGTCGCGCCCAGCTCGGCCGCCAGCGCCCTTGCCAGCGCCGCCAGGCCGCCCTTGGCGGCGATGTAGGAGGAGGCGCCGGCGACCGCGAGCTGGCCGGCGATCGAGGTCACCAGGATCACCCGGCCCCAGCCGCGCTCGATCATGCCCGGCACGACCAGGCGTACCAGCGCATGGGCGGCGGACAGGTCGACGTCGATCAGCCGGGCGAAATCCTCGGGCTCGATCTCGGCGAACGGCCGCCGGTCGCGCTCGCCGACATTGTGGATCAGCACGTCGATTGGCCCCGCGCCCGCCAACGCCTGGCGCATGGCGGCGCGGTCGGCCATGTCGAACACCAGCGAACCGGCGGCAAAGCCCGCGTTCCCTAGCGCCGCGACGCGCGGCGCCAGCCGCTCGGCGGACCGACCGTGCAGCACGACGCGGGCGCCGGCTTCGGCGAGGGCCCGTGCCATCTCCCAGCCCAGGCCCCGGGCGGAGCCGGTGACGAGGGCGGTGCGGCCGTCGAGGCGGAATTGATCGGGAAACGTCGACATGGGGCGGGCCGCTCGTCTATTGCACCGTCACCTTAACCGCCCGAGCAAGCGTTGGATCGGAAAATGCTGCAACTGCCCAAAGTGATCGGCCATCGCGGCGCCATGGCCTACGCGCCCGAGAATACCCTGGAGTCTTTCCGGGAGGCGCGCCGCCGCGGCGCCACATGGGTCGAGATCGACGTCAAGCTGACCGCCGATGCCGTGCCCATCGTCATGCACGATTCCTCGCTCGCCCGCACCATGGGCGTCGAGCGGCTGGCCGCGGAGACGCCGCGTGCCGAGCTGCCCGCGGCGGTGCCGACCTTCGAGCAGGCCATCGACTGCTTCCGTGAGCTCGGGCTGGGCTGTAACGTCGAGATCAAGCCATGCGAGGGCCGTGAGGCGGAGACTGCGCGGGTCACGGTCGAGACGCTCCGGCGCTGCTGGCCGGCCGACTTGCCGCCACCGCTGCTGTCGAGCTTCAAGGATGCCTCGCTGCTGGCGGCCTTCCAGGCGGCGCCGGAGTTCGCGCGCGCCCTGCTGATCGGAGCACTGGGCGACGACTGGCAGGCGCGGGCGCAGGCCGTCTCGGCGGCGGGCATCAACACCAACGGCAAGCTGTTGACCGCCCCGCGCGCGGTCGAGGTGCGCAAGGCCGGCTACGCGCTCAGCGTCTACACGATCAACGACGGCGACGTGGCCCGCGCGCTGGTCGGCATGGGCGTCGACTGCGTCATCACCGACGCGCCGGACGTAATCCTCGAGGCGTTGGGTGGGGTGTCCCCGGGGCGTTGAGCGGCTGGGAGCGCGGCTCCCAGCAACGGATTAAAGGGGTTGCGCGGCGGGAGGGTCTTGAGGGACTGTAACCGGACTGAAATAAAACAGACACAGTGAAGTCGTGTGGCCCACGGATATATCCGGGGTTCTTTCGGGAGGTCTTCAGATCATGTCACGTATCCTGCTGTCGTCCGTCGCTGCCGTCGCCGTGCTGGCCGGTGCGCACGGCGCTGCCGCGCAGACCGAGATCCAGTTCTGGCACGCCATGGGCGGCAATCTGGGCGAAACCGTCAACGAGCTCGCGGCGGGCTTCAATGCTTCCCAGAAGGAATACAAGGTCAACGCCGTCTACAAGGGCTCCTACACCGAGACCCTGACGGCGGCGATCGCCGCCTTCCGCGCCAAGCAGGCGCCGCACATCGTGCAGGTCTTCGAGGTCGGCACGGCCAACATGATGGCCGCCAAGGGCGCCGTCTATCCGGTCTACCAGCTCATGGCCGACGCCAAGGAGCCGTTCGATCCCAAGGCCTTCATCGGCCCGGTCTACGGCTACTATTCGACGACCGACGGCAAGCTGCTGTCGATGCCGTTCAACTCCTCGACGCCGGTGCTGTACTGGAACAAGGAGCTGCTGGCCAAGGCGGGCCTCGATCCCAACAAGCCGCCGACGACCTGGGACGAGCTGGGCGAGATGGCGGGCAAGGCCGTCGCCGCCGGCGCCAAGTGCGGGTTCACGCCGCAATGGCAGACCTGGACGATGATCGAGAA
>CAMFJT010000346.1 GCA_945957125.1 uncultured Rhodospirillales bacterium | reverse complement strand
ATCCCCGCTCATGAGCGGCTCTGTAGAGCCGCGCTCCCAGCAGGTCAAATCGGGAAGTCGTCTGCCATGCGCGCAGAAATCCAGCGCTTCTTTGGGAGATATGCCGCCGCCTACAACGCGCGCGATGCGGCGGCCGTCGCGAGCCATATCTCTGCTCCCAGCCTGCTGATCGAGAAGACGGCGACAGTCTGGTCGACGGAGGCGGACATTCTTGCCGCCGTGAATCGTCTGCTTCGGTCTTATCAGGTCGGCGGCTTCGTCTTGGCGCACCTCGCCCTCGAGCAGGTTGTGGAACTGGGTAGCGACGACGCGGTGGTCGAGGTGGCTTGGACGATCGAGCGACGTGATGCACCGCCTTGGCGGTTCCGCACCGGCTACAATCTCCATCGCGCGGAAGGGAGATGGCGGATCGTCGTTTGCACGGCCTTTCAGGAGGCTGCGGCGCGACAGCGCGGCGGTTGATGCTCGCATCGGCTTGCGGCACTCTCCGCCGCAACCAACCCCGGAGGAAACCATGACCAAGCTGCTGCATCCGCGGCGTCGCGCGATTCTGGCTGCCGTTCCCGGCCTCGTTGCCGCGCCCTACGTCGCGCGCGCCCAGACCGGCAAGCCGGAGAAGAGCAAGGTCGTGCTCGCCGTCGGCGGCAAGTCGGCGCTCTATTATCTCTCGCTGACGATCGCGGAGAGGAAGGGCTTCTTCAAGGACGCCGGCCTCGATGTCGAGATCAACGATTTCCAGGGCGGCTCCAAGTCGCTCGAAGCGCTGATGGGCGGCAGCGCCGATGTGACGGCGGGCGCCTACGAGCACACCATTCGCATGCAGCAGCGCGGCCAGGCGATCAAAGGGTTCGTGCTGATCGGGCGCGGCATGCAGATCGCCATCGGGCTGCGCAAGGACGTGGCCGCCAAGGTGAAGGGACCGGCCGACATCAAGGGGCTGAAGTTCGGCGTCAGCGCGCCGGGCTCCTCGACGCACATGCTGCTGTTGAGCTGGGCGGCGAAGGGCGGGCTCAAGGCGTCCGACGTGGTGGCGATCGGCGTCGGCGCCGGCGCCACGGTCGTGGCCGCGATCGAGAAGGGCTCGGTCGACGGCGTGTCGCAGACCGATCCGGCGCTCACCATGCTGCAGGACAAGGGCATGATCCAGGTCATGCTCGACACGCGCACGACCCAGGGCAACAAGGACGTGTTCGGCGGGCCGTTCCCGGCGGCTTGCCTCTATGCCCAGCCGGGCTTCCTGACCAAGAGCCCGAACACCGCGCAGGCGCTCGCCAACGCGATCGTGCGCGCCAATGCCTGGCTGCAGACCGCCTCGCCGGCCGATGTTGCGAGCACGGTGCCGGAGGGCTATCTGCTGGGCGACCGGGCGATCTACGAGAAGTCGTTCGCGGGGGTGCGCGAGACGATCTCGCCGGACGGGCTGATGCCGGACGGCGCGCAGGAGAATTGCCTGCGCTTCCTGGTCGAGGCCGATCCCAAGCTCGCCGCCGACAAGGACAAGATCAATCTCGCGGAGACCTGGACCAACGAGTTCGCCCAGCGCGCCAAGAAGGCGTCCTAAGGCGATCGTGACGAGCACCGCGCCGGCACTGGCCTTCGACGACGTCACCTGCCGCTTCGCCGGACGTGACGGCGGGCCGGCATACACGGCCGTGGCCAACGCGACCCTCACGGTCGGCGTCGGCGAGTTCGTGTCGGTCGTCGGCCCGACCGGCTGCGGCAAGTCGACCCTGCTCAATGTCGCGGCCGGCCTGCTCGCGCCGTCGTCGGGCACGATCTCGGCGTTCGGCGAGAAGCTGGTTGCAGCGGACGGCGTGAACCGGCGTGCCGGCTACATGTTCCAGGCCGATGCGTTGATGCCGTGGCGCACCGGCATCGACAATGTCATCGCGGGGCTCGACTTCCGGGGCGTGCCGCGCTCCGAGGCGCGGCAGCGCGGCGAGGAATGGCTACGCCGTGTCGGGCTGGCGGGCTTCGGCGACCGCTACCCGCACCAGATGTCGGGCGGCATGCGCAAGCGGCTGGCGCTGGCGCAGACACTGATCCTCAGCCCCGACATCCTGCTGATGGACGAGCCGTTCTCGGCGCTCGACGTCCAGACGCGGCAGCTCATGGAAAACGAGCTGCTGGCGCTGTGGGCGGAGGACCGCAAGTCGGTGCTGTTCATCACCCACGACCTCGAGGAGGCCATCGCGCTCTCCGACCGGGTCATCGTGCTCTCGGCTGGTCCCGGCACGCGGCCGATCGGCGATTTCCGCATCGACCTGCCCCGGCCGCGCGACGTCTCGGAGATCCGCATGACGCCCGCCTTCCTCGACCTGCATCGCGTCATCTGGGCAGCGATGAAGGAAGAGGTGCTTAAGGCCTACCAGGCACAGAAGGCGGCATGAGATGAAGCTGCGCATCCTGCAGTTCACCGTGCTCGCGGTGCTGATCATGCTCTGGCACGTCTCGACCAAGCCCGGCCTGCTGCCGAACTTCTATTTCGAGCAGGACAACCGCGCCGCGTTCTTCTTCGGCGAGCCGGTCAAGGTGTTCTGGGTGATCGTCGACTGGTTCACCTCGTTCGAAATCTTTCCCCATCTCGGCGTGACGCTGCTCGAGACGATGCTGGGCTTTGTGATCGGCTCGGTCGGCGGGCTGGGGATCGGCCTGTGGCTTGCCCTGTCGAACACCGCGTCGGCGGTGATGGAGCCCTACATCAAGGGCTTCAACTCGATGCCGCGCGTGGTGCTCGCGCCGATCTTCGCGGTGTGGTTCGGGCTCGGCATCTGGTCGAAGGTCGCGCTCGGCGTCACGCTGGTGTTCTTCGTGGTGTTCTTCAACGTCTACCAGGGCGTGCGCGAGGTCAGCCCGACGCTGCTCGCCAATGCGCGCATGCTGGGCGCCTCGCGCGGCCAGCTCCTGCGCTCGATCTACCTGCCGTCGGCCATGAGCTGGGTGTTCGCCAGCCTGCACAACGCCGTCGGCCTCGCCTTCGTCGGCGCCGTGGTGGGCGAATACCTCGGCTCCTCTCAGGGCGTCGGCTACCTGATCCTTCAGGCCGAGGGCACGTTCGACATCAACACGGTGTTCGCCGGCATCATCGTGCTGACCGCCTTCGCCCTGGTGCTCGACGCGGTGGTCGGCATGGTCGAGCGCCGCCTGATGACCTGGCAGCCGCGTGCGAGCGAGACGGAGAAGGTCTGAACTCCCTCCCCAGTCTTCTGGGGAGGGGGGCTACTTTCCGGTGAACCGCGCCGCGCGCTTTTCGAGGAAGTGGGCGACGCCTTCCTTGAAGTCGGCGGTCTGGAAGGACAGCTCCATCTCGTGGTTGGCCTGCACCGTCGCTTCCGAAAGCGTCTGGAACTCGGCCTCCCAGAGCTGGCGCTTCATCACGGCGACGGAGCGCGGCGAGACCGTGTCGGCCATCAGCCGGGCATAGGCGCGAGTCTCGGCCATCAGCTTGTCGTCGGCGATGACGCGGCTCACCAGGCCGAGCGACAGCGCTTCGGGGGCGCGGAACTTGCGGGCGGAGCAGAGCAGGTCCATCGCCGCCGGCAGGCCCACCAGGCGGGGCAGCAGCCAGCTCACGCCGTGCTCGGCGATCAGGCCGCGCTGGGCGAAAGCGGTGGTGAACACCGCCGATTCCGAAGCGAAGCGCAGGTCGGCGTATAGCGGGATGACGAAGCCGAGGCCGGCCGCCGGGCCGTTGATGGCGGCGATGATGAACTTCGGGATCGCCGGGAAGTACGAGTAGTTCATTCGGAAGTCGGCCAGCGTGCTGCCGCCGGGCAGGTCGGCGCCTGCCTTCGTGCTGCGGTCGCCCGGCGCGCCCCCGGCGCCGATCGCCTGCAGCCCGCCCATGTCGGCGCCCGCGCAGAAGCCGCGGCCGGCGCCGGTCAGGATGATGACGCGCACGTCGGGATCGGCGCCGGCCGTCTGCATCGCGTCCTTGAGATCGAGATGCATCTGGCGCGTCCAGGCGTTGAGCTTCTCCGGCCGGTTCAGGGTGATGGTGCAGATGCGGTCCGCCACATCGTACAGAACGGTCTCGTAAGTCATCGCCCGGCTTCCTCCTGCTTGCATTTTCGCCTCGCATGATGGGCAAAAGGGCGCGACGATACAATGCGCGCTCCGGTATCGTCAGCGGGCAAACAAGAATCGAACCGAGGTTAGGAAATGGCCAAGCGGGAATTCTCCCATCCGAACGAGATGCACAACCACGTCGGCCAGGAGATCGGCGTCAGCGACTGGGTCGAGGTGACCCAGGAGCGGATCGACCAGTTCGCCGAGGCGACCGGTGACCACCAGTGGATCCATGTCGACGTCGAACGCGCCAAGAAAGATATGCCGGGCGGCAAGACCATCGCCCACGGCTTCCTGACGCTGTCGCTGATCCCCATGCTCAACCAGCAGATCTCGCACATCAACAACGTACGCAACGGCATCAACTACGGCTGCAACAAGGTGCGCTTCACCAGCCCGGTGCCGGCCGGATCGCGGGTGCGGGCGCGGGCCAAGCTGATCGCGGCCGAACCGATGAAGGGCGGCGGCGTGCGGCTGACGAACGAGATGACCATCGAGATCGAAGGCCAGGAGCGGCCGGCCTGCGTCGCGGAGACGATGGCGATCGTCTACGGCGTCTGAGCGAGGTCAAGGCGTTGCTCATGGCTGGGACCGCGCCACTCCGTGGCGCCTCATGATCATGAGATGAGCGCCACGGAGTGGCGCGGTCCCAGCAATGAAGCACTGCTTCTCGAAAATCTCATGGCGGTCGCCCGTGCGGCGATGCAGTCGCTGTG
>CAMFJT010000345.1 GCA_945957125.1 uncultured Rhodospirillales bacterium | reverse complement strand
AAACTAGAACATGTGTTCAGTTTCGGGATTTGTTCCGAAATCTGGTAGGCGTTCCGGGGAGAAAACGGTGCTGACCCGCAAGCAAAACGAATTGCTCCTGTTCATCAACAAGCGCCTCAACGAGGGTGGCGTATCGCCGTCGTTCGACGAGATGAAGGAGGCGCTGCGGCTCAAGTCGAAATCCGGCATCCATCGCCTGATCACCGGGCTGGAGGAGCGCGGCTTCCTGCGGCGCCTGCCCCATCGCGCACGGGCGCTCCAGGTGCTGAAACTGCCCGAGGCGGCCGCGCTGCCGGCATCGAACGTCACGCCGCTGCTCGAGTCGCGTCGCGGCCTGTCCGAGCCACGGGAGACGTTCGTGCCGCAGGTGGTACGGGGCGAGCGGGCATTGCTGGCGGGCGCCCTCCCCGCGGCCTTCGAGGCGCAGGCCCTCAGCCTGCCGCTCTACGGACGGATCGCCGCGGGCACGCCGATCGAAGCGCTGCGCGACAACTCCACGACCGTGGACGTGCCGGTCTCCCTGCTCGGCTCGGGCGCACATTACTGCCTGGAGGTACAGGGCGATTCGATGGTCGAAGCCGGTATCCAGAACGGCGACATCGCCATCATCCGCAGCGCCGATTCCGCGGAGTCGGGGGACATCGTCGTCGCCCTGATCGACGACAGCGAAGCGACGCTCAAGCGCCTGCGCAAGAAGGGCGCCTCGATCGCACTCGAGCCGGCCAATGCCGCCTACGAGACACGCATCTTCGGACCCGACCGGGTGAAGATCCAGGGCCGCCTCGCGGGGCTCTATCGCCGCTATCATTAGCCGGGAATCCCGGGGGCTGTTGCAGCACCGCTGCGCGCGTGTTCAAACCACGGCCATGCCCCAGCACACGCGTCGTCTGCTCCTGAAGGGCGCGGTTGCCGCCCTCGCCGCCCCGGCCATTGCCCGGGCCGACGCCTGGCCCACCCGGCCGATCCGCTGCATCGTGGCCCTGCCGCCGGGCGGCGGTACCGACGCCACCGGCCGGATCGCGATGCAATATCTCTCCGAAGCGCTCGGCCAGCCGGTGGTCGTCGAGAACAAGCCGGGTGCCGGCGGGACGATCGGCAGCGACATCGTCGCCAAGGCTGCGCCCGACGGCTACACCTTCGGCATCGCGACCTCGAGCAGCCACGCCGCGGCGCCGGTGTTCCGCAAGGACCTGCCCTACGATCCGGTGACGTCGTTCACGGCCGTCACGATGATCGGCACAACGTCCTACATCCTGATCGGCGGGCCCGCCGCCGGCGCGAAGGACCTGCCGACCTTCATCGCCAACACCCGCGCCCAGCCCGGCAAGGTCGCCTGTGCCTCCCTCGGTCCGTCGACGCTGGGCTATCTACTGACCCGCCAGTTCGAGCAGATCGCCGGACTGAAGATGATCGACGCCCCGTACAAGGGCGCTGCCGCCGTCTACCCCGACCTGATGAACGGCACCGTCGCGGTAATGCTCGACAATCCTTCGGGCTCGGCCGGCCTGGTGCGCGAGAACCGGCTGACCGGTTTCGCCGTGACGCGCCCGTCGGCCGCCGTGCCGGACGTGCCGACCTTCGACAGCCTTGGCGTCAAGAACTTCGAGGACGTGTTCTGGTACGGCATCGTGGCACCGCCCGGCCTGCCGCCGGGGATCGCCGAACGCGTCCAGAAGATCCTGGCGCAGGCCCTGCTCTCCGATCCCGGCCGCGCCAGGCTGCGCGCGATCGACGTCGAACCGGTGGTCTCGACGCCGGCCGCATTCGGCGCGACCATGGTGCGCGAGACCAAGCAATGGCGCGACCTGGCCGATCGCCTCGGCATCAAGCCCGAATAGGAGCCCGAACATGATGGATGGCAGCCCCGCCCTCGCCTTTCGCGTCAACGAGCTGACTCCCGACCCGAGCGTGACGTTCGACCCGAAGGTGGTGAAGGACTACGTCACCTACGCCCATCGGCTGGCCAATCGCGGGCTGGTCAACAGCAGCGTCGGCGGCATGGTGATCCGCGTCGCCCATGCCAGCCATCCCGACGGCGTGTGCTACGCCAAGCCCCAGGGCATCAGCCTCGAGGAGGTCGAGGCCGACGACCTGGTCATCACCGACATCCCCTACGGCCGCATCCTCGCCGGCGAGCGCGCGACCACGGTCGGTCACCAGATGAACCGCGAGATCCTGCGCCTGCGGCCGGACGTCAATGCGGTGATCCACCTGCACCATGACGAGATGATCGCCTTCATGGCGGCGGGCTACGAGAAGATCAACTCCTACAGCCTGACCTACGGCTACCTGATGCAGAAGCCGGCGCACTACCTGCCGGCCAGCATCAACGTCGAGGAGGATGTCGGGCCGATCAAGACCTTCATCCATGACACCAACTGCATCATCATGAAGCGGCACGGCTTCACCGTGCTCGGCCGCACCGTGTCCGAGGCCTACCACCGCACCTGCGTGCTGGTGAGCGAGATCAAGCGCAACATCATCGTCGAGACGCTGTGCGCGGCCAACGGCCGGACGCCGGAGACGGTCACCGACGAGGAGATGGCCTGGATGTCGACCCACGGCGATTCGGTGATGTATCCGCAACTGATCCGAAAGAAGGACTGAGGACCATCGACCGGACTCGTCCGTAACCGTCCGACCGATCGCGTGCGACGGGCCGGGAGCGAAGGGAGCTCGCACGATGAGATGCGTTCACAGCTCGGTTGCGATCGGGCTCCTTGTTCTTCTTGCCGGAGAGGCCATTGCCGCTCCGCTGACCTACGTCGGCAAAGGGCCGGGAAACAAGCTCGGCGAGCTCGCGCCGCGGGCAGGCAACAAGAATATCGGGACGTCGAGGTGCGCGGCCAACGAGATCACCATCGACGTGACCGTCGATGGCGCCTCCGTCAGGGGTTCCTTCCGGGAGAAGCACGGCGGCACCTACCGCTTCGAGGCGACGCGCGACGTGAAAGGTGCGTTCAACGTCGATATTCCCCGGAACCGGGAAAGCGGCGCCTCGTCTGGCGGGCCGTCCCACGCCGGTCTGGATGACTCGCTGATCCATGTACGTGGCGTGATCAATGACGGCGACGCGCAGATCACCGTCGAGGACAGCTGCATCTTCAAGCCGCCCTTGACGAGGAAGTAGCCGGCACGACGCAACGGCGGGAGAACGGAAGACTACTTCATCGTGACCGGCGAGAAGTCCTGGAACCAGTTCTGGGCCTGGACGAAGCCGGTCACCTTGGCCGACATGGCGCGCGGCGCTACGTCGTGCGTCACGAACAGGAAGAGCGCCTCGTCGACGATCTTCTCGTGGATCTTCTGCAGCACCTTGTCCTGCTCATCCGCCGTGAAAGTCGTTCGCGCCTGCTCGATCAGCGCGTCCATCGCCGGCTCCTGGTAGTAGCCCCAGTTGGTGCCGTTGGGCGCCACCAGCTTCGAATCGATGTGACGGACGAAGGCGGTGAACGGATCCTGGATGAAGTAGGAGAAGTTGATCCCGTTCGCGCCCTTGACCTGCTCGGACTTCGCGCCGGCGCGCCACAGGTTGATCATGGTGTTCCACTCGACGACGTCGAAATCGACCTTGATGCCGACGTCCGCGAGGTTCTGCTGGATGTACTCGTTCATCGCCAGCGGCTGCATCTGGCCCGAGCCCGAGGCCGAGATCAGGATGCGGACCTTGGCCGGGTTGCTCTTGCTGAAGCCCGCCTCGGCGAGCAGCTTCTTCGCCGCCTCGGGATCGAACTTCACGTCGAACGACGGCTTGCCGAACCACTGGCTGCCCGGCACGACGAAGCCTTTGGCCGGGATCATCAGCCCGCCGAGCAGCACCTTGAGCCCGTTGCGGTCGACCGCGAGGTTGGCCGCCTTGCGCACGCGGACGTCCTTCCACGGCGAGCCCTCGACCATGCTGAGGTGCCACGTCCAGTTATGCGGATAGGCATTGGAGACGATCTTGTAGCCGGCCTTCTCGAGGCTCGGGATCGCGTCGGGCGACGGCGCCTCGATCCAGTCGACCTGGCCGCCGCGCAGCGCGGCGGTGCGCGTCGTCGCTTCCGGCAACGGCAGCAGCACCAGCTTGTCGAGCTTCGGCACGCGCTTGGGATCCCAGTATTCCTTGAACGGAGTGAGTTCGGCGCGGGTCTGCGGCACGAAGGCGGTCAGCTTCCACGGCCCCGTGCCGGACGGCGTCTGCGCGAACTTGTTCCAGTCCTTGCCGACCTGCTCCCACTGCGCGGGGCTCGAGATCATCACCCAACCGATCTGGTACGGCAGGAAGGCGTCGGGCCCGTTGGTGCGGACCTCGAGCGTATAGTCGTCGATCACCTTGTAGGATTTCACGGCCGGAATGCGCGAACGGCCTTGCGCGGCCTGCTTGGGATCGAACTGCGGCGCCTTGTCGTTGAGGAGCTTCTCGAGGTTCCAGACCACGGCGTCGGCCTTGAACTCGCTGCCGTCATGGAACTTCACGCCCTTGCGCAGCTCGAAGACCCAGCGCGTCTTGTCGCTGTCGTCGACCTTCCACGACGTGGCAAGGCCAGGCGTCAGCACCGACGGCTTGTCGGCCGAGGACAGGTCCCAGTTGATCAGCCCGTCATAGACCGTGTAGCCCATGAACCGCATGCCCTCGCCGCCCTGGTCGGTCTGGCCGGTGGTGAGCGGAATGTCGGCGGCGGTCATGCCGATCCTGAGCGTGCCCTGGGCCAGCGCGGAGGCGCTCCCCGTGGCAATCATCAACGCGGCGACCAACGAACGAACCAGCATTCCATGTTCTCCCAGGCATGACAGGGTTTCGCCGGGGGAAGCCAGGATCGTGCCAAACGATCTTC
>CAMFJT010000344.1 GCA_945957125.1 uncultured Rhodospirillales bacterium | reverse complement strand
CCAGTGCGGGTTGCCGACGGCGCGGGCCGCCTCGACATAGTCCTCGACCTTGGCGCCCAGCGTCTGGCCGCGCGTCAGGCGGATGAAGACCGGCGTGGCGGTGACGCCGATGGCGATCATCGCGTTGCTGAGGCTGGGCCCGAGGAAGGCGGCCAGCGCGATCGCCAGGATCAGGAAGGGGATGGCGAGCATGGCGTCGACCACGCGCGATAGCACCGCGTCGATCCAGCCGCCGGCATAGCCTGCCAGCAGGCCGAGCGGCACGCCGGCGCCCACCGCGATACCGACCGATACCAGCCCGGCGCTGAGCGAGGCACGGGCGCCGAACAGGATGCGCGAGAGCACGTCGCGGCCGACCTCGTCGGTGCCGAACCAGTGCGCCCAGGACGGCGGCTTGCGTACCATGCTGAAGCTGGTCGCGGTCGAGTCGTAGGGCGCGATCCACGGCGCGAGCACGGCCAGCGCGATCAGGAACACGACCACGAACAGCGCCGCCATCGCGCCCTTGCGGCGCTTCAGGCGGCGCCAGGCGCGCGCCCACGGGTTCTCTTCCTGCGCGAGGACGGCGACGCTCATCCGCGCAGCCTCGGATTGACCAGCACGTAGGCCACGTCGGCCAGCAGGTTGAGCGAGATGTAGATCGAGGAGGTTACCAGCACGACGCCCTGCACCACGGCATAGTCGCGGTTGAACACCGAATCGACGATCAGCTTGCCGAAGCCCGGGATCGAGAAGATCTGCTCGGTCAGCACAGCGCCCGAGAGCAGCGTGCCGAAATCGAGCGCCAGCAGGGTGATGACCGGCGTCATGGCGTTGCGCAGGGCGTGCTTCAGCACCACGCGATTCTCGTGCAGCCCCTTGGCGCGCGCGGTGCGGACATAGTCGGTGCCCATCGCCTGCAGCATGGCGCTGCGCGTATGGCGCATCAGCACGGCGGCGAGCGCGTTGCCGAGCACGAAGGCCGGCATGATGGTGGTCGCCAGGCTCGCCTTCCAGTCCTCGCCCAGCCGCACGTAGCCCGACGCCGGCAGCCAGCCGAGCGTCACCGAGAACAGGAAGATCATCAGGATGCCGAGCCAGAAGTTGGGTGTGCTGAGGCCCCACAGCGCGAACAGGTTGGCGCCGTAGTCCCACAGCGTCTCCTTCTTCACCGCCGAGACGATGCCGGCCGGGATGCCGACGCAGATCGCGATCAGCAGTGCCATGAAGGCGAGCTGCAGCGTCACCGGCAGCTTCTCGGCGACAAGCGAGCCGACCGAGCTCTTGAGGCGCATCGATTCGCCGAGGTTGCCGCTGAGCACGCCCTTCATCCAGTAGAAGTACTGGACCGGGATCGGCTGATCGAGCTTGTACTGCTCGCGGATCTCCGCGAGCACCTTTGGGTCGCGCTCCTCGCCCGCCATGATCAAAGCGGGGTCGCCCGGCAGGAGCTGCTGCAGCCCGAAGATCATCATCGACACGATGATCAGCGTCGGGATGATCTGCAGCAGCCGCTGGGTCAGGAAGGCGAGCACGGTTTACGGCACCTGGGCGCTATTTCAGCTTCAGGCCGATGACGCGGACGAGGCCGTCGGGCATCTGCTTGTAGCCGTCCAGACGGTCGGTGTGCGCCACCAGCACCTGTGCGTGGTAGATGTACTTGATTGGGCCGTCGGCGAGGAACTTCGCGGCGACTTTCTCGTACGCCCCCTTGCGATCGGCCGGAGTCGACTTCGAGCGTGCCTCCGCATGGGCGGCGTCGACGTCCTTGTCGCAATAGCCGTTGGTGTTCTGCGGCTGGCCGCAGACCTGGAAGGAGTAGGAGTTGCCGTCGGGGTCGCTGCGCCCGCTCCAGCCGATCAGGTAGACCTGGTAGTCACCCTGCTCGGACTGCTTGAGCGAGGTCGCGAACTCGGTGACGCGGATCTTGAGGTCGAAGCCCACCTCGCCGACCATCGACTGCACGACCTCGGCGACGGCACGGGTCTCCGCGCCGTTGGGCACCATGAAATCGAGCGCGACCGGGCCGCTGACGCCCGCTTCCTTGAGCAGCGCCTTGGCCTTGGCCACGTCGCGCTTGGGAACCGGGAATTTCTCCTGGTAGTAGGGGTTCTGCGGGCTGATCCACTGGTTGCCCGGCACGAACTCGCCGTTGAACACCACCTGGTTGATCGCGTCGCGGTCGAGCGCGAGATCGAACGCCTGGCGGACACGCGCGTCCTTCGCCAGCGGCGTGCTGGCCTTCGGGCCGTTGCTGAGATTGATCGTCAGGCCCATGTAGCCGAGCGATACCGCCTTGCTGAGCCTGAGCTTGGGATTGTCGCGCACCGACTTGATGTCGGTGGCCAGCACCCGCTCGATCAGGTCGAGCGCGCCGGAGCGCAGGTTGGCCAGCCGCACCGTGCCGTCGACGATCGGCAGATAGGTGATCTTGTCGATGAAGACCTTGTCCTTGTCCCAGTAGTCGGCGAACTTCTCGACCACGATGCGGTCCTGCTGGACCCGCTCGACGAACTTGTAGGGGCCGGCGCAGACCGGCTTCAGGCCGAACTTGTCGCCCGCCGCCTCGGCGGCCTTGGGCGAGACCATCATGCCCGACCGGTCGGTGAGCTGGGCCAGCAGCGGAGAAAAGGGCTGCTTCAGGTTCAGCTTGATGGTGAGAGGGTCGACCACATCGACGCTTTCGACGATGCCGATCTCGGGCTTGCGGAAGGAGCCCTTCATCGTGAGGTGGCGTTCGAGGCTGTACTTGGCCGCCGCCGCGTCGAACGGCTCGCCGTCGTGGAATTTCACGCCGGGGCGAAGCTTGATCGTGACCGTCCTGCCGTCGGCCGAGGTCTCGTGGCCGAGTGCCAGCTGCGGCACGATCGCCAGCTTCTCGTCGATGTCGAACAGCTTGTCGCAGATCGAGGCGAAGACGATGCGCCCGACATAGGTCCGCGCCAGGCTCGGATCGAGCACGTCGGGATCTTCCGCCAACCCGACGCGCAGGTTGGTCTGGGCGAGCGCGCTGCCCGCCATCGCCATGGCGAACGCGAGGGAAAGGGCCAGTCTTTTCATGTTGCCTCCGTCTGTGACACGAACGCCGCCTGCAGGCGCTCCAGCCTTTGCCGGTCGTGGTCCGGCAGGGTCGTGGCGATCAAGGGTGCGGGCGGCGGCAGCTCGGGCCACCACGGGCAGGCCGTCGCATGCCCGGTGCCATCGTCGGCGAGCGTGGGGACCTCGGTGCGGCAGCTCTCGCGCACGAACGGGCAGCGGGTGTGGAAGCGGCAGCCGGGCGGCGGGTTCATCGCGCTCGGGATGTCGCCCTCCAGCAGCGCGCGCTCGCGCACCGCGGTCGGATCGGGCAGCGGCACGGCGGACAGCAGCGCGCGGGTGTAGGGATGGCGCGGGTTGCGGAACAGCTCGTCGGTCGCCGCCGTCTCGACGATCTTGCCGAGATACATCACGGCGATGCGGTCGGCGATGTGCTTCACCACCGCGAGATCGTGGCTGATGAAGATGTAGGCCAGGCCAAAGCGCTGCTGCAGGGCGCGCATCAGGTTGATGACCTGCGCCTGGATCGACACGTCGAGCGCCGACACCGGCTCGTCGGCGACGATCAGCCGCGGCTCGACGGCGAGCGCGCGGGCGATCGCGAGGCGCTGGCGCTGGCCGCCGGAGAATTCGTGTGGATAGCGCCGCGCGTGCTCGGGGCGTAGCCCGACCAGCTCGAGCAGCTCGCCGACCCGCGCCCGGCGCTGCGCTTCGTTGCCGGCGAGGTTGTGGAGATGGAGCGGCTCGCCCAGCATGGCGCCGACCGTCATGCGCGGGTTGAGGCTCGCATAGGGGTCCTGGAAGATCACCTGCAGCCGCCGGCGGCGAGCGCGCATCTGCTCGGCGTCGAGTGCCAGCAGGTCGTCGCCCTCGAAGCGGACCGTGCCGGCGCTGGGCTCGATCAGGCGCAGCACGAGCCGGCCGACCGTCGACTTGCCGCAGCCCGATTCGCCCACCACGGCGAGCGTCTCGCCGGCCTCGACATGGAAGTCCACGCCGTCGACCGCCCGGACATGCGCCGAGGTCCGGCCGAACAGCCCGCTCTTGACCGGGAAGTGCTTGGCCAGCCCCGCGACCTCGAGCAACGCGCTCATGGTTGGGACCGCGCCACTCCGTGGCGCTCATGATCATGAGGCGCCACGGAGTGGCGCGGTCCCAGCGAAGAGATCACGCCAGCACCTGCGAGAGCGGGGCGCGGCGGCAGCGGGTGAGGTGGTCGGGGGCTACCTCGACCAGCGGCGGCACCGACTCGCGGCAGGCGGGCTCGACAAAGGGGCAGCGGGCGGCGAAGCGGCAGCCCTCGGGCGGGTGGGCCATGTCGGGCACGCGGCCCTCGATCGAGGGCAGGCGCTCGCGCCGGTGGTCGAGGCGCGGGATCGAGCCCAGCAGCCCCACCGTGTAGGGATGCTCGGGCTGCGCGAACAGCGACCGGACCGGCGCACGCTCGACGATCTGGCCGGCATACATGACGGCGACATCGTCGGCCATCTCGGCGACCACGCCGAGATCGTGCGTGATCAGGATGATGGCGGTGCCGGTGTCTCGCCGCAGGCCGCGCATCAGGTCGAGGATCTGCGCCTGGATGGTGACGTCGAGCGCCGTCGTCGGCTCGTCGGCAATCAGCAGCTGCGGCCCACAGGCCAGCGCCATGGCGATCATCGCGCGCTGGCGCATGCCGCCCGACAGCTTGTGCGGATAGTCGTCGACGCGCTTCTCGGGGTTCGAGATGCGCACCAGCCGCAGCACCTCGATCGCCCGCGCCCGCGCCTCGGCGGCGTTCAGGCCCTGGTGGCGCTGGATCGCCTCGACGATCTGGTTGCCGATCGTGTAGGCCGGGTTGAGCGAGGTCATCGGCTCCTGGAAGATCATCGCCAGCCGCGCGCCGCGCAGGT
>CAMFJT010000343.1 GCA_945957125.1 uncultured Rhodospirillales bacterium | reverse complement strand
GCCGCGAGGTCGAGGCGATCTCCGAAGCCGGCGCCGACTGGATCCATGTCGACGTGATGGACGGGCATTTCGTGCCCAACCTCACGATCGGCCCGATGGTGGTGAAGGCGCTGCGCAAGCACAGCCAGCAGCCCTTCGACGTCCACCTGATGATCTCGCCGGTCGATCCGCTGGTGCCGGCCTATGTCGATGCCGGTGCCGACGTGATCTCGTTCCATCCCGAAGCCGGTCCGCACGTCCATCGCACCATCCAGCTCATCAAGGGCCTCGGACGAAAGGCAGGCGCCGTGCTCAATCCGGCGACTCCGCTTTCCGCCATCGAGCACGTTCTCGGCGACCTCGACCTCGTGCTGGTCATGAGCGTCAATCCGGGCTTCGGCGGCCAGGCCTTTATCGAGAGCCAGCTCGCCAAGATTGCGGCCCTGCGCAAGGCGATCGACGGGCTGGGCAAGCCGATCGACCTCGAGGTCGATGGCGGCGTCAACGTCGAGACGGCCAAGCGCTGCATCGCGGCCGGTGCCGATGTGCTGGTTGCCGGCACCGCCGTGTTCAGTGGCGGTCCCGAGCGCTACGCTGCCAACATCGAGGCGTTGCGCTCATGAGCGACATGATCCTGCACCACTATCCGAATTCGCCTTTCTCGGAGAAGGTGCGGGTGGCCTTCGGCCTGAAGCAGGTGCCGTGGAAGTCGGTCGTGATTCCGACCGTGCTGCCGAAGCCCGACCTGATGCCGCTGACCGGCGGCTATCGCAAGACGCCGGTGATGCAGGTCGGGGCCGACATCTACTGCGACACGCAGCTGATCATGCTGGAGATCGAGAAGCGCATCCCGTCGCCGCCGCTGCTGCCGAAGGGCCGGGAAGGCGAGGCGCGGGCGCTCGCGATGTGGATCGACCGCAACATCTTCTGGGCGGCCGTCGGCATCGTCATGGGTGCCCTGGGCGACAAGCTGCCCGAAGCCTTCCTGAAGGATCGCAGCGCTTTCTCGGGCCGTTCCTTCGATGCGGCCGCGCTCAAGGCCGCCGCGCCGATGGCGCTGCAGCAGACCTACGCCCAGCTCGCCATCGCCGAGCAGATGCTGGCCGACGGACGGCCTCATCTGCTGGGCGATGCGCCGTGCCTAGCCGACTGCGCGCTCTACAATCCCGTCTGGTTCATCAAGGAGCGGCTGGGCGGCGGCAAGCCGGTCGCGCCGCTCGACCGGCTGCCGCTGATCGCGGCCTGGTCGGAACGGATGAAGGCTCTCGGCAGCGGCAAGCCGACGGAAATCGCCGCCGCCGACGCACTCGACGTCGCGAAGGCGGCGATTCCCGAAGCGACGACCGTCGACCGCGACGATCCCAGCGGCCTGAAGGCCGGCCAGAGGATCAGCGTCACGCCCGACGATACCGGCAAGGTGCCGGTGGGCGGCGAATTGGTCGGACTGACGAACGATCGTGTCTCGATCAGGCGCCATGACGAGCGGATCGGCGAGGTGGTGGTCCACTTCCCCCGCGCCGGCTTCGTCATCACGCCGGCTTAGACGACCTCGACGCCGATCTCGGCGGCGATGCGGCGGAGGGCCGTGACGGAGCGGGCCGTCGCGTTGCGGCCGTCCTGCGGGCAGTGCGTCTCGATGCTGGCGTGGATCTCCCGGACCGGGTTGCGGGTCTTGGCCGCCTCGGTCAGCAATCGCGTGAGTTCCCTGGCCCATGGAACGTCCCCGTCGCCCAGTGGCACGGTGCGTCTTGCCGAGATGTCGCGATCCTTGAGATGGATGAGGTCGACCAGAGGCGCCAGCGCGGCGATCTCGGCATCGGTCGGCGGGGCGCCCATCGACCAGGCATTGCCGATATCGACCAGAGGGCGCAGCTGTACCGGCGTCGCGTTGGGCGCCATGGCCTCTTCCATCGCGCTGAAGAAGCCGGCGAGTTCGCCAAGGGAGCCGATGTTGCAGACCGGTTCGTTCTCGATCTCGACGTTGATGGAATAGGAGAGGGCGAGATCGGCCAGCCGCTCGAGCGGTCCAAAAAGATCGGCCGGTTCATAGCCGGGATAGCGCAGGTGGCTGAAGACGCGGATCTTTTCGGCGCCGAAGACGGTGGCCATGTCGAAGGCGTGCACCAGCGGATCGTCGGCGGGGCACTTGGCCGGATCGAAGGCAAAGTCGACCGTGCCCTCCCCATGTCCCTTGCCGGGCGCCGGCCACTTCAGCAGCGGCGAGACGAAGGTCGGAACCGTGAGGCCGGCCTGCTCGATCCGGCGCGCGATCGCGCTGCCTTCCTTGAGCGACATGCCGAGCAGGTTCTTTCCACTCACCGTGCGCATGTCGAGGCGCCGCACCTCGTGTTCGCCGCAGAAGGAGATCATTTCGTCGAGGGAGGGGCCGATTTCGTCGCCGATCACGGCGAGGGCGAGACGGGGCAGGGACATGCGGCTAACCTACTATGGAGCGGCCGCCCTGGCTAAGTTGGCGGCCGATGCAAGGGAGACGGCATGAGCGACGACGCGATCTTCGTGGGAGCAAGCGAGGCCGACCAGTATCTCCTGCTGAAGTATGCCAACCGCCATGGCCTGGTGGCCGGTGCGACCGGCACGGGCAAGACCGTCACGCTACAGACCATCGCCGAGGGGTTCTCCGCCTATGGCGTGCCGGTCTTCATGGCCGACGTGAAGGGCGACCTGTCCGGAGTGAGCCAGCCCGGCGGCGACAATCCACGGGCGCTCGAGCGCGCGAAGCAGCTCGGCATCGACGGCTATGCCGGGCGCGCCTTCCCGACGATCTTCTGGGACCTGTTCGGCGAGAAGGGCCATCCGATCCGCACGACGGTGAGCGAAGTGGGGCCGGTGCTGATGGCCCGCCTGCTCCAGCTCAACGAAACGCAGGAAGGCGTGCTCAACATCGTCTTCAGGATCGCCGACCAGCAGGGCCTGCTGCTGCTCGACTTCAAGGACCTCCAGGCGCTGCTGCAATGGGTCGCCGAGAATGCCGGCACACTGACGACGGAATTCGGCAATGTCAGCAAGGCGTCGGTCGGTACCATCCAGCGCCAGCTCCTGACGCTCAGCCAGCAGGGCGGCGAGCGGTTCTTTGGCGAGCCGGCCCTCGTGCTGACCGACATGATGCGCTGCGATGCGTCGGGCCGCGGCATGATCAACATCCTGGCCGCGGACCGGCTGATGCAGAGCCCGCGCCTCTACGCGACCTTCCTGCTGTGGCTGCTGTCCGAACTCTTCGAATCGCTGCCCGAGGTGGGCGATCTCGACAAGCCGAAGTTCGTGTTCTTCTTCGACGAGGCGCATCTGCTATTCGATGACGCACCGAAGGCATTGCTGTCGCGCATCGAGCAGGTCGTGCGGCTGATCCGTTCGAAGGGCGTCGGCATCTACTTCATCACGCAGAATCCGCTCGACGTGCCGGAGTCGGTCCTCGGCCAGCTCGGCAACCGGGTGCAGCATGCGCTGCGCGCCTTCACGCCGCGCGACCAGAAGGCGGTGAAGGTGGCGGCCGAGACGTTCCGCCCGAACAAGGCCTTCAACGCCGCACAGGTCATCACCGAGCTTGGTGTGGGCGAGGCGCTGCTCTCGTTCCTCGACGCCAAGGGCGTGCCGTTCCCGGTCGAGCGCTGCTTCATCGCGCCGCCGCAGGGCCGCATCGGGCCGGCGACGGCGGAGGAGCGCGCGGCCGTGACGGCGGCGAGTCCGCTCGCCGGGAAGTACGACAGGGTCGTCGATCGCCAGTCGGCCTATGAAGTGCTGACCGGCCGTGTCGCTGCAACGCCGCCTGCTCAGGCGCCAACCGACGCCGCATCGCGCCGCCGCGGACAGTATGGATCGGTGCCGCCTACTGTGCCCGCCAAGACCGGGCCATGGGGACCTCGTTCGGAAGAGCCGCCACCTGAAGTCGAGCAGCCAATCCAGTCGGCGCCGCGGCCCGAGCCGCGCCTCAAGAAGGCCCAGCCCCAATCACCCGCGCCGGAACCGAAGAAGGTGCCGGCCGGCCGCCAGCGCGACTCCGTCGGCATCACGGTCGCCAAGGCGGCGGGGCGCAGCATGGCCACTATCGCCGCGCGCGAGGCGGCCAAGGCCGTGTTCGGCAAGGGCAAAGCGGCATCGATCGGCGCCACCGTCGGGGGCGCCGTGTTGCGCGGTGTGCTGGGTTCGATCCTGAGAGGCTGATCCGCCGGGTTCGGCGGCTTCCCGATCAGCTCAGGCGGTCGAGTTCCTTGACGATGGCGTCGCCCATCTCCTGGGTGCCGACCTTCTTCACGCCGTCGGTGTTGCCCACCAGGAGATCGCCGGTGCGGTAGCCCGCCTTCAGCACGTTCTCGACAGCCAGTTCGACCATGTCGGCGTCCTTGCCGAGGTCGAACGAATAGCGAAGCATCATCGCGTAGCTGAGCGTCTGGGCGATCGGATTGGCCAGGCCCTTGCCCGCGATGTCGGGCGCGCTGCCGTGGATCGGCTCATAGAGCGCCTTGCGGCGGCCGGTCGCGTCGGGTGCGCCGAGCGAGGCCGAGGGCAGGAGGCCGAGCGATCCCGTCAGCATCGAGGCTTCGTCCGACAGGATGTCGCCGAACAGGTTGTCGGTGACGATCACGTCGAATTCCTTCGGCGCGCGCAGCAGCTGCATGGCGAGCGCGTCGGCATACATGTGGCTCAGCTGAACGTCGGAATACTTCTCCTGGTGCAGCTTCGTCGCCTCCTCGCGCCACAGCACGCCGGTGTGCATGACATTGGCCTTCTCAGAGGACAGGACCTTGTTCTTGCGCTTGCGTGCCAGCTCGAAGGCGACGGCGCAGACGCGGCGGATCTCGGGGGCCGTGTAGCGCTGCGTGTCGAAGGCCTCGACCTCGCCGGCCGCGTTGGTGTGGCGGCCGCGCGGCTCCCCGAAATACACGCCGCTGGTCAGCTCGCGGATGATCATGATGTCGAGGCCCTTGA
>CAMFJT010000342.1 GCA_945957125.1 uncultured Rhodospirillales bacterium | reverse complement strand
CCGTTCGAGCTCGGCATCATCCGCAACCACTATGTCGGCCGCACCTTCATCGAGCCGGCCGACCATATCCGCCATCTCGGCGTGCGCCTGAAGCACAACGCCAACCGCGCCCTGATCGAGGGCAAGCGCATCGTGCTGGTCGACGATTCGATCGTGCGCGGCACGACCTCGATGAAGATCGTCGAGATGGTGCGCAACGCCGGCGCGAAGGAGGTGCACATGCGCATCGCCGCGCCGCCGACCACCGACCCCTGCTTCTACGGCATCGACACGCCGGACAAGGACAAGCTGCTGGCCTCGCGCTACGACGTGGCCGGCATGGCCAAGTATATCGGCGTCGATTCGCTCGCCTTCCTGTCGATCGACGGCCTCTACCGGGCGATGGGCCTGCCGCACGGCCGCAACGCCCTGCAGCCGGGCTTCTGCGATGCCTGCTTCACCGGCGACTATCCGATCGCCCTCGACGACGTGAACGGCATCGAGGACCGCCAGCTTTCCCTGCTCGCCGAACCGGCCTGAGATCATGATTTGCCTATCATTCACCTGCCCCGTCCTACGGGGGAGGCCGGGAGGGGGACGGCCACGCGCTCACCCTCTCCGGTTTCAGATCAAGATGTGCAATGCGCCGGCAATTCGACTGGGGCTTTCCCCCACCGCCATCCTCCCCCGTATGACGGGGAAGGAAGTATGAGCGCCATGCGCCTGAAGGGCCGGATCGCGCTGGTCACCGGCGCCTCGCGCGGCATCGGCGCGGCGGCCGCCTTGGCTTTCGCCCGCGAAGGCGCGCACTGCATCCTGGTCGCGCGTACCGTCGGCGGGCTCGAAGCCGTCGACGACCGGATCAAGGAGATGGGCGGCGACGGCGCCACGCTCGTGCCGCTCGACGTCACCGACGGGCCGGGCATCGACCGCCTCGGCGCCGCTCTCTACGAGCGGTTCGGCAGGCTCGACGTCCTGCTCGGCAATGCCGGTCTGCTCGGCACCCTCTCGCCGATCGGCCACATCGATCCGGCGATCTTCGAGCGCGTGATGGCGGTCAACGTCACGGCCAACTGGCGGCTGATCCGCTCGCTCGACCCGTTGCTGAGGCGCTCCGACGCCGGCCGCGCGATCTTCGTTACCTCCGGCATCTCACGCGTCGTCGTGCCCTATTGGAGCGCCTACGCCGCGAGCAAGGCGGCGCTCGACATGATGGTCGCGACCTACGCTGCCGAATGCGCGCATACGACCGTGCGGGTCAATCTCTACAACCCCGGCCCGACCCGCACCGGCATGCGCAAGGAAGCTTTCCCGGGCGAGAATCCCGAGACCCTGCCGCCGCCGGAAGCGCACGGCGAGAGCCTGGTCCAGCTCGCCCTGCCATCGTGCACGATGACCGGCGAATGGGTGGCCGGCGACGCGGCAGTGCAAGGATAGCGATCCTTCCGCCGGGGGCGCCACTGCAATGGCCTGCCCCCAGGGCAGAAGAGATCAGCGCTGCTTCTTGGCCCGGCTCGCGTAGGGGTTGTCGGGCTTGCGCATGGTGATGCGCATCGGCACGCCGGGCATGTCGAAATCGTCGCGCAGGCGGTTCATCAGATAGCGAATGTAGTCGTCGCCCAGCTCGTCGGGCTGGCTGCACGACAGCATGAAGGTCGGCGGCCGGATCTTGATCTGGGTCATGAAGCGCAGGCGGATGCGGCGGCCCTTGGCGAGCGGCGGCGGATGGAGCACTTCCATCTCGCGCAGCCAGCGATTGAGCTTCGGCGTCTTGATGCGCTTGTTCCAGATGTCGTAGGTCTCGAACACCTTGGGCATCAGCCGTTCGACGCCGTGGCCGTTGAGCGCCGAGAAGCCGACGATCGGCACGTCCTTGACCTGCGCGAACGAGGCCTCCAGCCGGTCGCCGAGCTTGCGCCACGCCTTGTTCGCCTCGCGCCGGTCGTCGGCCAGCAGATCGGTCTTGTTGACCGCGATCACCAGCGCGCGGCCCTCCTCGATCACGCGGCCGGCGACGGCGAGGTCCTGCTTCTCGAGCATGTCGCCGGCGTCGAGCACGACCACGACCACGTCGGCGAGCCGGATGGCGTCGAGCGTGTCGGCCACCGAGGCGGCCTCCAGCTTCGCCTCGATGCGGCTGCGGCGGCGCATGCCGGCGGTGTCGATCAGGCGGATCCTGCGGCCGCGCCATTGCCATTCGACCCGGATCGAATCGCGCGTGATGCCCGCCTCCGGTCCGGTCAGCACCCGTTCCTCGCCGACCAGCCGGTTGAGCAGCGTCGACTTGCCGACATTGGGACGGCCGACGATCGCCAGCAGCATCGGCCGCTTGGCCGCTGCCGCGGCTTCCGCGTCGAGCGCCTGCTCGGCATCCAGTGCCGGCGTGTCCTCCTCCTCCGCCATCGGTTCGATGTGGCGGCCGAGTGCCTCGTGCAGGTCGCTCAGTCCCTCGGCGTGCTCGGCCGAGATCGGGATCGGCTGGCCCAACCCGAGGCCATGCGCTTCGGCCAGGCCATTCTGGCCGGCCCGCCCCTCGCATTTGTTGGCGACCAGGATGACCTTGGACGAACGCTTGCGCAGCCAGTCGGCGAAGCTCTCGTCGAGCGGCAGCACGCCGGCGCGCGCGTCGATCAGGAACAGCACGACGTCGGCGCTGTCGACGGCGCGCTCGGTGAAGCGGCGCATGCGCGCCTCGAGCGCCTCGCCGCCGGCCGTCTCCCAGCCCGCGGTGTCGAGCAGGGTGAAGGCGAGATCGCCGAGCTGCGCCGGCGATTCCCGCACGTCGCGCGTCACGCCCGGCGTGTCGTCCACGATGGCGTGGCGCTTGCCGACCAGGCGATTGAACAGCGTCGACTTGCCGACGTTGGGGCGGCCGACGATGGCGACTCGCGGCGGCCTCGTCTCGTCGGACGGCCGAGGGTCAGCGGAGCGCAACGAGCCTGCCCGAATCGGTCAGGACGAAGACCATGCGATTGGCCACGACCGGCCCCAGCCGCATTGGCGAGCGCATGTCGAGCTTGCCGATGATCTCGCCGGTATAGGGCGACAGCGACAACATCTCGCCGGTCGAGCCGCCGACCAGCAGGCGGTCCGATACCAGCACCGGGCCGGCCCACAGGATCGGCTTGCGCCGGCTGTCGTCCTGGTACTGGCTGAGCGGCGTCACCCACTTCACCTTGCCGGTGGCACGCTCCAGTGCCGCCACGTCGGCCGAGCCGGTGACCACGAAAACGAAACGTCCTGCCACCCAGGGCGTCTGGTTGCCGCCGACATTGCGCTCCCACCGGCGCTGGCCCGAGCGCAGGTCGATCGCCGTCAGCGTACCCGCCGAGCCCATCGCCAGCACCAGCCCCTGATCGATGACCGGCCGGCCGCGAATGTCCGCCAGGTTGCCGAACGCGCGCGCCTCGCGGCGCGGCCCGATCAGCGATTCGTTCCATACCGGCCGGCCGTTCTCGAGGCGCAGCCCGACCAGTTCGCCGGAAGTGAACGGCGCCACGACGATTTCGCCCGACCCGGCCGGGCTGTTGCCGCCGACATAGCCCGCGACTTCCTGGAGGGCCGAGAAGTTCCACAGGTCCGAGCCGTCGATCGCCGCCATGGCATGCAGCTTGTTGTCGATCGAGATCGTGAAGACGCGATCGGCGAACACCAGCGGCGCGCCGCGGATCGGCGCGCTCACCGTCGAGGTCCAGACCTCCGTTCCCGTATTGGGGTCGAGGCAGAACACCGCGGCGAAGCCGGTGGTAACGAACAGCTTGCCGCCGTACCACGCCAGCCCGCCGCCGAACTCGTCGGTGTCGCGCGCCTTCTCGGGCTTGAGCGTCACGGTCCATATCCTTTGGCCGGTGTCGGCATTGAAAGCCGAAACCGTGCTCTCCGCGTCCTTGGCGAAGACCTTGCCGTCGGCGACCACCGGCGGGGTCGTCAGGATGCGCGAGGAGGAGCTTCCCGAGCCGACGTCCGCGGTCCAGACGATCTGCGGCGAGTCGCCGAACGCCAGATGCTGCATGGCGTAGTTGGCGAAGCCGCCGGACTGCGGCCAGGAATCGTTGACCACCGGCGCGGGCAGCGTGATCTGGATGCTGCCGGCGTCCTTGTCGGGCTCGATGTCGCGGCGGTCGGCGAACACCGCGATCCGTTCGCCCTGCAGAGGGGGCTTCTTCTTGTCGAAGATGTCGCAAGCGGTCAGCGAAAGAGGCAGCAGGAGTGCGGCCAGCAGGATACGCGAAGCGGTGATCATGACGCTATTTGCCCTCGCCCGGACCGTAATAGGTGAGCATCGCCTGGGCGCGCTGCTGGGCACCCTGCGGGGACGCGGGATCCTTGACGATCGCCGTCCACAGCTCTCGCGCGCGCTTGAGGTCGTTCTTGCGCGCCGCCGCGAGCGCCTGAAGCTCCGTGACGCTGGCGTGGAACGGCCGCTCCGGCACCGCGAGCGGATCGAGCCGGGCGACCGTCGCCTCGAACTTGGGCGTGTCGGCGCTGCGGAAGCCGGCGATGACGAGGGCAAGGTCGGCAAGCTCGGGCGGCAGCTTGGCCGACACCGCCTCGAGCGCGGCAACCTGCTCCTCGGGCTTGTCGAGAAGCTGGGCGGCGGTCAGGGCGGCGAGCGAATTGTACGGCGCCGGCGCGCTTTCGGCCTGCCGGCTCAGCTCGGCGCGCGCGGCGGCATTGTCCTGGCCGATCTTCGCCAGGGCGGCCGAATAGGCCGCGCTCGCCGTCGCGCGCTGCGCGTTGTCGTACTGGCGGTAACCGACCAGTGCCGTCACCGCCACGACCACCGCGACGGCGCCTCCCACGACCCATGTGCCCCAGCGCTTCCACCAGCGCTTCATGTCGTCCTGGCGGACGGCATCGTCGACTTCCTGAAAGGCCGCGGAGTCGGACACGCACAGCTCCCGAAAATGGAGAAGAATCAACAGCTTTGGCGGCGGTTCATAGCCGCCCACTGGGGGTTTGGCAAACCGTCAACCTTCTGCAACAATT
>CAMFJT010000341.1 GCA_945957125.1 uncultured Rhodospirillales bacterium | reverse complement strand
AGAAGCGGATATTGTCGTTCTCGCGCTCCAGCGGCCGGATCTCGCGCTCGATGAATTCGTCCAGCTCGCGCAGATAGGCCGCGATCTCCGCGGGAATGTCGAAATCCATGGCGCTTCTCTCCGGTAAACGGTCGTTCACCGTATCCTAGAGGGTTGCCGTCACGGTCGAAAGTGCTGCTCGTAGGTCTCGACGAGCGGCGAAAGGTCCGACCAGGCGCGCCGCGACCGGACGAAGACATGGCGGAACGGCTGACGCTCCGCAGCGATCCACGAGGGATCGTCGAACGCCCCCGCCGGAAGCGTACGCAACCCGGGTGCCGCCTCCAGGGTGAAGCCGAGATTGGTGCCGCAGCGCGGGCAGAACTCGATGTCGAGCCAGCGTCCCGACTGGTCGGAGACATGGCGATAGCGGGCGACCTCTCCGCTGACCGTCACCTGGCCGCTCTCGAACACGACCTCGGTGCCGAACGCCGTGCCGGTGCGCCTCTGGCACCACGCGCAATGGCAGATCGTCACCCTCAGCGGCTCGCCGGCCGCCACGAAGCGGACATTGCCGCAGACGCATCCGCCTTCATGGTCCATCGTCGTCTCTCCAATGTCGACAGGACTATCGCATATGCCGTCGTCCCGAGCGGAGCGAAGCGTAGTCGAGGGACCTGCTCATCGCGGCAGAAGTTGCATGAGCAGGTCCCTCCGCTGCGCCTCGCTACGCTCGGCTCCGGTCGGGACGACGGGGAGCTACGCCGCCGGGAGGTCGATCCGGAAGCGGCTGCCGCTGCGTTCCGCCGCAAGGCATACCGCGGTGCCGCCGTGGCGGCCGGCGATGTCGCGCACCAAAGCGAGGCCCAGCCCGCTGCCGCGCCCGCTCTCGGCCGTCGCGGCGCGACGGTAGAACGGCTCGAAGATGCGCTCGCGCTCCTCGGGTGGCACGCCCGGCCCATGGTCGCGCACCTCGAGCACGGCGCGCCCGCCGTGCGGCATCACCGAGATCTCGATCGGCCCCTCGCCGCCATAGCGTTGCGCATTCTCGAGCAGGTTCCGGACCAGGCGCCGCAGCAGCGCGCGGTCGCCCTCGACGGTCACGGGCTCCCCGTCCGCCTCGATGTCGTAGTAGGCCGCCTCCTCGGCGGCGAGGGCCAGCAGGTCGACCGGCTCGCGCCGCTCCAGTCCGGGCACCGCCTCGAGGCGGCTGGCCAGCAGGATCTCCTCGATCAGCCGGTCGAGCTCGCCGATGTCGCGCTTCAGCGCCTCGCGGGTCTTCGCGTCGGTCTGCTCGCCGAGCATCGAGGTCGCCATCGAAATGCGCGCCAGCGGCGTGCGCAGCTCGTGGCTGCAATTGGCGAGCAACAGGCGGTGGGCGGCGATCAGCTCCTCGATGCGCTGGGCGGAGCGGTTGAAGCTCGCCGCCAGGGCCGCCACCTCGTCGCGTCCCTCGACTCTAACGCGTGCGCCGAGATCGCCGCCGCCGAGCTGCTCGACGCCGTCCTTCAGCCGTTCGAGCCGGCGGCCGAGGCGGCGCACGACGGGATAGGCGCCGACGGCGATGGCGAGCGCGAGCAGGGCGAGGCCACCGACGATCCACAGGATCGGGCTCGGCCGCTCGCGCACCTCGCGCGCCACCAGCCAGCGGCCGTCGGGAAGCTGCAGGGTGAAGGTCGGCCCACCCGCGCCGCGCCGCCAGCCCTCGCGCGCGCGCCGCGGATCGAAGCGCGGCGGCGGCCGGCCGGCCATCGCGATCTGCGTGCCGTCGGGGCGATAGAGGGCGAGGTCGAAGCGCAGCTTGCGATGAAGCGCATCGAGCGCGCGCTGGCTCTCGGCCGGCGGCGCGTCGGCCTCGGGCAGCAGCGCGCCGGTCAGCTCGGCGGCGACGTCGAGATATTGCGGCGTCTGGTCCTCGGCGAGCTTCCAGGCCACCGCCGCCGCACCGACGAACACCGCCAGCACGAGCAGGACGGCGGCGTAGAACTGGAGATAGAGACGCCGCATCTCAGTGCTGCTGGGACCGCGCCACTCCGTGGCGCTCATGAATCTTGAGCGCCACGGAGTGGCGCGGTCCCAGCGATGAAGAGATCATCGGTCCTGGTCCCGGGCGAAGACATACCCCGTGCCGCGCACCGTCACGATGCGCTTGGGCCGCTTGGGGTCGTCCTCGATCGCGGCGCGGATGCGGCTGATGTGGATGTCGACCGAGCGGTCGAAGGCCTCGAGCTTCTCGCCCTTCATCAGGTCCATCAGCGCCTCGCGCGTCAGCACGCGGCCGGCGCGCTCGGCCAGGGTCAGCAGCAGCGTGTACTGGTAGGAGGTGAGCGGCTTGTCCTCGCCGTCGACCCGCACCCCGCGCGCGCCCTTGTCGATCTCCAGCCGGCCGAAGCGCAGGATCTCGGACCGCTGCGGCGCGGCCCGCCGGCGCAGGATGGCGCGCAGCCGGGCCTGCAGCTCGCGCGGCTCGAACGGCTTGGCGAGATAGTCGTCGGCGCCGACCTCCAGCCCGATCACGCGATCCATCGGCTCGCCGCGCGCCGTCAGCATCAGGATCGGCACGTCGCTCGCGCCGCGCAGGCGGCGGCAGACATCGAGCCCGTCACCATCGGGCAGCATGAGGTCGAGGATCACCGCGTCGAAACTCTCGCGCTTGAGCAGTGCCTCGCCCGCGCGCGCGGTGCCGGCGACGGTCAGGCGAAAGCCCGCCCCGCCGAGATAGTCCGAAACCATCCCGGCGAGGCGGTCGTCGTCGTCGATCATCAGGATGCGCTCGGCCATGTCGCCCAGTATCCGGCCGTCGCGCGCCCGATGCTAGCCGCGCCGGCCGTGGCCGCGATGATCGCGGCCGCCGTCACGGTCGTCCCAGCTCTTGAAGAACGCCTGGCGCTGCGCGGGCGTCAGCACGTTGGCGGCATCGGTCAGCGCCTTGGTGAAGCGCTGGGAGTCGGCGTCGGCGATCTTCATCTGCTGGGCGCGGATCGCCTCGATCTTCGCGGCGTCGACGGTCGGTCCCTGCAGCGCCTCCTGCAGGGCCTTGCGGTTCTGCTCGCGCTGGTCACGCGTGGCCTGCTTGTCCTTGAACGCCTGGCCGAGGATGTCGGCGACCTGCTTCTTCTGCTCGGCGGTGGCATCGGTGCCGTTGAGCGCCTTGTCGACGCGCCGGTTGAGATGCTCCTGGGCGCGCACCGGGTCGAAGGCCCGGCCGTCTGCCTTGGCGAAGGCAGCGCTGCCGGCGGTGGCCGCGAGGCTGCCGGCGAGAAGGGCGGCGATCATCGTCTTGAGGGTTGCCATTGTCGTCTCCGTTCGGGTGAGGGTGAGGTTTCCCCGTGCCCTTCATATGGAGCGGGGCGGTTTCGCCCCTGCGTCGACAATGTAAAGTTATGTAAAGACGATCAGTCGGCCGCATTCGGCTCCGCGACGGCGTCGGCGGCCGTCCAGGCCGACGGCTTGCGGCCGGCCCTGGGCCGGTCGGGCTCGCCTGCCTCGAGCAGCGTCCAGGCGAACGGCGTCCCCGCGCTGCGCGACAGCTTCACGTCGAGCGATGTCGCAGGCGCGTTCGCCGACAGCACCTTCACCTTGAAGCGGCCGGGCTCGGGCAGCCATGCGGCCTGTCCTTCCGCGACCTGCCACGTCTCCGCGTCGAGGAAGTAGAGCAGCGCGTGCGGATCGTCCCCCTCGTCGATGACCCGCAGCACCGGCAGGTCGCGATGCGCGCCGGGCGCCAGATCGAACGGTGCGCTCACGACCTGGATGTGGGTCGGATTGCAGAAGAAGATCTGGCAGCGCCGCACGGCCGTGTCGCCGCGATTGGTCACGCGTGCCCGGTAGGCGCGCGACGCGGGCAGCCGCTCGCCGGCGGTATCGGTCGCGGCCGTCTCGTGGAGCTGGTCGTGAAGATGCACGTCGATCGATGCGAGAGCCGGTCGCGGCGCGGGCGGCGACGGCAGCCGTGCCGCGGCCGGCGCCGATGCAGGGCCGGCCGGAGGCGCCGGAACCTCAATGTCGTCGACCGCGACAGGCAGGGCGGGGGCGGCCAAGGCGGCGACGGGCGGGACAGCGTCAGGCAGGACAGCCGCGGGCAGAGCGGCGACGGGCAGGGCGGCGACGGGCAGAGCGGCGAGGGGCACCGGCGACGGCAGGGCGGGCTGCCGGGCGAGCCTCTGCAGCTCGGCGTCGAGGCGCGCATAGAGCCGGGGCGGCGCCGCGACGAATTGCACGACGAAGACGGTCAGCCACGCGATCAGGATGAAGAGTCCCGTGCCGATCGACGCGCCGTAGGGCGTGTCGCCGGGATAGGCGAGATCGACTCCGGCGAGCCACGCGCCGCCGGACAGCAGCAGCAGGCCGAAGACGGGCGGCCAGGCGTTGCCGGCGTCCCACGACCGCCGCCATGCCTCCCCGGCGCATCGGGCATAGAACCGCAGCCCGTGCCGCAGCCTGTTCGTTCCCTCGCTCCGCACTTCGCCCACGCCCTGCCCTCCCCGGCGACGGCCCGAGTATATCGAGTAGCTCCAGCCGGGATTTGTGGATGGTTTTGCCGGCAGGCCTCGTGCATATATCGCGCAGACCGCTCTCCCCGGCGGTGGTGTAGAGTCGGACGACGATGACCGTCCTGCACACCGAACGGCTGACCCTGCGCCCGCTGGTCGCCGCCGACGCCGAGCTCTATGCGGGCATGCGCTACCATCCCGAAGTGGCGAAATGGCTGTCGCCTACCGACGCCGACCCGCTCGACGCCGCGCGTGCCACCATCGAGCGCTTCGAGCTGTCCTGGCAGGATCGCCGCTACGCGCCGTGGGGCCTGTTCCGCGACGGCGTGCTGATCGGCCATGGCGGCCTCAACTGGGTGCCCGAGTTCGGCGAGACCGAGGTGCTGTGGGCGCTGCATCCCGACGCCTGGGGGCAGGGCTACGCTACGGAGATGGCGCGCGCGGCACTGGACTACGGCTTCAGGGACCTGGACCTGGAGCTGATCTTCGCCATGACCCGGCCGGACAACG
>CAMFJT010000340.1 GCA_945957125.1 uncultured Rhodospirillales bacterium | reverse complement strand
GCGATCGTCGGCGCGACCCTGGGCAACGACGTGAACCTGCGCGACATGGAGGGCCGCAGCGCCCTGCTGCTCGGCATCGCCAAGGACAACAACGCCTCCTGCGCGATCGGGCCGTTCGTGCGCCTGTTCGACGACACGTTCAGCCTCGACGACGTGCGCCGGGCCAAGGTCGAGCTCGAGGTCAACGGGCCGGACCAGTTCCGGCTGCAGGGCTCGAGCGACCTGTCGAAGATCAGCCGCGACCCGACCGACCTCGTTCACCATGCGATGGGCCAGCTGCATCAGTATCCCGACGGCATGGCGCTGATGACCGGCACGCTGTTCGCACCGACCGAGCAGCGCACGCCGGGTGGCCACGGCTTCACCCACATGGTCGGCGACCTGGTGTCGATCCGCTCGCCCAGGCTCGGCACGCTGACCAACCGGGTGAACCATTGCGACAAGATCGCGCCCTGGACGTTCGGCCTCTCCGCCCTGATGCGCAACCTGGCGGGCCGGGGTTTGCTGAGGTGAGCGTGTTTCCTCCGCCCGCTTTTCCACTCCTCTTCGCCGCCTCTCGCCCTAGCGGGGGAGAGGAACATGAGGGAGATGAGGGGTGAGCAGCGACCTCACGCGGCTCCCCGCCTCCGACCTTCGCGAGAAGATCGCGCGCAAGGAGATCTCTCCGGTAGAGCTGATGTCGGCCGTCCTGGCACGGGCCGAGGCGCTGCAGCCGGTGCTGAACTGCTTCATCACGCTGATCCCCGAGCAGGCGATGGCTGCCGCGAGGCAGGCCGAGGACGACGTGATGCGCGGCCGGCCGCTCGGCCTGCTGCACGGCATCCCCTACGCCGCCAAGGACCTCGTCAACACGGCCGGCGTTCGCACCACCTTCGGCTCGCTGCTGCACGAGCACAACGTGCCGAAGGAGGACGCCGTGGCCATCGCGCGGCTGAAGCAGGCCGGCGCCCTCCTGTTCGGCAAGACGACGACGCCGGAGTTCGGCCATAAGGCGCTGACCGATGCGCCGCTGTTCGGCCGCACGCGCAACGCCTGGAGCGCGGCGCGCACGTCGGGTGGATCGAGCGGCGGCGCTGCCGTCGCCGTCGCGGCCGGCATCGGGCCGATCGGCGTGGCCACCGACGGCGGCGGCTCGACGCGCATCCCGGCCGCGGCCAACGGCACGGTCGGGCTGAAGCAGAGCAACGGCGTCATCCCGCACAGCCAGGTCGCCGACCTGTTCGGCAACTACACCTATGTCACGCCGATGACGCGCACAGTGATGGACACCGCGCTGATGCTGCAGGCGATGGCCGGCCCGCATCCCAGCGATCCGTGGTCGATCGGCACCGTGCCGCAGGACTACCTCGCCGCCGCGCGGCCCGACGGCGATCTCCGGGGCAAGCGCATCCTGCACAGCGCCACGCTCGGCAACAGTCTCGTCGCGAACGACGTGCGCGCCGCCTACGAGCGCGCGCTCGGCCGGCTGGCCGAAGCAGGGGCCGAGCTGGCCGAGCTGCCGGACGGCCTGCCCGACATGGAGCCGGTGTGGAAGGTGATCAACCACACGACATGGCGGGCGCGGTTCGACGACATGATCCGCCGCGACGGCAACCGCATGACGCCCTCGCTGGTCCGTCAGGTGGCGATGGCCGAGGCCTGGAGCGGTGCGGACTACCAGAAGGCGATGTTCCGGCGGGCCGACCTCTTCCGCATGGTCCAGCAGTGGTTCGAGGACGCCGACTACGTGGTCACCCCGACCCTGTCGCGCACCGCCCTGCCGATCGAGCAGGACCTGTTCGACCCGATCTCGATCGACGGCGTCGAGGCGGGAGAGCTGCGCCGCAACTGGTTCCCCTACACCATGCCGTTCAACATCACGGGCCATCCCGCGATCACCGTCTGCTGCGGCTTCGCCGGCGACGGGCTGCCGGTCGGCCTGCAGATCCTCGGCCGCTTCCGCGACGAGGCTTCGATCCTGCGCGCAGCGGCGGTGTACGAGGCGAGCGAGGATTGGCTCGACCGATGGCCCGACCTCTGAAGCCGGGCGCGCGCCATGCCAGTGGCGCGTCTTCGCCTGCCGCGGCCAGAGATCGCGCCGCTGCCGTGGCGCGCCCCCAGCGAGAGCCGCCGCTGACGGCCGAGGAAATCCAGGCGCGCGTGCTCCATCGCGACGGGCTGATCCTGGTGATCGACAAGCCTGCCGGTCTCGCAGTCCATGCCGGGCCGAGCGGCGCGCCCAACCTGGAGGAATGCTTCGACGCCCTGCGCTTCGGCCTGCCTCGCCCACCGGCGCTGGCGCACCGGCTCGACGCCGATACCTCCGGCGTGCTGGTGCTGGGCCGCCATCCCAAGGCGCTCAGCAAGCTTGGCCGGCTGTTTTCAGGCCGCGATACGAAGAAGACCTACTGGGCCGTGGTCGCCGGCACGCCGCCCGCGGAGGAAGGGGTGTTCGACTGGCCGCTGCTCAAGCTCAACACGCGCGGCGGCTGGTCGGTGAAGGTTTCCGACAAGGGCCAGTCCGCCGTCACGCGCTACAGGGTGCTGGGCCGCGCGCCAGGCATGACCTGGCTCGAGCTTTCGCCCGAGACCGGCCGCACCCACCAGATCCGCGTGCATTGCGCCCATGCCGGCTGCCCGGTGATCGGCGACCGCCTCTATGGCACGGCAGTGCCCGGCCAACAGCTCCACCTCCACTCGCGAGCGATCGTGCTGCCCCTGTCGCAGAGCAAGCCGCCGATCCGAGTCGAGGCCCCGCCTCCGCCGCACATGCTGGACGCCCTTGCATCCTGCGGACATCGCGCCTCGCCCGAGCGTGAAGCCGCCGTTTCTGCATAGCGCATCCGGGGGAAAGGTCATTATGCTGGCACCGATCACTCCGAGGAGGCTTGCATGAGTGCAAGGTCGCTGTTCGCATTCCCCGCAATGATGGTCCTGTTGGGCTGCGTCCAGGATGGACCCGCGCCCTATACTGGCGGCCCTCGCGATCCCAACTCGTCCACCGTCTTCAATCTGTCGCTGGCACCCGGCAGCATCGAGAACTGCGTGATGGCCGATCCCGGGATGACCCGGCCAATGACGATGGCGGTGCAGAACAATGCCGGCGTGCTCGACACCGCGGGGGGCATTCACTACAGCCTCACCCGTGTCGGCCCGAACGTGTATGCCGGCGGGGACTGGATCAAGATCAAGGCCAACCTCGCCAGCACGCCGAAGACCCTCTCGATCAGCACCAACGACGGCCGTTGCACCTGGAGCGGAACGGCCGGATAGGGACCGTCAGTCCCGGGCGACGACCCAGACGCGAAGCGGGTCGCCAATCTCGAAGCCGGCCTTGCGTGCGGCCTTGAGCTCGTCGCCCGATTCGTAGCCGACCAAGGGCAGGCCGGGGAACATGACCGCCGCCAGCGCCGAGAGGTCGCGCCAGACCGCGGGCGCCTCGTCGGCATCGGCCACGACGTTGGAAACGCCCACCACGCCGTCGGCACGATAGAAGGTACCGCCGGCAACGACCACGCCGTCGCGGCGACCAGAGAACATGGCGAAGTTCTCGTCACTGAACAGAGCCACGGGAAAGGCCTCACCGCCCGGCTTCGCCCGCTCCCACGACAGGCCCGAGACCATCATGCTTGGCCGGGGGTCGGCGTGGCGGATCCAGCTCGCTTCGAGCAGCACCTCGAAGCCCTGCCGCGCGAGATCGAGCGTGTGGAAGCTGTCCTTGACCGCCCAGCGGCCCGGCAGGTTCGACTTCTGCAGGATGCGCACGGTCTCGCTCTGCTCTGCGTGGTCGGCCCCGCCCGTCGTCAGCGTGACGACGTTGGGATAGAAGCGAGGCACCGGCTCGGCGTTGACCCAGGTGTGGACGAGGAACCGCCCCACCGTGCCGTGCGCGAAGCACACGGCATTGCACCAGCGCGCGTTGTTGAGGGCGGCCGTGACGGTCCAGTCCTTCAGGCTCTGACCTCCTCGCGCTGGAACACGACGTAGGCGACGGCGAACAGCACGATCATGCCGGCGATCAGACCGGTAATCTGCGGCCAGATCAAGAGCAGGCTCTGGTCGAGCGGCAGCGGCGTGCCCGGGATCATGCCCCGCGTCTGGGCCATCACCAGGTTGGCGAAGTAGCCGAACGCCTTGGTCTCCGGGTTCAGCAGTCCCAGCACCGCCTCGCCGAACAGCGTGCCGGGCGATAGCCGCGCCAGCGCCGAGGAGAGCTGCTCGAGGGTCAGGACCTCGTCGACGCTGCGGAACTGCGCCGGCGTGAAGCCCGTGGTGATCGCCGAGGCGATCATCGGCCAGAGGATGAAGAAGAACAGCCACAGTCCCAGCGCGCAGAGTGCCGAGGTCGCCGTCGAGCGGAAGATCACCGAGAACAGCATGGCGACGGCCAGCCAGACCCCGCCGTAGGCGATCGCCACCAGCAGGAAGGCCGCGGCACGCGCGACCTCCGGACCGCGCGGCGGCAGGCCGAGCAGCAGCAGGCCGGCGCCGAATACGATCAGGAACAGCGCCGTCAGCGCGACCGCCAGCGTCGCCAGGCCGCCGAGGAACTTCCCGAGCAGCAGCGCGTCGCGATAGAGCGGCTGCGACAGCACGCGGCTCAGGGTGCGGCGGTTGAACTCGCTGTTCACCGAATCGAAGCCCAGCCCGATCGCCATCAGCGGGATCATGAAGTTGAGCGCCACCACGAACGAGAGCGGCATGCGCTCCGGCTCGACGGTGAAGATACGCAGGAACAGGAACTGGTCAGACGCGGTGACGGTGCGCAGCTCCTGCAGCGTGAAGCCCACCGGCAGCGCGCCGAACACGATCACGAACAGGGTCAGCACCATCATGCGCGTGCTGCTGAGGTGATCCGACAGCTCCTTGACGAACACCGGCCCCAGGCCGGTGAACGGCGAGCCCTCGCGCGGCCCCTTTTTACGCGGCACGGCGGGCCTCCTCGAAATAGCGCGTATAGACCTCCTCGAGGCTGGGCTGCAGCTCGGCCAGCCGCGTCAGCGAGCCGCCGG
>CAMFJT010000339.1 GCA_945957125.1 uncultured Rhodospirillales bacterium | reverse complement strand
CCCCTCCGTCCGCGTAAGACGCGGCCACCTCCCCCGAAGACGGGGGAGGGAAAACCCGCACGCGATGTTTCATCGCGCCCGGGCCGTCACAAGCCGGCGCCGTTCTTGGCGATGCTGTCCTGGAGTTCCTGGTAGATCTGGTCCGGGTTGCCGCCCGCCTTGGTGACCGCCTCGGCCCACTGCTTCTGCAGCGGCACGGCGACCGCCTTCCATGCCTTGAGCTGGTCGGGCGTCAGCGGATAGACCTCGTGGCCGGACAAGGCGAGCATCTTGGGCCGGCCGGCCTTCTCGAAATCCGCGAAGGGCGAGGCGACCTTGACCGCCCATTCGGTGGTGCAGTGGTCGTCGATGACCTTCTTCTGCGCCGGCGACATGGCGTCGTACTTCGCCTTGTTCATCGAATAGGTGAACACCGCCGTGAACAGCGGGACGTCCATCGAATATTTCGTCACCTTGTCGAGGCCGAACAGGAACATCGAGCCCCAGGGGAAGAAGATGCCGTCGGCCACGCCGCGTTCGAGCACGTCGCGCGCCTCGGGCGCCGAGGCCTGCACGTTGGTGCCGCCCAGCATCGTCACCATCTGGCCGATCGTGCTCTGCGGCGGGCGGATCTTCACGCCCTTCAGATCCTCGGGCATCACCACCTTCTTGCGCCCGTGATAGCCGCCCGGCTCGAGCATGAAGGCGAAGCAGAAGTGCGTGTCCTTCATCTCGGTGGCGGCGTATTTGCGATACCAGGCATCGAGCGCGGCGGTTCCCTTCTTGCCGTCGGAGAACATGAACGGAAGCTGCCCCGCCGCGATGATCGGGAAGCGGCCGGGCTGGTAGCCGGGGTTGACGTAGGTGATGTCGGCGATGCCGTCGCGCGCCATGTCGTAATGGTCGAACGCCTTGCCGAGCTGCTCGGACGGAAAGATCGCCGTCCGGATCGTGCCGTTCGAAGCCTTGGAGATCGATTCCGCCCATTCCTTCGATGCCGGCACCAGCGGATGGGCCGGCGGCAGCCAGATCGAGAGCTTGAGGTCGACCGGCTTGTCCTGCGCCACCGCCGACGTGCCCAGCAGGCCCAGAGCGAGGGCCAGTACGAGCTTCTTCATGAGCCGTCTCCTCCGATTTTGTTTGTTGTCCCAACATACCGGGCCATGACAGGAGCGCCAACCGGGTTTATAGCGCCGCGCGATGGACGATCCCCTCGCCTCCCGGCGCGTCGCGCTCGAAATCCTGACCGCGTGCCTCGACAAGGGCCAGCCGCTCGACGATGCGCTGGCGCAACATAACGGCTTCACCCGGCTCGCGCCCCGCGACCGCGCCTTCGTGCGCCTGCTGCTGGCCACGGTCGTGCGGCGATTGGGCGAGATCGACGAGGTGCTGCGGGCGATGATCGCGCGCCCGCTCGACGGGCCCAACGCGCCGGCCTGGACCATCCTGCGGCTGGGCGCCGTGCAACTGCTCTTCCTCGGCACCCCCCCTCATGCCGCCGTCGATACGACGGTCCGCCTGGTCGAGGCCGCCGGCCTGCACCACCTGAAGGGCCTCGCCAACGCCGTACTGCGCCGGCTCGATCGCGAGGGCGCGGCGATCGTCGGCGACCGCGATGCCGGCCGGCTCAACACGCCGCGCTGGCTGTGGGAGAGCTGGGTGGCGAGCTACGGCGAGGACACGGCGCGCGCCATCGCCGCCGCCCACCTGGTGGAAGCGCCGCTCGACATCACGCCGCGCGCCGATCCCGAGCTCTGGGCCGGCCGGCTCGACGCCGTCGTGCTGCCCACCGGCACGCTGCGCCGGTCAGGCGGTGGCTATATCGCCGACTTGCCGGGCTTCGCCGAGGGCGCGTGGTGGGTGCAGGACGCCGCGGCGACCCTCCCGGCCCGCCTGCTGGGCGACGTCGCCGGCAAGACGGTCGCCGATCTCTGCGCCGCACCGGGCGGCAAGACCATGCAGCTCTGCGCCCTCGGCGCGCGGGTCACGGCGGTCGACATCTCCGCCCGCCGCATGAAGCGGCTCGGCGAGAACCTGGCGCGCTCGGGCCTCTCGGCCGAGCTGGTCGCCGCCGATGCGAGCAAGTGGACGCCGGCGGAGAAGTTCGATGCCATCCTGCTCGACGCCCCCTGCTCCGGCACCGGCACGCTGCGCCGCCATCCCGACATCGCCTGGCTCAAGGACGAGGAGGATGTCGGCCGCCTCATGCTCACGCAGGACCGCCTGCTGTTGCACGCGCTCGACCTGCTGAAGCCGGGCGGCACCTTGGTCTACGCCGTATGCTCGTTGCAGGAGGACGAAGGTCCCGCCCGCATCGACGCCCTGCTGGCGCGCGAGCGCCGCGCCAGGCTCGTGCCCGTCACCGCCGCCGAGCTGCCCGGCCTCGCCGACGCCGTCTCGCCCGCCGGCGACGTCCGCACCCTGCCCTCGATGTGGGCGGAGCGCGGTGGAATCGACGGATTCTACATCGCGCGGCTGACGGCTGATTGATACTATATTCGATACTAAATTCGAAGCATGAGTGCGGCCGACAAGCGGCTCGCGAGGATGCGCCAGAGCCCGAAAGCGGACTGACACATCGACGACCTGAAGTCGGTTGCGCGTGCCAAAGATATCGAATGGCGGCAACCCGGCACGAGCCACGTGACCTTTCGGCATCCCGACGGTGGAAAGCTGACCGTGCCGGCACGCAAGCCGATCAAGCCCGTTTACATCCGCTTGTTCGTCGAATTTGTGGAGAAGCAGTAATGGCCAGGAAAAGCCAAGCTCGTCGAGAGTCGATAGACGCTGGCGCCTATGCCGCCACCGTATTCCCGCTCCCCTCCGCCGAAGGCGGTGGCTACATGGCCTCGGCTGTCGAATTGCCGGGCTGTGTGGCGACGGGCGAGACCGAAGCGGAGGCGCTTGAGGAACTGCGCGATGCCATTCGGTCCTGGATCCTGACGGCGCGGGAATTCGGTGATGAAATCCCGCCGGCGGCCTCCAATCATCGCTACAGCGGCAAGTTCGTGGTTCGAGTGCCGACATCCCTTCACCGGTCACTCGCCTTGAGAGCCGGTGTCGAAGGCGTCAGCTTGAACCAGCTCGTCAGCATGCTACTGTCCGGCGGTCTCGCCTCGGCCTCCGTGCCCATCGAGCGCAAGCGCCGCAAGGCCGCTTGAGGTCTTACCCATTGCCGCCACCGAGTTACCCCGCGTCACGAGCTTCCAGCTTGCTCCTGCTCGTGAGCGAGCTGGAAGCTCGCGGTCCGGAAGAGCAGACGTTTATGTTCCTCCCTGGACGCCGCCCGGGGAATTGATGTCATGTCGCTGGAGAGCCGCGCTCCCAGCGATCAAATAAGACTTCACAAGCGCTCAGGATGACGTGAGCGTGCTCACACCATCGAGCTTGGCCTGTAGAACGGCTGGTGCTTCGAGGTGTCGATGTAGTCGGCGTAGAACTTGCGGACGTGGGGCAGCAGGGCCTTGGAGAGGTTGCGGCGCTCGACCTCGTCGTCGCTCAGCGCCTTGGCAAGGTCGTCGTGCAGGGCCTTCAACGCGGCGGTCTTGTCGACCTTGGTGAACTTGCCGTCCTGGTAGATCACCTCGCCGTCGCACATCGTCATGGTCACGGCCTGGCTCTTGGCGCGCTGGACGACGGCGTCGAGCGTCGGGGTCAGCTCGTCGAGATAGGGATAGGCCACGCTGTCCCAGTCGATCAGCACCATGTCGGCCGCCTTGCCGACCTCGAGCGTGCCGAGCTGGGCGCCGAACGGCGTGGTCTTCGCGCCGCCGACCGTTGCCATGCGCAGCACCTGCGCCATGGTCGGCACGTCCTCCTCGATCATGCCGGGCACGCGATGGGCGCGCAGCACGAGCTTCAGCTCCTGCAGCATGTCGCGGTCGTCGTTGATGCCGGCCTCGTCGAGCCCGATCGCGGTGTTGATGCCCTTCTTCTCGAAGAAGTTCAGCGCCGCCACGCCCGAGCGCAGGCGGAAGTTGGACGAGCAGTTGTGGCACACGCAGCCCTTGGCCTGGGCGAGGCGGTCGATGTCCTTTTCGTTCAGCCACACGCCGTGGCCCAAGGTCAGCCGCTCGTTCACCAAACCGAATCGGTCGATATATTCGAGCGCCGTGCAGTCGCCGCGCCGCCTTGCGTATTCCTTCTGGTAGGCGGTCTCGACCAGGTGCATGTGCATCGGTGCGTCGTATTTCGACGAGGCGTCGGACAGCGCCGTCAGCGCCTTGTCCGAGCACCAGTGCAGGTTGGCCGGCGCGAGCTGGATCTTCACCCGGCGCTTGTTGTGATGGATCGAGTGGAACGAGCGGAACATGTCCATCGCATCGTCGAGACCCATCTGGAAGCGGTCGTACCAGCGCTGCATCGGCCCTTGCAGGTCCTTCGGCAGGCTCTTCACGAATTCCTCGTCGGCCTGGTAGACGAGCCGGTTCTGGTCGCGCACGGCGTAGCAGTAGCTCACGCGCATGCCCACGTCCTCGTAAGCCCTGATCGTGTCGGTGGCGCGCTTTTCGACGTCCGGCAGGGTGCCCGGCATCCAGCCCTGGATGTGCTGCACGGTGGTGATGCCCGAGCCGATCATCTCGAACGCCGAGTAGAGCGTGTCGAGATAGAGATCGACATTGCGGATCACCATGCGCGTGATGAACCACAGCTCGAGCGGCATGTCGGGCGAGCCGAGCTGGACCGGCGTCAGGCCGACATGGTGGTGGCCGTTGACGAAGCCCGGCAGCAGGATCTCCTTGCCGTTGCCGATCACCGGCACGGTCGGGTGCTTGCGATGCAGGTCGTCGTAGGTGCCGACGGCGACGATGACGCCGTCCTCATGCAGCACCGCGCCGTCTTTGATCTCGTTCCACGACAGGCGATCGTTCGTGCCCGTGATCGCGGCACGACTACGGATCAGGCTGGTGGCCATTGCGGCTTCTCCTATAAGGCTGAGGCGAGAGCTTCCTGTTCGGCGAAGGCGCGGTCAACTTCGTCGCGCAACAGGTCGGTGAGCTGGATGCGCAACGCTTCCGCCTCGGGCGAGAAGAGATTGCGCGGCCGCGGCATGTCGATCGGCACGATGGTCTTGATGCGGCCAGGGCGCGCCGTGAAGACGA
>CAMFJT010000338.1 GCA_945957125.1 uncultured Rhodospirillales bacterium | reverse complement strand
TCAATGGCTCCCTCCAATTTTCCCCGGACAGCCCTGCGTATGACGGGGGAGGAGGAAGAATGCAGCAAAGTCAGCGCCTATGGGGGCGCCACTCCAGTGGCGCGCCCCCAGCGAAACTCCTTCATGTTCCTCTCCCTCCAGCGGCGAGAGGCGCAGCAGGGCGGCGGGATTTTTGTCGGGCGCTCTCCGCTTTGACGAGCGCTCGCGGCGGCGAGAGATCGACGGACGGGTCGAGCAGGGCGATCGAGTCGAGGGCGGCCGAGAGAGTCGGCAGGAAGGTCGCGACGAGGCGCGGAAACGCGAACGGACGGTCGAGCTCGAGCCAGGTCAGCACCGCCTGGTCGGTGCTGGCGATCCAGGCGCGCAAGGCGATGCGCACGGCCGGATTGGCGGCGTCCAGCCCGAGCCATCGCGCCTTCGCCGCGATGCCCTCCCAGCGATCGCGCTCGAAGATCTGCTGCACCTCGGCATCCGCGCCGATGCCGCCCTTCATCAGGTTCATGAAGAACGCCGGGTTCTCCGCGACCGGGCCGTAATGCGCGGCCATGTCGGCAAGCAGCCCGTCGCCACCCGTACCCAGCCGGTCGGCGCGGCGCGCACGCAGGCGTGCGGCGATCTCCTCCATCGCGGCGAGATAGATGCCGCGCTTGCTGCCGAAATGGTGGAACAGCGAGCCGTGTGCCATGCCGGCGCGGCCGACGATGTCGTCGACCTCCACCGCCTCGTAGGACCGCCGCGCGAAGAGCCGCGCCGCCGAGCGCAGCAGGCGCTGCCGCGCCTCACCCGCGCGGACCTGCCGAACGCCGATCCTTGCGTTTTCGCTCATCGGCACCGACCCTATCGAACGAGCCGGGCTTTGTCGACCTGTAGTCATTGACTTCAAGTCAACCAACGCTCACCTTCCCGTCCCGAAAGATCGGGAGGAAGCAATGCGGTACTGGACGGCGCCCCTGGCGGCAGCGGCGATGGCGATGGCGTGCGGCGGCGCCTCGGCGCAGGAGGAGATCGTGGTCGGCCAGACCATGCCCTATAGCGGCCCGCTCTCCGCGCTGTCGGTGGTCGGCAACACGCACAAGGCCTTCTTCACGCGGCTCAACGAGCAGGGCGGCATCAACGGCCGCAAGGTCAAGCTGCTGTCGGTCGACGACGGCTACAGCCCGCCCAAGACCGTCGAGATGACGCGCCAGCTCGTCGAGCGGGACAACGCGTTGATGATCTTCGCCAGCCTCGGCACCCCGACCAGCGCCGCCGTGCACAAGTACCTCAACACGAAAAAAGTGCCGCAGCTCTTCGTCGCCAGCGGCGCGAGCCAATGGGCCGACCCGAAGAATTTCCCCTGGACGATGGGCTGGCAGATCTCCTACCCGGCCGAGGCGCGCATCTTCGCCAGGTACGTGCTCGACAACCTCAAGGACGCGAAGATCGCGATCCTGTCGCAGAACGACGATTCCGGGAAGGACATGGTCGCCGGCTTCCGCGACGGGCTGGGCGAGGCGGCGAACCGGCTGATCGTGCGGTCGGTGACCTACGAGGTCACCGATCCGACAGTCGATTCGCAGGTGTTCGACCTCAAGGCCTCGGGCGCGACGGTGTTCATGAACTTCGCCACGCCCAAGTTCGCCGCCCAGGCGATCCGGCGCACCCACGAGGCAGGCTGGCGGCCGACGCAGTTCGTCGCCAGCGTCTCGGCGTCGGTCGCCACGCTCAAGCCCGCCGGCGCCGAGGCCGGCAAGGGCATCATCGTCACGCAGACCCTGAAGGACCCGGCCGACGCGAGCTGGAAAGACGATCCCGGCGTGAAGGAATATCGCGCGTTCCTCGAGAAGTACTCTCCCGGCAACAATCCCGCCGACGGCTTCGGCACCTTCGCCTACAGCCTGGCGCAGACGCTGGTCCAGGTGCTGCGGCAGTCCGGCGGCACCGTCACGCGCGAGCGCATCATGCAGGAGGCGGCGAACCTGAAGAACCTGCGGCTGCCGCTGCTGCTGCCCGGTATCGAGATCAATACCAGCCCGACCGACTTCAACCCGATCAAGCAGGCCCGGCTGGCCCGCTTCACCGGCGAGACATTCGAGCTGTTCGGCGATGTGATCGACGCCACCATGGCGCGCCCGGCGAAGAAGTGACGGAGGGAGGAGACGATGGCCCCTGACAGCAACCTCATCCACGATCGCGGGACGGCGACGATCGCGCCGACCAAGCTCGCCCATATCGTGCTGCGCACCACGGACAAGCGCTCGCTGCTCGACTGGTACGTCACCGTCCTCGGCGGCAACGTCGTGTTCGAGAACGCCTTCATCGGCTTCATGACCTACGACGACGAGCATCATCGCGTCGCCGTCATCGAGATGCCCGACCTGAAGAAGCCCGAGGGCCTGGCGCCCGGCCTGCATCACGTCGCCTTCACGTACGGCGGCCTCGCCGACCTGCTCGCGACCTTCGCGCGGCTGAAAGGGAACGGGATCGTGCCGCGCTATTGCATCAATCACGGTCCGACGACCTCGATGTACTACGAGGATCCGGACGGCAACCGCGTCGAGCTGCAGATCGACAACTTCGCGACCATGGACGAGGCCAACGACTGGATCCGCTCGCCCGCCTTCGACGAGAATCCGATCGGCGTCGACTTCGATCCCGACGACCTGCTCGCCCGCTTCCGCGCCGGCGAGCCGGAAGCCGAGCTGAAGAAGCGCCCCAACATCGGCCCGCGCGGCCTGACGGTGCGCTGAGGGCGACATGAATCTGTCGATCGGGCCGCTGGGAGCGCGGCTCTCCAGAGCCGCTCATGGAACGAGTCAACCCGAGGAAGAGCGGCTCTGGAGAGCCGCGCTCCCGGCAGAATGAATTCGATGTCCGCCGATATCCCCGTCCTGGTCGTCGGCGCGGGGCCGGTCGGGCTGCTGACGGCCATCCTGCTCTCGCGCCAGGGCATCGGCTGCGTCGTCGTCGAGCGGCGCGCGCCGCGCCAGGACAGCGCGCCCAAGGCGCATGTCGTCAATCCGCGCAGCCTCGAGATCTTCCGCGCCGCCGGCCTCGATCTCGACGAGATGTACGCGCAGGGCTCGCCGCGCGACGCCGCCTATCACGTCTGGTTCCTGCAGACGCTGGTCGGCCGCGAGCTCGGCGTGATCTCGACAGCCGATCCGCGCACCGATGCGCTGACGCCAACGCCGATGCTGAACCTCGCCCAGCCGCGGCTCGAGGCCATCCTCGCGCGCGAGGCCGGGCGCTGCCCGGGCGTGGAGATCCGGCGCAACCACGCCTGGTCCGGCTGCCGCACCGTCGACGGGCTGGTCGAGTCGACGATCGAGACCGACAACGGTGCCCTCACGCTGCGCAGCCGCACCCTGATCGCCGCGGATGGCGCCAACAGCACGGTGCGCGAATTCCTCGGCATCGGCATGGACGGCGATCCCGCCGTGCGCCAGAGGGTCACGATCCATTTCGAGGCCGACCTGCGGCCGGTGCTGAAGGAGCGGCTGGGCTTCCTGTATTGGATCATGGCGCCCGACGCCGCCGGCACCTTCATCGCCTACGATCCGGCGTCGACGTGGGTCTACTCGCCGCGCTTCCATCCGCCGAGCTTCATGCGGTCGGACTATTCGGACGCGCACTGCAGGACGCTGATCCGCCGCGCGATCGGCGTGCCGGACGTGGCGCTCGACATCCGGCACGTCGTGCCGTGGACGATGGCGGCACAGGTCGCGACCGCCTATCGCCACGGCAATTGCTTCCTGGTCGGCGACGCGGCACACCGCTTCCCGCCGACCGGCGGGCTTGGCCTCAACACCGGCGTGCAGGACGCGCACAACCTGGTCTGGAAGATCGCCGCCGTCGAACGTGGCCGCGCCGGCGATGGCCTGCTCGACAGCTACGAGCGCGAGCGGCGGCCGGTCGCGGCGATCAACACCGAGCAGAGCCTGCACAATGCCGCGCGCCTGGTGCCGCTGTTCGCCAACGCGACGGCGGCACTGGCCTCCGGCGATATCACGCCCGACGCCGCGCGGAAGGTGCGCGAGGAGATCGAGGCCAACCGCGACCATTTCACCAGCCCCGGCCTGCAGCTCGGCTTCTCCTACGGACCGCCGGTGCGCGGCCCGGCCGATCCCACGCGCTACGATCCGTCGATCGAGCCGGGCGCCCGGCTGCCGCACGCCTGGCTGGAGAAGGACGGCCGCCGCGTGTCGACGCTCGACCTCGTCGATCCCCGCGCGTTCACCCTGCTCGCCGGCCCGGCATGGCGAAGCTGGGCCGAGACGATTCCCGACCTCCGCTTCGTCCTGCTCGACGAGAGCACCCGCTTCGAGGGCGACTGGCCGGGCTCGACGGTGCTGCGCGAGGGCGGCGCGATCCTGGTCCGCCCCGACGGCCACATCGCCGCCGTCGCTGCCGACGGCGGCCCGGCTTCACGCGGCGCGCTATCTCGATTCCTTCCTTCTCATGCTCCTCTCCCCCGCTAGGGGGAGAGGCGGGGAGAGGGGGTTGCGCACATCCTCTGTAACCCCCTCTCCTGGCCTCTCCCCCTGGCGGGGGAGAGGAACATGAGAAGAGGGAGAGGAGGATGAGCGGGAGAAGAGCGGCTTACCGCGCTTCCGCCCATTTCGGCTCGTCACGATCCGCGGGCTTGGTCTTGCGGATGTGGCCGTCGAGCTCGATGTGCAGCTCGGTGAAGGCACCGTCGCGGCGTCCGAGCACCTCGAAGTGCTTGGGCTTGCGGCGCGGCGCGGCGACCGGCTCGTAGCCGGCACTGCGCGCCGCCTTCAGCGCCACGGCGGGATCCGCATCGTCGTGATGATGCGGCTTCTTCGGGTGCTCGATATGCACCGTCTGGCCGTCGCGCGTGAAGCGCGTGACCTTGAGCTCCGACGGCTTCTGCTCGCCTTCGAGCGAGACCTGGTCGCCGACCCGAAGGGCGATGCGCTCGTGGCCTTTCGGCGTCAGGTCGGCCAGCACGGCGCCGGCCTTGGTCTCGACCACGAAGCGGTGGCCGAAGACGTGCAGGATCCGGCCCGAGAGGCGGGTGTGATGATCGGACATCGCGACCTCCGATCAACGCGCCGGCGGCGGGGGCGGCGGCGGCAGGCGGCCGCCCGGGCCGCGGTCGGCGGC
>CAMFJT010000337.1 GCA_945957125.1 uncultured Rhodospirillales bacterium | reverse complement strand
CCAATGTCCGGCAATAAATTCACAACCTCGGAGTGGCGCGGTCCCAGCGAAGAGGTTACCGCTTCCAGAGATCGCGGGAAGCCAGCACCGCGCCGGCGGTGACGAGCAGGGCGGCCATGAGGAGCGTCAGGGTCGGCGGCGCCAGGCCGCAGAGCACGAGCAGGGCGGTCGACAGGATGGGGGCAGCGTAGCTCAGCGCGCCCAGCGCGCGGATGTCGCCGCGCTTGACGGCATGGTCCCAGAGATAGAACGCGCCGCCGGTCGGGCCGATGCCGAGCGCGAGGACCGAGAGCCAGGCCACGGGCGTGGCGGGCCACACGGTCGGCTCGAACAGCAGATGGCAGGCCAGCGACAGGATCGCGGCAGCGGCGCAGAACGAGGCGATCGCGTCGGTCGGGGTCTCGCCGAAGCGGCGCGACAGCACGGAATAGAGCGACCAGGCGAAGGCACAGCCCAGGGCCAGCGCGTAGCCCAGGGCGTAGGTGCCGGCGAAGCTCACGCCGCGGCCGACAGCGAGCAGGGCGACCCCCGCGAAGCCCAGCAACGCGCCGGCGAGATGCGACCAGCCGAGCCGCTCGCCGGCCAGGGGGGCGGACAACAGGACGATGAGCAGCGGCCACAGATAGTTCACGAGGTTCGCTTCGGCGGGCGGGGCAAGCTGCAGGGCGGCGAAATAGAGGGCGTGATAGCCGAACAGCCCGCCGACCCCGAGGAGCCAGACCTTGCCCGGCCATCGTACCAGCTCGACCCAGGCCAGGCCGCGCGCGCGGGCGCGCACGATGCCGATCGCCGCGCCGACGGCGAAGGTCATGGCGACCATCTGGAAGGGAGGAACCGGCCCAGCCAGGACCGAGAGGGTCGCGAGCGCGCCCCACAGGACGATGGCGCCCAGACCGGCCGCCATCGCCCGTCGCCGCTCGGCGAGGACCATCGTCATGGCCGCCGCATAGACAACCCGGTCGCATCTGTCGATAGGGACGGCTACGATGGCGGAACATCAGGTTGCATGTTCAGTCGGCCGACAAACCCGGTAAGCCATCGCCTCGCGCGCTTCGCTTTCTTTCTCGCCTGCGCGGCGGCGCTGATCGTCGTCGCCTGCGGGCCGGTGCATCGTTGGCTCGGCGTCGATCTCGATCTCGTGCTGATCGCCTTCCGCTACGGGTTCTATGCCGCGACCGCGGCGATCGCGCTGGCGCTCGCGACCGTCATCCCGACCCGGCCCGGCGAGCATCGGCGCGGTTTCGTCGCGGCGGTGCTGGCGCTGGCGATCGGCGTCGCGGCGGCCTGGTCGCCGGCGCAATGGTTGCTGCAGGCCCGCGCAGCGCCGCGCCTCAACGACGTCACCACCGACACCGCGCGGCCGCCGGCGATGGTGGTCACCCAGCAGATGCGCAAAGGCGCGGCCAATCCGCCGGCTTATCCGGGCGAAAGCGCGGCAGCCCTGCAGCGCGCCGCCTGGCCCGACATCGCGCCCATCCTGCTTCCGCTTTCGCCTGCGGAAGCCTTCAAGCGTGTCGACCGTGTCGCCATGGCGCTGGGCTGGGAGGTCGTCGCGCGCGCGCCGGCCGAAGGCCGCCTCGAGGCGGTCGACACGACCGACTGGTTCGGGCTCCAGGACGACATCGTCGTCCGCATCCGTGCCGAAGGCACCAGCGGCAGCCGCGTCGACATCCGCTCCAAGAGCCGTCTCGGCGAATCCGATTTCGGCGCCAATGCCCGCCGCATCCGCGCCTTCACGGAGAAGCTGCGGGCGGAGCAATAGTCATTTCGTCGGACCGCGCCATTCAGAGTTTGTGAATTTTTGATTCAAGAGTGTTTTCTGCTGGGAGCGCGGCTCTCATAGGCGCAAATTTTGCCTCGCTATCGACGCGTCATCCGGCAAGAGCATGATACGTGAACCCATGAGCGACCAAGCTCATGAGCGCGCGGGAAGCGGGCGGTCCAACGAGGAAGGCAGGGTGAAGCGGAAGGTCGTGCCCTCGGGGCCGGTGCCGGTCATGGCGATCTCGCCGCCGTGGCAGCGCACCAGATCGCGGGCGATGGCGAGGCCGAGCCCGGCGCCGCCGGCGCGGCCACCCGTCGTGAAGGGCTTGAAGAGCTGCTCGGTCACGTGCCGCGGCACGCCGGGACCGTTGTCGGCCACGTCGACCAGCAGATAGGCGCCGCCGTTCTTCGCGCGAATGGTGACGGTGCTCGCGCCGGCATCGAAAGCGTTGCGCCCGAGATTGACGAACACGCGGTAGAGCAGGTCGCGGTCGGCGCGCACCTTGCGCTCGCCCTCCAGCCCGTTCACCCAGTTGCGCAGCAGGTTGGGATCGGCGTCCTCGCCCTGCTCCTGCAGGGTGACGCCGACCTCGTCGACCAGGTCGGCAAGATCGAACGTCTCGAGTCGCGGCGTCGGACGGTCGCGCACATATTCGATCGCCTCGCTCGCCAGGCGAGTCGCGCGGTCGATCGTCTTCATGATGGTCGGAGCGAGATTGCGCGTGCGCTCGTCGTCGCTGCGGGCCAGCCGATCCGACAGCAGCCGCGCGGTCGACAGGATGTTGCGCAGGTCGTGGTTGATCTTGTTCGACGCCGCGCCGACTTCCGCCAGCCGCGACTTCTGCCGCAGCGAGGCGCGCAGCTCGCGTTGCAGGTTGTGGAACTCGCGGTCGACCACGCCGATCTCGTCGTTGCGGTCGGCACGCACCCGGTCGGTGCGCACCTCCTCGGGATCGCGGCGGAAGGCGACCATGTCGGCCGACAGATGCTGCAACGGCCGGATCACCAGCCAGCGCAGCGCGAGATAGAGCAGCGCCGCGGTGAACAGTGCGATGATGATCGACAGCACCAGCACGCGCACGCTGTAGTCGTACATCGCCAGCCGCATCGGCAGCTCGTCGACCACGATCCAGACCATCGCCCGCGGCAGGCGCATCGATTCGCCGCCGATGCGCGTGTAGTAGGCGCCGTCGCGGGCAAGCGCCCCCAGCGCATCCCAGATCAGGCCGAGCGCACCGCTTTCCTTGAGGTTGAAGGTCGGCATGTCGGGGCGCGGCGGGATGTTGAGCAGGGCGCGGCGCGGCTTGTTCGGTTCGACCAGGACCACGGCGTCGACCCGCGCGTGGTTGAGCAGGGAGCGCTTGACCTCTTCCGTCACCATGTTGTCGGGCGTGGCGTCGAGCGCCAGCGCGGCCAGCGTGCCGCTCTCGATCAGCTGCTCGAGATAGGCCTGACGGAAGCGGGCGATGGACGGCAGGAACAGCAGCAGCTCGGCCGTCATCACCGCCGCGATCACCAGCCCGAGGATTCGCCACGACAGGCCGAAAGCGGCAAATCGCCGGGCGGGCGATGCGGTACCGGCGCGAAGGGTGATGTCGGCGGCCATGTCCGGACTCTACCGGACCCGGTGGGGCGGGCCTAGCCGGCGGCCATCAACTCTTCATGGGGTCGGTGGCCGCGAAGCTCGGCCGCGCCGAGACCTCCGCCCACCATGCCGCAAGCCGCCGATGCCGCTGCAACAGCGCGGCACCGTCCGGCGCCAGGGTAAAATAGGCCATCATGGCGCCGAGATGCAGGTCGGCGAGCGTCAGGCCGCCGTCGGCGACCAGCGGCTGGAGGGCGGCGAGCACCGGGGCCGACGCGGCAAGGCCGCGCTCGACCTCGGCGGCACTGGCCGGCTGGCCGAGCAACGGCCGGAACACGCCGTGCGAGAAGACCTGCCGTACCATCGGCCAGTAGCCGTAGGAATCAACCACGGCGATGATCTGGTCCATCCGCGCCAGCGCCCGCGGTTCGGTCGGCTGCAGCGCCGGTCCGGCAAAGGCGCGATCGATATAGCGCGTGATGGCGCCGGTCTCGTAGAGCGCGAAACCGTCATGCACCAGCGCCGGCACGCGGCCGAACGGATGCAGCGCGCGATAGGACGCCGGCACGTCGGGCGCGAACGGATTGACCTCGACCCGCTCGTAGCCGACGCCTTTCTCGGCCAGCACCAGGCGAACGATGCGGAGATAGACGCTGTAGCGATAGCCGTGCAGGACGAGGGCCATGTGCGACTCCTGCCAGGGCGCGGGCGAGACGCCCGCACTTGGGCAATACGATAACAGAGCGGTGGGTAACATTGACTCCGCCGGTCGCCGCGACTATTACCCTCCGCCACGGAATTCGGCCCCCGGCGCCAGCGCGGGGGCCTTGTATTTGGAGGAGTTGCGTCATGAAACGCACGTATCAGCCCAGCAAGCTGATCCGCAAGCGGCGGCATGGCTTCCGGTCTCGGATGGCAACGGTCGGCGGCCGCAAGGTCATCGCCAACCGCCGCCGCTCGGGCCGCAAGCGCCTGTCGGCCTAGCCGGGTCATCAGCCCGTGGCGCCGGTCCGCCCCGGGCGACTGCCAAATCGCCGGGATTTCCTGCGCGTCCAGGCCGGGCGCCGCTGTGCCATGCCCGGATTCGTCCTCCAGGCCGCCCCTGTTCCGGCCGACCGGCCGCCGCCCGGGGTGCGGGTCGGCTTCACCGTCAGCAAGAAGGTCGGCAATGCCGTGGCCCGCAACCGGGTGCGCCGCCGCCTGCGCGAGATCGCGCGGATGGTCATTCCCGGCCAGGCACGGGCCGATCTCGACTACGTGCTGGTCGGTCGCAAGGCCGCCCTCGAGCGTGACTTCGCCGTCCTGCGCCAGGAACTGGTCGAGGCGCTGAAGCGGCTGAAGGCGATGGCTGTCGCGACGCCATGACCCCCAATCCATGGCTTGCGCCCGCGCCGGCAAATCGCCAGTTTCCGGGCCGCATGCTTTCCCTGCTCCTGCGCGGGGCGATCCGTCTCTATCAACTGACGCTCGCCTACTTCTTCGTCGGCGCCTGCCGCTTCGAGCCGTCCTGCTCGGCCTACGCCGCCGAGGCGGTCGCGCGGCATGGCGCCCTGCGGGGCAGCTTCCTCGCGGCGCATCGTCTGTGCCGCTGCGGTCCATGGACCGACGGCGGCTATGACCCGGTGCCGCCGTCGTCCCTTTCCTGCCATCCCGCCGAGCGCGCCTGAAAATGGACCAGAAGAACTTCATCGTCGCCATCGTGCTCTCGGTGGTCATCATCATGGGCTGGCAGACCCTGTTCCCTGTCTCTTATACACATCTGACGCTGCCGACGAAGAGGGGGGGGGGGGGGGGG
>CAMFJT010000336.1 GCA_945957125.1 uncultured Rhodospirillales bacterium | reverse complement strand
CATCTCGACCTGCCGGTGGTGCGCCTGATCCGCGTCGCCTTCGGGCCGTTTCATCTGGGCGAACTGGAGCGCGGCCATGTCGACGAGATTCCGCCCCAGGCGCTCGAGAACCTGCTGGGCGTGAAGCGTCCAGCCCGCAAGGAAGGTTGGGCCAAGCCAAAGCCGAAGCCGACCCCGCCCCACGCCAAGAACCGGCGGCGCGCGTGATCCGCATCATCGGCGGCAAGCATCGCGGCCGCATGCTCGCGACCCCGGAGGGCGAGGCCACGCGCCCGACCTCCAACCGCGCGCGCGAATCGCTGTTCAACATCCTGATGCACGCGAACTGGCGCGACGACGAGGATGGCGGCACCTCGCCGCTGATCGAGGCGCGCGTGCTCGACGCCTACGCCGGTTCGGGGGCGCTGGGCATCGAGGCGCTGTCGCGCGGCGCGGCCCACGTCACCTTCCTCGACAGCAATGCGGCGGCGGTGAAGGCGATCGGCGAGAATCTGCGCAAGGTCGGCGAGACCGGCGCGGCCAAGGTCGTGCGCGCCGATGCGACGCGGCCGCCGCCGGCGCGCGAGGCCTGCATCCTCGTGCTGCTCGATCCACCCTATCGCTCGGGCCAGGCGCCCGCCGCGATGAACGCGCTGGCCGACTCCGGCTGGATGGCGCCAGGCTGCATCGTCACGGTCGAGTGCGCGCACAACGAGGATCTGCCGCCGCCGGCAGGCTTCACGGTGATCGACGAGCGCCGCTATGGCGCGGCGAAGATCGTGATCCTGAAGCGGACTCCATGAAGCTCGCCGCGCCCCTCTACATGCTGCGGCATGGCGAGACCGCCTGGAACACCGAACGGCGGATGCAAGGCAGCAAGAACTCCGACCTGACGCCGCGCGGGCGAGTCCAGGCGCTGGCGATGGGCCGCACCCTCAAGCGCGAACTCGAGCGCGACCCCGGCCCGACGATCTTCCTGCGCAGCCCGCTCGGCCGCACGCGGGAGACTTCCGAGATCATCGGCGAGGAGCTGGGGCTCTCCGCCGCCGACTGGCGCGAGGACATCAGGCTGGCGGAACTTTCCTACGGCACGTGGGAGGGGTTCTCGTGGGCCGAGATCGAGATCGATCATCCGACGGCTCTCGCCGACTGGCGCGCCGATCCACACGGCTACTGCCCGCCGGGCGGCGAGACGCATGCCGATCTTCGCCGCCGCTGCGAGACCATGCTGGCCGACATCGCCGCCACCGGCATGCGCACCGTGGTGGTGAGTCACGGCGTCAGCGGTGCCGTGATGCGGGGGCTCCATCTCGGACTCGATGCACGCGCCATGTTCGTTCTGGAGAAGCCGCAGGACGCCTTCTTCCGCCTGCACGACGGACGCGAACAGCGCATCGTCTGCGACCTGTGATCGTCACGGTGTGCCGGCTATAAGCGCCGGCATGAACGGGGACCCTCAGAGTACACCGGCGGAGCAAGCCGGCAGGACGACGTGGGGCGAGGAAGCCCGCGCGACCCTGCTGCTCGCCTGGCCGCTCATCCTCACCAATCTCGCGCAGACGCTGATGACGGCGACCGACGTGGTGATGATGGGATGGCTCGGCCCCGATGCGCTGGCCGCGGGCGCGCTGGGATCCAACCTCTATTTCGCGACCATGATCTTCGGCCTCGGTCTCACCACGGCCACCGCGCCGATGATCGCGCGTGAGCTCGGCCGCAAGGGCCACTCTGTGCGCGACGTGCGCCGCACAGTGCGTCAGGGCCTGTGGATGGCCGTGGGCTTCACGGTGCCGATCTGGATCGTGCTGTGGCAGAGCGAGGCCATCCTGCTGGCGATGGGCCAGGAGCCGGCGCTCGCGAAATCCGCAGCGGATTATGTGCGGGCACTGCAATGGTCGCTGCTGCCGTTCTTCTTCTTCCTCGTACTGCGGTCCTTCGTGTCGGCGCTGGAGCGGCCGCTGTGGGCGCTCGCCGCGGGCATCGCCGGTGTCGTCGCGAACGCCGCGATGGCGTGGGTGCTGATCTTCGGCCATCTCGGATTCCCGAAGCTCGGGCTGGTCGGCGCGGGCTATGCCACGACCTTCGCCGACACGCTGATGTTCGCGATGATGGCAGCCGTCGTGCTCGCCGACCGCAAGTTCCGCCGCTATCACCTGTTCGGCCGCTTCTGGCGCGCCGACTGGCCGCGCTTCCGCGAGCTCGGGCATCTCGGCCTGCCGATCGGCGCGACGCTGGTCTTCGAGGTCGCCGTCTTCAACGGCGCGACCTTCCTGATGGGACTGATCGGCGCCGCGGCGCTGGCCGCGCATTCGATCGCCATGCAGCTCGCCTCGCTTTCCTTCATGGTGCCGCTCGGGCTCGCGCAAGCCGCGACCGTGCGCGTCGGCCGGGCCTTCGGCGGGCACGACAGGGAAGGAGTTCGCCGTGCCGGCTGGACCGCCTACGTGATGGGTGTGGGCTTCATGGCGCTGACGGCGCTGGCGATGATCGTGGCACCGCGCACCCTGGTCGGTCTGTTCCTCGATCTCGACACGCCGACCAATCTGCCCGTGATCGAACTGGCGGTGAGCTTCCTGATGGTCGCGGCCCTGTTCCAGGTGGCCGATGGCGGCCAGGCGGTGGCGGCCGGCATGCTGCGCGGCCTGCACGATACGAAGGTGCCGATGGTCTATGCCGGCATCGGCTACTGGGGCATCGGCCTGCTGCTGGGCGTCGGACTCGCCTTCCAGGGCGGCTTGGCCGGCTTCGGCCTGTGGATCGGCCTTGCGACGGGCCTCACCGTCGTGGCGATCCTGCTGCTCGTCCGCTGGCTGCGCCGCGAGCGGCTGGGGCTCATGGCGCCCGGCCGCTAGCCCCTGCGCGCCCGCGCGCGTTTCTTGTCTGACGTCGCGACCTGGGCGAAATGGGCCCTGATGACTTCCTGGAAGCCCTGCGCCGCTTCCGACATGGGCCTTCCCTTCAGGCGCATCAGGGCCAGCGTGCCGCTGAACTGACGGGGATCGATCGGCAGCGAGCGCAGCAGCGGATCGTTGGGCAGCGAAGTGTTGACAAGGATGGTCACGCCCATCTTGCGCCGGACGAACTGGGCGATCGCGCTATAGGTGTTGAGGGTGATCGTATAGTCGAGGCGGAAGCCGGCCTTCGCCGCCGCGCCATCCATGATCCGCCGCATGTTGGAGGCCGGCGGCATCGATACCAGCGGCTCGCCCCTGAGGTCAGAGAGGTGCAGCCGGTCGCGTGAGGCAAACCGGTGATCCTTGTGGAAGACCGCATGATAGGAAGTCTTGCAGAGTTCCTCGATCACCAAGTCGTCATGCGGTTCGGTGGGCGCGCCGATACCAAAATCGACATGGCCGGACCGCACCAGGCCGATCGAACTGCTCTGGATTCCCTCGTGCACGTTGACCACGACATTGGGTCGCGAGCGTTTGTACCGGATGATCAGGCCCGCCAGCATGTTGGTCGCAAAGGCCATCGGGCACGAGATCGAGAGATGACCGCGCGACTGCTGCTTGAGCTCGCGCAACACACCCGAGCTCAGCTCCAGGTCGTGGAGGATACGCTCCGCGAGAGGCACGAACTCCACGCCAGCGCTGGTCAGTGTGACGTGCCGGGTCGTTCGTTCGAACAGCGAAGTTCCCAATTCCTCCTCGGCTGAGCGAATCATGCGCGAGAGGCCGGGCTGCGACAGCTCCAGTTCGGCGGCGGCGGCAATGAAGCTCGAATAGCGTGCGACGGCCGCAACGGCCCGCAGCTGCCGAACCGAAAGATTGGGAATCTGGGGGGACGAGCGCTTCATATGCTTCATGAACTTGTAAAATTTATATGCGAAAATCGCATTAATTCCTCTTATCAGAAGCCGATTGATATGAGAAAGGCCCACTCCTAGCGTTGCTTTCGAATTCGGAACGGTTCGGAGGCACGGCGAATGGGCAAGGTACTCGGCGCCATCGGCACCCTTCTCATGGTGCTTCTGACGGGACTTGACGCCGCGGCGCAGCCCTATCCCGACAAAGCGATCAAGCTCGTGGTTCCCTTCGCACCCGGCGGCAGCGTCGACATCGTCGGACGTATCCTCGCCCAGTCGCTCGGCGAGGAGCTGAAGCAGTCGATCGTCGTCGAGAACCGCGCCGGGGCCGGCGGCAACATTGGCTTCGAGGCCGTCGCCCACGCCAAACCCGACGGCTACACGCTGCTGATGGCCAGCTCGAACCTGGCGGTGAATGTCAGCCTGTACCGCACCATCGGCTACGATCCGCTGAAGGACTTCGCGCCGGTCACGCTCGTCGCGATCCAGCCCAACGTTTTGATGGTCCATCCCTCGCTGCCGGTGAAGACGGTTCCCGAACTGATCGCCTATGCCAAGGCCAATCCCGGCAAGCTGAACTTCGGTTCCTCCGGAATCGGTGCCTCCCAGCATCTCGCCGGCGAGCTGTTCAAGAGCCGCACCGGCGTCGACATGGTCCATGTGCCCTACAAGGGCGGCGGGCCGGCCATGGCCGATCTGGTCGGCGGCCGCATCCAGCTGATGTTCGAAACCATCCCGAGCTCGATGTCCTATGTCCGGTCCGGCCAGCTTCGCGCCATCGCGGTGACGACCGAGGAGCGTTCCGCGCAATTGCCCGACGTGCCGACCGTGCAGGAAACCGTGACGGGCGTGGTTTCGCGCGGCTGGCTGGGCGTTGCCGCCCCCGCCGGCACGCCGCAGCCGATCGTCGACCTGCTGAATGGCGCGATCCACAAGGTGATCGCCCTGCCGGAGGTGACCAAGAGGCTGACCGACCTCGGGCTGCAGGTGAAGGTTTCCACGCCCGCGCAGTTCTCGGGCTTCATCGCCAGCGAGGTGAAGGATTTCCACACGCTGATCACCGACGCGAAGATTCCCGTCGAATAGGACGCGCCGGACGTTTTGCCGGGGCGTTTGCACCGCCAAGAGACAGCAAGAAAAGCAGAGGTAACGCCGTGACTGTGATGGGCTATGAACTGCTGGCGCGTGCGCTCCAGCAGCAGGGTGTCGACACGTTCTTCTTCATCATGGGCGCGCCCATGTCTTCGGCCGAGAAGGCCGCGATCGATCTCGGCATCCGCGGGATCGACGTTCGCCACGAGCAGGCCGCGGCCATGATGGCCCATGCCTATGCCCGCCTGCGCAACCGCCCCGGCGTCTGCATGGCCTGTTCCGGCCCTACGGCGGCACGTTCATGGCTTTCGCCGATTAC
>CAMFJT010000335.1 GCA_945957125.1 uncultured Rhodospirillales bacterium | reverse complement strand
GAAGACCATGAGTTCATGGAGAGGAGCGCAGCGAAGCGGAGCGTCTCGAAGGATGAGGTGATTGGGTAGCGGGACCGCTATGATCCAATGTCCGGCAATAAATTCACAACCTCTGAGTGGCGCGGTCCCGGCGAAGGTCAATCCTTCCTTGCAGGCGGCAGGCGAAGGCCGATATGCAGCTCGCGCAGCTTCTCGGGCGGGACCTCCGTGGGAGCGTCCATCATCAGGTCGACGGCCTGCTGGTTCATCGGGAAGGTGATGACCTCGCGGATGTTCGGCTCGTCGGCCAGCAGCATGACGATGCGATCGACGCCGGGCGCCGCGCCGCCGTGCGGCGGGGCGCCGTACTTGAAGGCGTTGAGCATGCCGCCGAAGCGCAGCTCGACGTCTTCCTTGCTGTACCCGGCGATGCCGAACGCCTTGTACATGATCTCCGGCTTGTGGTTGCGGATCGCGCCGGAACACAGCTCGATGCCGTTGCAGACGATGTCGTACTGCCAGGCCTTGATGGTCAGCGGATCCTGGGTCTCGAGCGCCTCGAGCCCGCCCTGGGGCATCGAGAACGGGTTGTGGCTGAAGTCGATCTTCTTCAGCTTGTCGTCGTACTCGAACATCGGGAAGTCGACGACCCAGCACAGCGCGAACTGGTCCTGGTCGATGACGCCCAGCTCCTGGCCGATCTTGGTCCGCGCCTGACCGGCGAACTTCCAGGCGGTGTCGGCCGTGTCGGCTACGAAGAACACCGAATCGCCGTCCTCGGCGCCGGTCAGCTCCTTGAGCTTCGCCAGCCGCTCGTCGGCCACAAACTTGGCGATCGGGCCCTTCCCGGCGCCGTTCTCCAGCGTGATGTAACCCAGGCCCGGCTTGCCCTCGCCCTGTGCCCAGCTGTTCAGCTTGTCGAAGAAGCTGCGCGGCTGGCTGGCGGCCTCGGGCGCCCGGATGGCGCGCACCACGCCGCCCTTGGCGACGATTCCGGCGAAGACCTTGAAGTCGGATCCGGCGAACACCTCGCCCACCTCGAAGATGCGCAGCGGGTTGCGTAGGTCAGGCTTGTCGGTGCCGAACGACAGGAGTGCCTCGGCGAAGGGAATGCGCGGGAACGGAAAGGGCGAAACCTTGCGGGGGGTCTCGCGGTTGAACGACGCGAATTCCTGGAAAACGCCGCCCAGCACGGGTTCGATGGCCTCGAACACGTCTTCCTGGGTGACGAAGCTCATCTCGAAATCGAGCTGGTAGAATTCGCCAGGCGAACGGTCGGCGCGCGCATCCTCGTCGCGGAAGCAGGGCGCGATCTGGAAGTAGCGGTCGAAGCCCGACACCATCAGGAGCTGCTTGAACATCTGCGGCGCCTGCGGCAGCGCGTAGAACTTGCCAGGATGCAGCCGGCTCGGCACCAGGTAAGAGCGCGCGCCCTCGGGACTGTCCGCTGTCAAGATTGGCGTCTGGAACTCGGTGAAGCCCTGCGCGATCATCCGGCGGCGCAGCGAGGCGATCACCTGGCTGCGCAGCAGGATGTTCTTGTGCAGCTTGTCCTTGCGCAGGTCGAGGAAGCGGTACTTCAGCCGCAGCTCTTCAGGGGTGGTGTCGTTTTCCTGATAGACCGGGATCGGCAGCGGCTCCGCCATCGACTGCACGACCATGTCGGCCGCATCGAGCTCGACCTCGCCGGTCGCCAGGCGCGGGTTCACCGTGGCCTTGTCGCGGGCCACGACCTTGCCGGTCACGGTGACGACGCTCTCGTTGCGGACGGCTTCCGCCGTCCGGAAGACCGGGCTGGACGAATCGATCACCACCTGGGTCACGCCATAGTGATCGCGCAGGTCGATGAACAGCAGATTGCCGTGATCGCGCTTGCGCTGGACCCAGCCCGAGAGGCGGGCCTCCTGGCCGACATGTTCCGGCCGGAGCTGGCCGCACGTATGGGTTCGGTAGACGGAAGACATCACGGATTTTCCGGGGTTGGACGGGGCGGCAAAAGGCACGGATCGTCCCGACAAGTCAAGGGATTGGGGCCTTTCCGCGCGCAGGAACTTTCCGTGGGCCGACTTGCCCGCTATAGAGCAGTGCAATGGATCTGATCACCACGACCGACGAGCTGGCCGCCTTCTGCAAGCCTTTGGCGAATGCCGAATTCATCGCGGTCGACACCGAGTTCATGCGCGAGCGCACCTACTGGCCCCGGCTTTGCCTGGCCCAGGTGGCGGGCCCGGAGCAGGCCGCCGCGATCGACGCGCTGGCAGAGGGCATCGACCTGTCGCCGCTCGACGAGCTGATGGGCAACCCCAACGTCCTCAAGGTCTTCCATGCCGCCCGGCAGGATCTCGAGATCTTCTACCTGCGCATGAACCGGGTGCCGGCACCGCTGTTCGATACCCAGGTGGCGGCGATGGTGTGCGGCCACGGCGAGGCCGCCTCGTACGAATCACTGGCGACCAAGCTGGCCAAGGCGCGGATCGACAAGTCGAGCCGCTTCACCGACTGGAGCCGCCGGCCGCTCAGCGAGCGCCAGATCACCTACGCCCTGAGCGACGTCACCCACCTGCGCGTGGTCTACGAGAAGCTCCGCCAGCAGCTCGACAAGAGCGGGCGGATGGGCTGGATCGCCGAGGAGATGGCGGTCCTGAACGACCCGGCGACCTATCGCGCCGATCCCGACCTGGCGTGGCGCCGGCTCAAGCCGCGCGGCGCCTCGCCTCGCCTGCTCGGTGTCCTGAAGGAGGTCGCCGCCTGGCGCGAGCGCACCGCGCAGCGCATCGACATCCCCCGCCAGCGCCTGTTGCGCGACGAGCAGTTGCTCGAGATCGCCAGCCATGCCCCCAAGACGGTCGAGGAGCTGGCCCTGACCCGTGGCCTCGGCCGCGGATTCTCGGAAGGCTGGCAGGGCCGCGAAGTGATGGAGGCGATCGAGCGGGCGCGCGCCACGCCCGAGGCCGATCTGCCCAAGCGCGACCGCCATCCCGAGCAGCTCCGAGCGCCGGGCCCGGTGGTCGACCTGCTCCGCACGCTGCTGCGGCTCAAGGCCGAGGAGGCCGGCGTCGCCGCGCGCCTCGTGGCCAACGCCGACGAGCTCGACCGGCTGGCCGCCGGCAAGCGCGACGTTCCCGTGCTGGGCGGCTGGCGCAACGAGGTGTTCGGCAAGGAAGCGGTCGACCTGATCGAGGGCCGGCTGGCCCTGGCACTGGACGGCGAGCACGCCCGGCTGATGCCGGTGCCGAGGCCGTAGGGCTCGAAGGCCCTATGCCGGGGGCGCGCCACTCATAGGCGCCGACATTGTTGGCTTGGCCGCTTCTTGCTGTGGCGGGGAGCTGCCTCGATGACTTCAGGCGTCATGCTCCTGCCGGAGCGCGGGCGTCCCGCCCGCTCATCCTTCAGCGGCTTTTTGGGCGAGGCGCATGAGCGGACGGGACGCCCGCGGCAAGACGACCAAGCGACGATAGCGAAACAAAATCAGCGCCGATGAATGGCGCGCCCCCGGCAGAACTCGTCTGACCAGGAAGCCCGATCAGCTCGCGACGATCGCGGCCCGCAGGTCGAAGGCTTGCGCGGCGCTCTCGAGGCGGCGCGCGGTGACTTCGCCCAGGCTCCGCCTGAGATCCGCCGGCACGACCAGCCGCAGCTCGCGCTCGCTGCGGCGGAGCTCGACGCGCGGCAGCAGGCCCGGCGCGCCGCCCGACAGGTTGTAGGCCAGCCGAAGGCAGGCACCGAGCCGACGCGCGAAGGCGCGCCCCTTGTTGTCCGACAGGCGCATCGCGGTGTCGAGCATCGCCGGCTTCGGGTCGCTCTTGTAGCGGTAGGCCAAGGTCATCGCGAGGATGGCGCGGTCGCGGTGGCTCATACCGGGCGCCGGCAGATGGAGCACCCGGACATAGGCCTGCTCGGCACGATAGTCGGGATGATCGTTCCACGAAATGTCGCTGAGATGGCAGGCGGCGGTGCGCAGGATGCGCTCCGCCTCCGTCTCTCCGGCGAAGATCGCGGTCAGCCAGTCGAAGATCTCGGACGGCGCCAGGTCGAAGCGCCGCCAGTCGACGCCCTGCTCCTCGGCGAAGGCGATCAGGGGGTGGCGGGCGCGCTCGGCCTCGCTGAGGCGCTGATAGTAGAAGCCCTCGCGCAGGCCAAAGGCGGAAAACACGACATTGCGCGGCCGCAGCGCGGCCAGCAGCCGGTCGAGCGCCAGGCAGGCGAGCGGCAGGGTGTCGACACGGCGGCGCGACACGCCCGGCATCTTCTCCAGCGACTTCGCGCTCTGCACCGCGATCAGGCGCGCCATCGCCCGCGCCTCGTCGGCGGGGATGTCGTATTGATGGATGATGTGCAGCGGATAGCCCGCCTGCTCCATGTGAAGGTGCGCGAAGGAGCGCCAGGCACCGCCCACCGCGTAGAACGTCCGGCCGGCATGCTCGCGCAGCCAGCCCACGCCCTCGATGGCGTCGACCACGACACGCCGCGGATCTCCCTTGCCCGACGACATGAGGCGCAACGGTCCTATCGGCAAGGTCGTCGAGGTGCCGAGCTGGCCGCGCCCCAGCGCCACCAGCTCGAGGCTTCCGCCGCCCAGGTCGCCCATCACGCCCGACGCTTCGGGCAGGCCGCACATCACGCCGAAGCCGGAGAAGCGCGCCTCGTCCTTGCCGCTGACGACGTGCGCCTCGATGCCGGGCCGGCTGGCGAGCTGGCGCATGAATTCCGGCCCGTCCGAAGCATCGCGCACCGCCGCGGTGGCGAGCAGGTCGAGCGACGTCACCTTCATGTTGTGCGCCAGCGTGGCGAAGCGGTCGATGTTGGCGAGCGCCATCTCGACGCCCTGCGGATTGAGCCGCCCGGTCGCGTCGAGCCCGCGCGCCAGGCCGCACAGCACCTTCTCGTTGAAGACCGGCAACGGCGCGCGGCTGGCGCGCTCGTAAACGACGAGTCGGATGGAGTTGGAGCCGACATCGATGATGCCGACCCGGCCAGGCCCGAGAGGGCCACGAGCGTGCACGCCCCCAGCGGCTTCAGCGCCAATCGTCGGTTCGCCGTCCATGCGCGCTCCCTCTAGCCCAATCCGGGAAGGATTGCAGCGCCGAAACGAGCCAGCGACTCTCTGCCCTCCTCCCTGGCTGGGAGCGCGGCTCCCCAGAGCCGCTCAGGGGACGTGGAAAGCGGAAGAAAGAGCGGCTCTGGAGAGCCGCGCTCCGGCAAGAGCATGACAGTTCAAGTCATGAACGCGGCTCGTGGCCGCGGCAAGAAGCGACCAGACGG
>CAMFJT010000334.1 GCA_945957125.1 uncultured Rhodospirillales bacterium | reverse complement strand
GCACCGTGTCGCCGTCATGCGCCGCCGCCAATGCCGCCTGGATGGTCGCGAAGCCGCCGCTGCCGACCAGCAGGACCTGGCTGCCGCCCGTCCCGCGCAGGATTTCCACTCCCGACACGGAATCCGTGCCTTCACTTGCCGACACGACGTTCCAGCCGCTGCCCGTCGCAGTCACCTGCAGCGTGTCGGTCGCCTGGCCGTACACGGCCGCGTCGACGCCACCGCCGCCCACCAGCGTGTCGTCGCCGCCGGCCCCCTCGATCGTGTCGTCGAACGCGCTGCCCTCGATGAGGTCGGAGCCGGCGCCGCCGGTCAGCGTCTGGCCCGCGCTCGCGTCGCTGGCGTCGATCACGGAATCGTAGCTCGCGCCGCCGGCATAGGTGCCGGAACCGAAGGTGACGGTCACGCCGTTGCCGCTTCCTTCGTAGTCGGTTTCGTTGGTCATGCCGCCACGCTCACCCGGCGGATCGGCAAACGTGTTGCCGGCAACGCCCGAATAATCCTGCGGACCACTGAGAGTGTCGCCGCTGTCGAACACGCGCACCGCACCGGGAGCCGTCCCGACCGGCCCGAAGTCGTTGCCGCTGACCTCGATCTGCGGCCCCCCGACCTGCCCGTCGAACGCAAGCCCTACCTGGCGCGGCGTTCCCAGATCGAACGTGTTGTCGGTGATCGCGATGTCGCGGGACGTATCGAGCGAACCGTTGATCCAGGCACCGTAGTTGCTGACCGCCGGATTGGCGAAACCGCCCACGAACGGCCCGAACACCGTGTGATCGACCGTGATGTCGCCGGTATTGTAGGTGATGTTGAGGCCGAAGCCCTGCAGGGCGTCAGGCGCACCTCCGGCGTCGATCGAGAGAACCGAGTTCCGGACCGTCAACGTCTCGGTGCTGTCGCCGACGAAGCCGATCGCCTCCCAGGTGCCGCCATTGACCCACGTCGCTCCCGGTTGGGTCGCATTCACGTGGATGCCGTCCACGGTCAGGCTCGAATCGGTCGAAATCCGGTCGATCACGACCTCGCTGCCCGACTCCCATTGATCCTGCGGTTTACCCGCATTGCCCGAGGTGATCGTCAGGCTCTTGCCTTCGATATCGACGGCTCCGGCATAGGTTCCTGCCGTGAGGAAGATCGTGTCGCCGCTGGAGGCCGCCGCGATGGCGTCCTGGATGGTGGCATAGTCTCCGGAGCCGTTCACAGTAATGGACATTTTCAACCCCTTGATGTGTTCTATTGGTCTTGCAAGTTGCCAGTCAGTCGAAGCGAGTTGCGCCGCCGCGAACGCTGGCGGACGTATCTGGTGCGGCCCAATTCGAGGGCCTGCCTGCAGGATTGGGAGAAAGCCGAAGGTCACCGACGCCGGTCGCGGCGTGGCAAATCAGCGTCAAGGTATCGGTCGTTCCAGGCAACATGAACCCTTCCACTCCCGCTAGAATCTACGCGCCGCACTTACGGCGGAGAACATTTCAGAGCAGACACCCGCTTTACGGGTGCCTCACGGCATCATTGGACAGTCCGCTAAACCCCACTCTTTTCCGTTCGCCGGCGTCATCGCCGGCCCCACTTCGTCAGCACCCGATCGGCTGCTCAGCTCCCCAGCTTCGCCAGCACATGATGTGACAGACTACTGAGCACAACCGCTCGCTGCGTCATCCAATTGGATGACAGTAGAAAAAAAATTAGATCAATCTCTCGCGGCGGGTATCCGCCGCCGATCAGCCGACGGGGCTGAAGCTGGTAAGCACCAGGCGGACGAGCGCGACCTGCGAGTTCGTCCCTGTCTTGCCCATCGCCCGGGCGAGCAGCGTGCGCACCGTGTTGATGCTCACCTTCAAGTCCGCGGCGATCTCGGGCAAGGATGTCCCCCCCGCCAGACGCGCGACGACCTTCGCCTCCGCCGCCGTGAGGCCGAGTGCGTCGGCGATGATCTCGGCACCGATCGTTGCCGGGCGTTCCGGATCCGTGATGAACAAGGCACAGAACCCGATGTTTCCCTCGCCCCGATGCACATCGGAGATCGTCGTCACGAGAACCCTGTAGGATCGCGCCTTTCCGCGTTTCAGCGTGAGCCAGCGCGTGAATGGAATCTTGCTCGCGACCATCGCTTCGCGGATGGCCCCTTGCAGCGCGGCATCGTCGGCCGAGGAGGCGGCGCGTACCCCGCGCGAGACGATCATGAAGCCATCGCGCAGGCGACTAATCCGCTCGGCCTCGGCATTGGAATAGATCACTGCGGCGCCGCGGTCGAAACGAACGACCCCGAACGGCAGGCGATCGCACAGCGCATCGCTGAAGGACGACCGCTCGGTCGCGGCACGCAGGCAGCGGCTGATTTCGGCGGCGCGACACAAGTGTGGAAGCACGCGCTCGATCTTGTCTTGAATGCCGTCGGCCTCCATCGGATCGGCGATATCCACACCGATGCACAGCCAGGGAGGGTCGCCGGCGCCGGCTACCTCCATTCCCGCCAGATACCCGTCGGCAACAGCCTCCTGCAGCGAGTTCCAACGCACCGTCTTGACGGATGACGCGCCAAGGGCGAGGCGGCGGGACGGCCGTGGGCCTGCTGGTCGCGCTGCATCACCCCAACGGACCGCCATCTTCTGCGCAATCGCTAGGTAGGCCTCGACCCTGTCCGGGTCCCTCAACCCGATCTGCGCCAGCAGGTCGAGCGCACCGCTCCGCTCGTCGAACAGGAAGATCAGGAGATTTTTGCAATCCAGCGCCGCAGCCACCGTCGCCGCCAGTTGACGCCATCCTGCCAGCCCGACGGCGACATCGTACGCCGCCAGCACGAGTTCATCCATTTTGTCGTCTCGGTTGCAGCGTGCCGTGAAGTACGGCTTCGCGAGCCGGGAGCTGCGCAAGCCATACCCGATGGTCTCCTGGAAGCGGCCACTCCCATGACTGGACACTGTTCCCCCATCGCAACATCCAACCGTCGGACGTTCTTTATTTCTCCCACACAACTCGATCATAAACGAAGGTCAAGTGGCATTTCATCATCCATTTGCATGACAAGATCCTGGTTGTGGCTCCAAGCGCGCGCCGTCTGCCGTTTCACGGCTGCAAGCGGGCAAACGAAGACCCTGGCGCGATATCGACAAACCAGGTTCCGATCGACAACCGACCGGGGGCTTCGATGAGCAACTCACGTCGAGACCAAGGGCGATCCGAGGATTGGACGTGCTGCCCCCGGAGACACTACGATGACCGCAATGAACGTCAGCCGGACCGAGCTTTTCCTGGGGTTTGCCAAGATCGGACTCTTGGGATTCGGCGGCGTGGCGCCGTGGGCGCGACATATCATCGTCGCCGAGAAGCGCTGGCTGAGCGAACGGGAATACGCCTCGGTGCTTGGCGTCGGTCAGGTCCTGCCGGGTCCGAACACGGTCAACGCCGCCATCATCATCGGCGACCACTTCCAGGGCACCGTCGGCGCACTGGCCGCCGTGATCGGCCTGTTGTGCACGCCGATCGCGGTGCTGATCGGCATCGCGTTGATCTACGACCGCATCGCCGACCTGCCGAGCGTGGGCGCGGCGATCGGCGCGGGCGCGGCGGCGGCAGCCGGCCTGGTGATCGGCACCGCGATCAAGATGGCCCGGCGGCTCAGACCCAACCTGACGGCGCTCGCCGTCGGACTGGCGGCGTTCGGCGCGGTCGGCCTGCTGCACGTGCCGATGGCGCTGGCAGTCGCCGTCCTGGGGCCGGTCGGCATCGCGCTGGTCTGGCGCGAGCGGCGCGGCCGATGAACGAACTCCTGCAGCAACTCGGCACGACCTTCGCCTGGCTGTCTCTGCTGCAGTTCGGCGGCACCACCGCCGTCGTGCCGGAAATGCATCGTCAGGCGGTCGACGTGATGCACTGGATGGATGCGCGGACGTTCGCCAACCTGTTCGCACTGGCCCAGCTCGCGCCCGGACCGAACGTGATGGTGGTCAGCCTGATCGGCTGGCATCTGGCCGGCTTGCCCGGCCTGCTGGTTGCGACGGTGGCGATGACCGGCCCGCCCTGCCTGCTCGCCTTCGCCATGAGCCGCCTCATGCAGCGCGCCGGCCAGTCGCGCTGGCTCGCCATCGTGAAGGACGGGCTGGTGCCGCTGGCCATCGGCATGATCCTCGCCAGCGGCTGGATCATGGCCAACGCCTCCGGCATCGGCGTCATGAACCTCGGCATCACGGCCGCCGCGACGGCGTTCGTGGCCTTCACCGAGCTCAATCTCCTGTGGGCGCTGGGCGCGGCGATCGTGCTGGGGCTCGCCACGCACGCCATCGGCTTCGGCTGATCAGAACACCGCGCAGACCGCGCGTTCGACATGCAGCACGCTGAGTTGGTCGAACTGCTTCCTGTAGGCATCGACGACGGCTTGCACCTTCGCCAGGTGCGTCGTGCCGTCGGGCACGATGACGATCAGCAGCTTGCTGGGCTCGCGGGTGATCCGGCCCGACGGATTGCGGTACTGGCCGGCGACGTCGACGACGCTCAGCCCATCCGGAAAGCGCGGCGTCACCTCCGCGCTCAGGAACGCAGCCCACTCGGTGCCGTCGATCTCCCGTCCCTTGGTCGCAAGGCCGAAATAGAGCTCGACCTGCACCGCCGGCGCGAGCGGCGGCGCGCAGCCCGACGGGCCGCTGCGCGAGGTGCAGCCGGCCAGCGCGAGCAGCGACGCGGCGACGACCGTCGCCTTGTACGTCATGCCGCGCTCCCGGCGAACGAGGCTCCTCAATTCAGGTACGGGACCGCCATGCCCTTGACCACTGCCGGCCGGGCATTGATGACGTCGTACCAGCGCTTGACGTTGGGAAACTCGGCGAGGTTGACCTGGTGCCATTCGTGGCGCGCCGCCCAGGGGAAGATCGCCATGTCGGCGATGGTATAGTCCGCGCCCGAGGCGAAGGCATTGCCCGCGAGCTGCTTGTCGAGGACGCCGTAGAGCCGCTTGGCCTCGTCGACATAGCGCTTGATGCCGTACTCGATCTTGGTCGGCGCGGCGCGCAGGAAGTGATGCGCCTGGCCGAACATCGGCCCGACGCCGCCCATCTGCCACATCAGCCATTCCAGAGCCTTGTACTTGGCGACCGGATCCGTGGGCAGGAACCGCCCGGTCTTCTCCGCCAGGTAGATCAGGATCGCGCCCGATTCGAACAGGCTGATCGGCTTGCCGCCCGGACCGTCGGGATCGACGATCGCGGGAATGCGGTTGTTCGGGCTGATGCGCAGGAACTCGGGCTTGTGCTGCTC
>CAMFJT010000333.1 GCA_945957125.1 uncultured Rhodospirillales bacterium | reverse complement strand
GCGCCCCCAGCGGAGCTCAGGACGCCATCGATCGCGTGCCGTCGACCCGCATCCGCACGCCGGTTCCGGGGGCGCGCAGGGCGACCATGCGGCGGACCTGCAGCGGCTCGGGGTCGAGCAGGGTGTAACGCCAGCGCGTGAGCAGGGTCGCCAGCACGATCTTCAGCTCGAAGACCGCGAGGTGCCAGCCCGGGCACATCCGCTCGCCGCCGCCGAACGGCAGGTATTCGTACAGTGCGAAGCGGCGCTCCAGGAAGCGCTCGGGCCGGAACGCCTCGGGGTCGGGATAGAGATCCGGCTGGTAGTGCAGGATCGCGAGCGCCGCGGCGAGGTGGGTGCCGGCCGGCAGCTCGTAGCGGCCGAGCTGCATCGGCTGCGCCAGCGTGCGATAGACCTCCGTCGCGCGCGGGAACAGCCGCAGCGTCTCCTTCACGAAGGCGTCGAGATAGGGCAGGGCGGCCCAGTCCAGCGGATCGGCGTCGGGCCCGAGCGGCGCCAGCTCGTCGAGCACCTTGTCGAGGCATCGTGTCTCGCGATGCAGCCAGTAGAAGCACCAGCACAGCGAGGCGACCGTCGATTCCTGGCCCGCGATCAGGGCGGTGATCATGTTGTCGCGCAGCGCCACGTCGCTCATCGGCGAGCCGTCGTCATAGCGTGCGGCGACGATGCGGTGCAGGACCGCCGGGCCGGTCGGCCCCTCGGCGCGCGCCTGGTCGATGACGGCCTGCAGCAGCGTCTCGAGCTGGCCGCGCGCGGTCGCCAGCCGGCGGTAGGGCGGCAGCCAGTCGATGTCGAAATGGAAGGCGATGTGCAGCAGCAGGGCGGAATATTCGAAGCAGTGGTTCAGCGCCTGCGCGGCCTCGCGGAAGGGCGCCAGCTCCTCCTCGGTCTTCGCGCCGAAGGCGGTGTGCAGCACCGACTCGAGGGCAAACCGCTTGGCGACCTCCCGAACGACGAACTCCTCGCCCGGGCGATGGGCGCCGAAGGTCGCCAGCGCGATGTCGCGGATCGCGCCGCCCATCGAATGCATCGCGTCGCCGTGGAAGGACGGCACGATGAGGCGGCGGTCGCGGCGCAGCGCCCGCCCGGCCAGGCCCGTGCTGCCGTTGACGCCCAGCACGCGTGCCGGGCCCGGCTCGAGATGGACGGTATATTGCTCGGTCGGCGCCGTGACGATCTGCCGGATCATCTCCGGGTCGCCGGTCATCACGCAGAGCCGGGCCGTCCGCACGGTGAACAGCGCGCCGTGTTGCCGGGCCCAGTCGCGCAGCGTGGTGTAGGGATCGCGCAGATAGCGGACCGTCTGGAACAGCCGCATCGGCGGTCCCGGCGGCAGGCCCCGCGTGGTTTGCTCTTCCAGCATCACCCCCAGCTCTTGCGCGTCATGAAACTATAGCGGAGTTCCCGAGAGCGCTTCAATCTTCGCACCCGAGCGGATAGGCTGCTGCGGCCGGAAGACAGGGGCAGATCGATCATGAGTGAGTCGTCCAGCGTCACCTCGAAGCCGATGAGCGCCCTGAGCCTCGTCTACCGCCTGCTGTTCGCGCGCAATCGCGACCGGGCGGATCTTTGCTACGAGTTCATGGGCGCCGACAATTGCCCCTCGCCGGATTGCAAGTACCTGAACCTCGGCTATTGGCGCACGGCGACCGACTACCGCTCCGCGGCGGAGGCGATGGTCGACCTGCTGGCGGACGCGGCGGACATCCGCGAGGGCGACGTCGTGATCGATGCCGGCTGCGGCTTCGGCGAGCAGGACCAGCGCATCATGCGGATGAGGCGGCCGGCCCGGATCAGCGCGCTGAACGTCACCGAGGTCCAGCTCGCCTATGCGCGGCAGCACAATGCCTTCCCGAACGTCGAGTATATCCGCGCCTCGGCGACCAGCCTGCCGTTCGAGGATGCCAGCATCGACAAGGTGATGTCGCTCGAGGCGGCCTTCCATTTCCCGACGCGGGCCGACTTCCTGCGCGATGCGTTCCGCGTGCTGCGTCCGGGCGGACGGCTGGCGGTGATCGACCTGATCCCGCTGGAGCGCGACGGCATGCTGCTGACCGGCGGCTTGCGCGGCTCGATCGAGCGCTGGGGCCACCAGGTGCCCAACGAGAACGTCTATGGCGGCAAGCGCTATTGCGAGATCGTCGAATCGATGGGCTTCCGCAACTGCGTGCTGACCTCGATCGACAAGGACGTCGTGCCGGGCTTCTTCGAGTTCGTGCGCAAGCTGCTGGCCGATCCGGTGGCCTCCAAGCGGCTGCATCCGATGGTGCGCAAGGCCTACGAGCGGCTGCGCTCGCCGCTCGGGACGCCGTTCTCGATGTCGGACTACATCCTCGTCACCGCCGACAAGCCCGTCGTCCATTAGCCCGGGAGATCAGCGCGGGCCGGCCACGCGAACCGGAACGCCGTTGCCCGGTGCCATCATGCCCGCGATTCGACGGACCTGCAGGGGACGCGTGTCGGTCAGCGTGTAGCGCCAGCGGGTCACGATGGTCGCCAGCGCGACCTTCAGCACATAGGCCGAGAGGTGCCCGCCGGGGCACATCCGCTCGCCACCGCCGAACGGGATGAACTCGTGCGGGGCGAAGCGTCGGTTCAGGAAGCGCTCGGGGCGGAACGCGTCCGGCTCGGGAAACAGGTCCGGGTCGTAGTGCAGGATGGCCGCCGAGGCCGCCAGATCGGTGCCTGCCGGCAGCTCATAGCCGCCGAGCTCCATCGGCCGGGCGAGCAGCCGGTAGATCTCGGAGGCTCGCGGATAGAGGCGCAGCACTTCCTTCACCACGGCGTCGAGATAGGGCAGCCCCGCCCAGGCGGCCGGGTCGGCGTCCGGCCCCAGCGGCGCGAGCTCGTCGGTCAGCGCATTCAGGCAATCCGGCCGGCTGTGCAGCCAGTGGAAGGCCCAGGCGAGGGAGGCGACGTTCACCTTGTGGCCGGCGAACAGCGTCGTCACCATGTTGTCGCGGATCGCCTCGTCGTCCATCGGCGTGCCGTCGTCGTGGCGCGCCGCGACGATGCGATTGAGGATGGCGGTTTCGGGCAGGGTGCCGGCACGCGACGCCTCGATCGCAGCCTGGAGCAGGTCCTCCAGCCGCCGGCGCGTGCGCGCCAGGCGCCGATTTGGCGGCAGCCAGTCGAGATCGAAATGGAAGGCGGCGAGCCACAGGAAGGCGACGTAGTCGAACGACTGCGCGAAGTCGCGGGCGGCGCTGCGGAAGTCGTCCAGCGTGCCGGCATCGGCGCCGAAGATGGTGCGCAGGATGACATCGCGCGAGAAGTCGGCGGCGACGTCGCGCACGACGAAGCTGTCGCCCGGTCGCCGGGCGCCGAACGTGGCGAGCGTCACCTCGCGGATCATCTGGCCGGTGGCGGCGACCGCCGAGCCGTGGAACGGCGGCACGATGATGTGGCGCTCGCGGCGCAGCGGCCGGCCGGCCAGCATCGGCATCGAGCGCTTGCCGAAGACGCGCGCCGGGCCGGGCTCGTAGTTCACGGCGTACTGGTCGACCGGCGCCGCGATGATCTGGCGAACCAGCTCGGGATCGCCGGTCATGACGCAGTGGCGGAAGGTCTGCACCCGGAACACCCGCCCGTACCGTGCGGCATACTCGCGTGCGGTCGAGTAGGGGTCGCGCAGGTAGCGCACCGCCTGCCAGGGCCGCAGCGGCGGGCCGGGAGGGAGGCGGGTCGTGCGACCGGAAGCGGGTGCCGAAGCGATGGACATCGTCGGAAGCTACACCCGGGCTCGTTCCGAACTCCATAGGGCAGGCGCTGCGAGGCAACTTCGTGCCGCGGGGGGCATTGACCTTGACCCACCCCCACGCAGGAGAGCCCGATGGATACCCCCCGCGCAGACGACAAGCGACAGAACGCGGCCGCCGATCATCCCTCCTGGGATCGCAAGCTGGGAACACCCAAGGATCAGGAGGCGGCGCAAACGGTGGAGCGCGCTTCGAGCCGCTACAGCGCCTCCGAGCAGAGCGAGGACAAGAAGAAGCGGGGAGAACGCTGATGCTGCGGATCGGCTACAAGCTCATGTCGGAGGAGCATGGACCGGCCGATCTGATCCGTAACGCCCGGCGTGCCGAGGAAGTCGGCTTCGATTTCGCGGCAATCTCCGACCACTCCTTTCCCTGGCTGGCAGAGCAGGGTCACGCGCCGTTTGCATGGTCCGTGCTCGGAGCGATCGCGCAATCGACACGCCGGATGGGGCTGATGACCGCCGTGACCTGTCCGATCATGCGATATCACCCGGTGATCGTCGCCCAGGCGACGGCAACCATGGGCGTGTTGTCGGGAGATCGCTTCACGCTCGGGCTGGGCGCCGGCGAGCGTCTCAACGAGCATGTCGTCGGGCAAGGTTGGCCGGGCGTGGCGGAGCGCCACGAACGGCTGATCGAAGCGCTCGAGATCATCGACGCGCTTCTCGCCGGACAAACCGTGAGCTACGGCGGCGCACACTTTCGCGCTGACCATGCAAGGATTTTCGACCAGCCCAGGCACAAGCCCGCCGTGATCCTGGCGGCGGGTGGGCCTGATGCCGCAAGGCTTGGCGCCCGCAAGGCCGACGGCCTGATCGTCACCGAAGCGAAGCGTGAGCTCATCGACACCTATGCCGGGGAGGGCGGCGCCGGGCCGCGCTATGCCGAGGTCGCGATGTCCTGCGCGGCGAGCGAGGAGGAGGGGCGCAGGACGGCGCACCGCTATTTCCGATGGTCGCTGGCAGGCTGGCCGGTGCTGGCGGAACTGCCCCACGAGGAAGCGTTTGCGGCCGCCTCGCAGCATGTCTCCGTCGAGGCGGTTGGCGAGGCCGTGAGTTGCGGGCCGTCGGCCGATCGGCATCTCGCGGCGATCGAGAAATACGTCTCCGCAGGCTGCGACCACATCATCCTCAACCAGATCGGGCCGGATCAGGAGGCTTTCTTCAAGCTTTGCGCGGAGGAGATTTTGCCTGCAATGCGCGCGAAGGCGGTGCCGCGGTCCGCCGGCAAAGCGGCGCCGTTGCCTTGAAACCGCCAATGAGAGAGCCAATAAACCCACCGGGTGTTGGGTTCGTTGGGGCTGATGAAATGTATCGGACGATCAAGGGTTTGACGCTCGGCCTCGTCATGCTTGTTGGCGCCCTCGTGCTGACGGGGCTGCTGGCCATCGGCCTGCAGCACCGGGCCGAGGAAACGCCGACGGCTTCCGGTCCCTATTCCCCGTCCGACGGCGCGACGGTCGATTCGCAGGGATGGCCCATCGATGAGCCCAAGGA
>CAMFJT010000332.1 GCA_945957125.1 uncultured Rhodospirillales bacterium | reverse complement strand
GCGCTCGACAATTCCGCCGGCGTCGACACCTCGGACCACGAGGTCAACATCAAGATCGCGATCCGCGGTCCCAGCGGCGGCCGGACCGAGGGCCGCGATGCGCTGCTGTTCGGCATGACCGACGAGGTCGCCGCCCTGGTGCTGCGCAACAACTACCAGCAGGGCCAGGCGATCAGCGTCGCCGAAGCGCAGGCGGCGGAGGAGCACGACCGGCTGGAGCGTTTCATGCGCGCGCTGGAACGGCCGGAGAAGGAAAGAGGCCGGCTCGACCGCGCCGTCGAGTTCCTGCCGGACACCGCCGCCATGCGCGCCCGCGCCATCGCCAGGCAGTACCTCACGCGGCCCGAGCTGTCGGTTCTGCTGGCCTATGCCAAGATCGATCTCACCGACGAGATCCTCGACTCCGACCTGCCGGACGATCCGCTGCTCGAAGGCGAGCTACTGCGCTATTTCCCGACGACCCTGCAGCGGACGTTCGAGACGCAGATCCGGCACCACCGCCTGCGGCGCGAGATCGCCACGCTGCAGGTCGTGAATTCGCTGGTGAACCGCTGCGGCCCGACCTTCGTGCGCACCGTGGGACAGCGCACCGGTGCGCCGGCCGCGGCGATCGCCCGCGCTTTCGCCGTGGTGCGCGACGCGTGGAAGCTGCGCGACCTGTGGAGCGAGATCGAGGCGCTCGATGAGAACCTCAAGGCCGAGGCGCAGACCCGAATGCTGGTCGCCTCGCAGCGCTTCCTGCTGCGCGCCGTGCAATGGACCCTGCGCCGTCTGCCGCAGCCGATCGATACCCTGGCCGCCACCGAGCAGCTCGGCGCCGCGGTGGCCGCGCTGGGCAATCTGCCGCCCGTCCTGATCGGCGAGGCCGAGAGCGCTGCGCTCGACGAGCGCGCCGCCGCCTTCGAGGCTCTGGGCGCGCCGGCCGCCACCGCGCGGCGGGCGGCATCGCTGGAAACCCTGGCGGCGGCCGGCGACCTCATGCTGGCGGCGCGCACGAACGGCTGCTCGATCGAGGATGCGGCACGGCTCTATTTCCAGCTGGGCGAGCGGCTCTCCCTTGCCCGCCTCGAGGCCGCCGCCCACAAGCTGCCGCGCGACGGTCAGTGGCCTTCGCAGGCAGCGGCGGCGATGCTCGACGAGCTGGCGGCGCTGCATGCCGACCTGCTGGGCTCGGCGCTGCGCCTGCAGGGCGACGCCGACGGCGCCCTGCAGCGCTGGAGCGAGGCCCGCCCGCTCGCCCTCGAGCGGGTCGACCGCCTTAAGGAGGAGCTGGCCGCAGCGGGGCCGATCGACCTGGCCATGCTGTCGGTCGCGGCCAGCGAGTTGCGCGCGCTTGTCTGAACGCCGATCATCCCCAGATTGGAGGGCATCATGAGCACCAAGATCGAGAAGAGCGACGCGGAGTGGCAGAAGGAGCTCGACCCGCTGCAGCACCACGTGCTGCGCAACCATGGCACCGAGCGGCCCTTCACCAGCCCGCTGAACAACGAGAAGCGCAAGGGCATCTTCCGCTGCGCCGGCTGCGGCGAGCCGTTGTTCGATTCCTCGACCAAGTACGAGAGCGGCTCGGGCTGGCCGAGCTTCTGGGCGCCGATGAACGACCAGGCCGTCGACACGACGTCCGACGCCAGCCACGGCATGATCCGCACCGAGGTCACCTGCGCCAAGTGCGGCGGCCATCTCGGTCACGTCTTTCCCGACGGCCCGCAACCGACCGGCGACCGCTACTGCATGAACGGCGCGGCGCTCAAGTTCGAGGAGAAGAAGTAGCTACAGCGCGCGCCGGATGTCGGTCTTCGGGAAGTCGTCGCCCTTGAACAGCAAGGGCGCATCGAGGCTCTTGGCCAGAGCATAAGCGGCGCAGTCACCGAGATTGAGGTTGGCCGGATGGTTGCCTTTGCCCCAGCGCTGGTAGGCGTCGAACGCCAGCGCTGACTGACGTTCGTCGAATGCTACGGAAATGACTCGCGCAACGACGAGCCACGCCTCGAATTCGCTGGGCTTTACAATGCTTGTCCGAAACGAGAGCACGGTGCGGGTTTCGAAGAGCGTGAAGGTCGACGCATAGAGCGCGCCTTCATTGGCAATCAGATCGCTGAATTCTTCAGCTTCCGGCTCGGCGAGGTGAATGGCCACCATCGCGGAGGAATCGACGACGATCAATCGAACGTGCCCCGCTCATTGTAGCCAAGTATCTCGTCATCTGTCCTCGGGTCGAGATTCGGCCTCGAGCGCGCCCGCTCGATGAAAGCTCGAAGCGCCGCCTTCCGGTCAGCCTTTTCCGCGTCGATGGCTTTGATCTTCTCCGTCGCGGCCTGTTTGACGGCCTCGGTTATCGACTGGCCGGTGCTCCTGGCGAGCCGACGCACCACCTCTTCAGTCTCGGGATCCTTGATGTTGAGGGCCATTTTCTTCCTGTCTTCCAATTCAGGAAGATAGGAAGAAACACCCCCTCCATCAAGCCTTCAGCCCCTTCAGGAACTCGACCAACAGGCGGTTGACCTCGGCCGCGCGCTCCTGCTGCACCCAGTGGCCGGCGCCGTCGAGGATGTGGCTGCCGCGCAGGCCGGGCAAGGTCTTGGGGAAGGCATCGAGCTGCGATTGCGCCGCGGGAAAGCGCAACACGCCGTCCTTGCTGCCGGCGATGAACAGCGAAGGCTGGCGGATCGGCTGGCCGCGCCAGGGACCGCTGAGCTCCCAGTTGCGCCGCAGGTTGCGGTACCAGTTCAGCCCGCCGCGAAAGCCGGTGCGGGCGAACTCGCCGGCGTAGTAATCGAGGTCGGCCTCGGTCAGCCACGGCGGCAGCGCCGCCGGATCGACGGTGTTGCCGAGCAGCGTGCCGGTGGTGAGGCGCGCGAAGCCCTTGCCCTTGTCGTCGAGCTCGCCGCCGGCGGTGTAGTAGATGCGGCGGAGCGCGCCGCGGATATCCTGTTGCAGCTCGGCCTCGGGTACGCCGGGCTTCTGGAAATACTGCAGGTAGAAGTCGTTGATGCCGAGCTTGCCCAGCGCCGTCAGGATGTCGATCTGGCCGGGCGGCGCGTAGGGCACGCTCATGCCGCACACGGCGGTGAACAGGTCGGGTCGCCACAGGGCGGCATGCCAGGCGACCGGCGCGCCCCAGTCGTGGCCGACGATCACCGCGCTGGTCTCGCCGAGCGCCTTGACCAGCTCGGCCATGTCGCCGACCAGGTTGAACAGCGTGTACTGGTCGATCGGCTCGGGCGCCTCGGTGCCGCCGTAGCCGCGCATGTCAGGCGCGACGGCGCGGAAGCCGGCCTCGCTGATCGCCGCGAGCTGGTGCCGCCACGAATACCAGCTCTCCGGCCAGCCATGGCAGAACAGCACCAGCGGACCGCTGCCCGCCTCGGCGTAGCGCATATGGATGCCGTTGGCGGTCGTCGTCTCGAGCGTCGCGGTCATGGCTGTCTCCTCCAGCGCCATTTCAGTGTCGCCGCCGCCGCCAATACCATGGCCGGCAGCGCGATGAACGAGGTCGGCGCCAGCGAGGCGATGCCGGTGAGGCCGTTGCCCACGGTGCAGCCCAGCGCCAGCACGCCGCCCACACCCATCAACGCCGCACCGGCGGCATAGCGCGCCATGTCAGCGGGCCGCTCGAAGCCGACCAGCCTGAAGTCGCGCTGCAGTGCCACGACCAGCAGCGCACCCACAAAGACGCCGGCCACGAAGCCGATGCCGAAATTGATCTTCGAGCCGGTCCAGGTGAGCAGGTAGATCAGCGCATCGCCGCCGCCGCGCGTGACGTTGAGGCTCTCGACCGTCGCCGGCTCGAACTCGTCGCCGCCGAGAACGGCGGTCACGAGATAGCCCGCCGGCACGAGCAGCCCGATCAGCGCACCGGCAACCAGGTGCCTCGCCGGCGGGCGTTTCCAGGCGACGAAGGCAAGGGCCGCCACGAGCGCCGCGCCGCCGGCCGCGAGCGGCAGGGTCTGGCTGGCGAGCGTCACCGAGCTGGCGGCCATCAGCGCGGCGCGCGTCGGCGCGAGGATGCCGCGAATCGTGGCGTAGGCCACGAAGCCGAAGACGAAGAACACCACGACCGAGCGCAGGTTGCCGCCGGCGGCCAGCACCAGCATGCGCGTGCCGCAGCCGCCGGTGAGCACCATGCCGATTCCGAACAGCGCGCCGCCGAGCAGCGCGCCGCCCCAGAACAGCGCGTTGGGCAGGATCACCGCCTTGGAGAGGTCGAGCCGGCCAGTGAGCACCAGCGCCTGCACGCCGATCAGCGCCACGGCGATCGCCAGCACGAAGCCGCCCGCGCGGGGCGCGTCGGCCTTGGTCAGCACATCCTCGACGGCACCGCGCAGGCAGAAGCCCGACCAGCGGGCGAGCGCACCGAAGCCGATGCCGACCGCGAAGGCGGCCAGCGCCACCTGCGCATTGTTCTCCAGAGCCATGCCGCAGATTAGCCGCGAAGATGGACCGGACGCGATAGCCGCGCGCGCACCGAGGCACGCGAGCCGAGCAGCAGCGAGCCGAGGAAGAACAGGCTGGCGACCAGCACGATCACCGGCCCGGAGGGCAGGCCGGCATGGAAGGAGACCAGCAGGCCGATCGCGCCCGACAAGAATGCCATCGGCGCGGCGATCGCCGTCATCGACCAGACCTCGCGCGCCCAGAACGAGGCCGCCACGGCAGGCAACAGCATCAGGCCCAGCGCCATCAGCGTGCCGAGCGCCTGAAAGGCGGCGACCATGTTGAGCACGGCCAGGCCGAGAAATAGATAATGATAGAGCGCGCCCGTGACGCCCATGGCGGCGAGGAAGCCCGGATTGAAGCATTCGACGACCAGCGGCCGGTAGATCGCAGCCAGCCCGACCAGGGTGACGGTCGTCGTGCCGGCGATCAGGAACATCGCCTGGTCGTCGACCGCGAGGATGGCGCCGAACAGGATGTTCATCAGGTCGACCGCCGAGCCGCGCAACGACACGATCAGCACGCCCAGAGCCAGTGCGGTGAGATAGGCGGCCGCAAAGCTCGCATCCTCGCGCATCGAGGTGAAACGCGCGATCGCACCGGACACCAGCGCCGTGGCGATACCGGCAAGGAACCCGCCGAGGCTCATGGCCGGCAGCGACAGCCCACCCAGCAGGAAGCCGAGCGCCGCACCCGGCAGCAGCGCATGCGCCAGGGCATCGCCCATCAGGCTCATGCGGCGCAGGATCAGGAACACGCCGATCGACGAGCCGCCGATCGACAGGCAGAGGCTCGCGACCAGCGCCCGCCTCATGAATCCGAAATCGAGGAACGGCGCGATCAGAAGGTCGTGCATT
>CAMFJT010000331.1 GCA_945957125.1 uncultured Rhodospirillales bacterium | reverse complement strand
GCCGCGCCACGCTGGATGCGATGACGTTGTCGCTCGGGAAGCTCGATCAGGAAGGTTCGTCCTTCCAGTCGCCGCGTGAAGTCCGAGGGACTTCCGGAGGCGAGGAGGCGGCCGCGGTCGAGCAGGAGAAAGCTGTCGCAGCGTTCGGCCTCGTCCAGATAGGCCGTGCTCCAGACGATGGCGACGCCGGTTCCCGCCATCGTCCGCACGATGCGCCAGAGTTCGCGCCGCGAGGCGGGATCGACGCCGGCGCTGGGTTCGTCGAGCAGCAACAGCTTCGGTCGCGGCAGCAGGGCGCAGGCGAGCCCTAGCTTCTGCTTCATGCCGCCGGAGAGTTGCCCCGCCAACCGGCCGGTGAAGGGCGCGAGGCCGGTGAACTGGAGCAGCGTCGCGAAGCGCTCGCTGCGCGCGCCCTCGTCGAGATCGTGCAGGTCAGCCTGCAGGCTCAGATTCTCCTGGACCGTCAGATCCTCGTAGAGGCCGAAACGCTGCGGCATGTAGCCGATCTCACCGCGCACCGTGCCGCGGTCCGTGGCCGGGTGGCCCAGCACCTCCAGCGTTCCCGCCTCTGGCGCGAGCAGGCCGGCGATGAGCCGCAGCAGCGTCGTCTTGCCGGCACCATCCGGTCCGACGAGACCTGTGATCTGGCCGGCGGCGATCGTGGCCGTCACGTCCGTCAGCGCGGCCGTTGCGCCAAACCTCTTGTCCAGATGCTCGAGGATGACCGGTGCGGGCATGGCCGGCCTAGCCGGCGCCGAGCGGCACGCGGACCGTGACCGGCATGCCCTGGCGCAGGCGGTCGTCGGGAGTCTTGACGAACACGCGCAGGCGATAGACGAGCTGGGTGCGCAGCTCCGTGGTCTCGACGGTCTTCGGCGTGAACTCGGCCGTGGGCGATATGAAGCCGATCCAGCCTTCGTACGGGCGGGTCGGATCGGTATCGGTGAAGATCGTCACCGTCATCCCGGGCCGGATGCGGCCGAGATCGGGTTCGGAGATGTAGGTGCGAACCCAGACCTTGTCGGTGAGCGACAGGGTGAAGATCGGATTTGCCGGGCTGACCATTGCGCCCGGCTCGACGATGCGGCTCAGCACGATGCCTTCGGACGGTGCCTTCAGCACCGTATCGGCGAGCCGGCGCTCCGCCAGCGAGACGACCGATTCTTCCGACCGCAGCAGGGCCTTGGCCTGTTCGATGTCCTCGCGGCGCGGACCGATCTCCGTCAGGCGCGAGACCTGCTGGGAAAGGTCGAGACGGGCGCGCACCGAATCGTAGGCATTCTTCGCCTCGTCGTAGAGCTGGCGCGAGACGTTGCCGCCGGCCAGCAGTTCGGTCCTCCGCTTCAGCAGGAGTTCGGCGTCGGCGACGGCAGCCTTGTTGGCTTCGACCTGGGCGCGGTCGCGAGCGATCTCTTCGGGACGGCTGCCGCTTTCCAGGCGGTCCACCACCGCGCGCTGCGCCGCGAGCCGGGCGCGGGCCAGGGCCACGGCGTCGCGATAGGTGTCGGCCTCCATCACAGCCACCGTCTCGCCTTCCTTCACCGCATCGCCTTCTTCTTTGCGCAGCTCCTGCAGGCGGCCGCTGGCATTGAAGGCGAGGTCGACCTGGCGGATGTCGACGTTGCCGTAGAGGGTGAGGAACGCCGGCTGGGGCCGCGGCCAGTAGCGGTATGCGGCGCCTCCGGCGCCCACCGCGACGGCGAGCAAGGCGATCAGAATCGGCCAGCGGCGGCGCGATTGGGGCATTCCGTACTCCACGCATCGATTGCTGCGTGGAGAACTAGAACCATTTGGCGTTTCGCCCCTTGATGTCGGTCAAGCCTGGCGACGATACAGGAAGCAGTTGTCGGCCTTGGGCATCTCGATGCCTTCGTAGAAGGACATCGCCGTCGGTGCCGAGAGCAGCAGGGTGGTGGTCTTCGGTCCGCCGGCGGCGGCGCGCGTCTCTTCGATCAGTCGGCGGCCGATTCCCTGGCCCTGGCAGGCCTTGTCGACCGCGAGGTCGGAGAGATAGCAGCAGAAGCAGAAATCGGTGAGGGAGCGTGCGAAACCGACCAGCCTGCCGTCCTGGCGCGCCGTCAGGATCAGGTTGGCGTGCCTCAGCATCTGCTCGATGCGGGGGCGGTCGGCGATGGGACGGTTCAGGCCCGACTTGGCCACGACGTCGATATATTCATCGGCGCCGAGATCGTCCTCGCGGGCGTAGATCGTGTTCATTGCGTCAGCCATCTCCTCAGCGCGGCCGAGACCTCGGCCGGTTTCTCCAGCGGTGTCATGTGTCCACTGTCCTCGATCACCACGAGGCGGGCATTGGCGATGTCGGCGGCCATCTGCTGCGCGCGTGGCAGGGGCGTGACGAGATCCTGGCGTCCGACGATCACCACCGCCGGCCTGTCGATTTCGACCAGCAGGGGGCGGCTGTCGGCGCGGCCCAGGATCGCCTGCTGCTGGCGCACGAACCCGTCGCCGCCGACCTCGCTCGCCATGTCGAGGAGCGGCTGGCTGATGCTCTCGTCTGCGACGCGCGACGGATGGACGAGTTGCGGCAACAGGGTCGGATGAATGCCGTGGAACCGCCCGATCTGCGTCTGCTCGATGAAGCCGCGCCGGCGCGCCGCCGTCTCCGGCGAATCGGGCCCGGCCTGTGTGTCCATCAGGGCGATGCGCTCGACCCGCTCCGGCGCACGGCGGAAGATCTCGAAGGCGACGTAGCCGCCCATCGAGAAGCCGCACAGGGCGAAGGTCGGCGGCGCCGAGGCGAGAACGGCCTCGGCCATGGCGGCCATCGTGTCGTGATGCCAGAGCTCGGGAATCGTGAAGTCGGCGATGTCGGCCAGCGCCTCGACCTGAGGGGCGTAGACGCGGCGCGTGTTGAGCAGGCCCGGCAGCAGCACGAGCGGAGAACGCGGCATGGCGATGGCCTCAGATCTGGATCTGGTTGCCGAGTTCGATAGCGCGGTTGGGCGGGATACGGAAGAAGGTCTTGGTGGCCGAGGCGGAATGCGAGAGCGAGATGAACCAGTCGCGGCGCCAGCGGCCGAGCCTGGAGTGCTGCGACGGCACAAGGGTCTCGCGGCCGAGGAAGAACGAGGTCTCCATCTCGTCGTAGGCGATGCCGTGCGGACGGCAGGCCCGCAGTGCCTCGGGAATGTCGGGCTGCTCGGTGAAGCCGTAATGGGCAATCACCGTGTGGAAGCCCTTGCCCAGCCGCTCGACCTCGACCCTGTTGGCGTCGGAAACGACCGGCACGTCCATTGTGTCGACCTGCAGGATGATGATGCGCTCGTGCAGGACCTTGTTGTGCTTGAGATTGTGCAGGAACGCGGCGGGCGTACGGCTGGCATCGGCGGTCAGGAAGACGGCGGTGCCCGCAACGCGGTCCGGAGCGCGCTCCATGCGCTCCAGGAACTGCTTGAGCGGCAGCGAGCCCTCGCTCAGCTCGGTTGCCACGATCTTCCGGCCGCGCCGCCAGGTGGTGATCGTGAAATAGATCAGGAACGCCACGATCAGCGGCAGCCAGCCGCCGTCGGGAATCTTGAGCGCATTGGCGATGAAGAAGGCGAGGTCGGGAATGGCAAGGAACCCGAACACCGCCGCCGCCAGCGGCCAGGCCCAACGCCAGACCAGGATGGCGACCGCCATGGCGAGCGCCGCATCGACCAGCATCGCGCCGGTCACCGCAAGGCCATAGGCGCCGGCCAGCGCTCCGGACGATCCGAAGCCCACCACGAGGGCGATGATGCAGGACATCAACAGCCAGTTCACCCTCGGAATATAGATCTGCCCAATCGCCGTTTCGGACGTGTGGAGGATCTCCATGCGCGGCAGGTAGCCGAGCTGGATGGCCTGCCGGGTCAGCGAAAAGACGCCCGTGATCACCGCCTGCGAGGCGATCACGGTGGCGAATGCGGAGAGGATCACCAGGAAGATGATGTAGTCGGCCGGCACCAGCTCGAAGAAGACCTGATGGATAATGGCCGGGTTCTCGATGATCAGCGCGCCCTGGCCGAAATAGTTGAGCAGCAGACCCGGCATGACGATGCCGAACCAGCCGATGCGGATCGGCCCGCGGCCGAAATGGCCCATATCGGCATAGAGCGCCTCTGCGCCGGTGACGGCCAGCACGATCGAACCGAAGGCCCAGAAGATGCCGAATCCCTGATCCGTGACCAGATAGTAGGCGTGAATGGGGTTGATCGCCTCCAGCACGACCGGGTTCTTCGCGATCTGCCAGGCGCCGAGCACGCCCAGGACCAGGAACCAGACGAACATGACCGGACCGAACAGACGGCCGACGTCGGCCGTGCCGCGGGCCTGCAGCATGAAGAGGCCGACCAGGATCACCAGGGCGAGGGGGATGACGAACGGCGTGAAAGCCGGGGTCACCGCGGACAGACCCTCGACGGCGCTCATCACCGAGATCGCCGGTGTGATCATGGCGTCGCCATAGAAGAGGGCGAGGCCGATGACGGCCAGCACGATGATGCCGATCCGGATCTTCGGGGCCCTCCCGTTCAGCCCGCGGGACGCCAGGGTGGCGAGCGCCAGCACGCCGCCTTCGCCCTTGTTGTCGGCGCGCATGATGAGGGCGACGTACTTGATCGTGACGGTGAGCGTGACCGCCCAGAACAGCATGGAGAGCACGCCGAATACGTGCTCGGGCGTCGGCGCCATGCCGCTGCCGTGCAGGAAGGTCTCGCGCAGCGCATAGAGAGGGCTGGTGCCGATGTCGCCGAAGACGACGCCCAGCGCCCCGACGACGAGCGCCGCCCCCGCCGGATGGTGCGGGGCGCTCGGGGCCGGCGCGGGGTCTGCGCTGGTCTGGGTCTGGGACGGTTCGGCTGGGGCCATGATGTACGAACGCCGCCTGAGAGGCGGCGCGGCGAGGGTTTGCGCCGACGCACTGGCACTGTCAACGCGCCAAATCGGGTGAACCGGCGACTAATCCTCTTGACTTGCACGGGCCACGCAGGCGGCCTTGAGGAAAAGAAGGGGAAGGAACGCCACATGGACGTCGATGTCAGCCAGCCGCGCCTGTACCGCGAGGATAGCTGGGGCCCGCACTTCGCCCGGCTGCGGCGAGAAGACCCGGTCCACTACCACCCCGAAAGCCCGTTCGGGCCGTATTGGTCGGTCACGCGCTACGCCGACATCATGAAGGTCGAGCTGGATCCGGCGACCTTTTCCTCGGCCTCCGAGCTGGGCGGCATCCAGATCACCGATCAGCCTCAGGGCGAGGAACTGCCCAACTTCATCCGCATGGACCCGCCGCGCCACACCGCCCAGCGCAAGACCGTGTCGCCCATCGTCGCCCCGTCCAACCTCGCCAACATGGAAGGGCT
>CAMFJT010000330.1 GCA_945957125.1 uncultured Rhodospirillales bacterium | reverse complement strand
GCCTGGGAGCGGGCCTGGGAGCGCGCCTGGGCCTTGCGCCGCTTGAGGTTTTCCCGCAGAGCCGCGGCCAGCCGTTCGGCGCGCTCATCCTTGGCATCGACAGGCTTGGCGGGGGCGCTCATACCCGGAGGATACACCATTGATCCCAGCTCTGCGCACGCCCGATGATCGGTTCCGGGACCTCCCCGGCTGGACCCATGCGCCCTCCTACTACCAACTCGCGGACGGCCCGCGCATGCACTATGTGGATGCCGGGCCGCGCCAGGCGGCCAGGACGTGGCTCTGCCTGCACGGCCAGCCGACCTGGAGCTACCTCTATCGTCGCATGCTACCGGTCTTCGTGGCGGCCGGAGATCGCGTGATCGCTCCGGATTTCGCGGGCTTCGGCCGCTCGGACAAGCCGGTCGACGAGGCAGCCTACAGCTTCGATTTCCACCGCCGCTGCCTGCTCGACCTCATCGAAGCGCTCGACCTGCGCAACATCGCGCTGGTCGTGCAGGATTGGGGCGGGCTGATCGGCCTCACCTTGCCGATGGCCATGCCCGAGCGGTTCGCGGCACTGCTCGCGATGAACACGACGCTCGGCACGGGCGACGAGCCGCTGAGCCGGGGCTTCCTCGACTGGCGCGACTTCTCAAACCGAAGCCCCGACATGGACATCGCAAAGCTGATGCAGCGCGCCTGTCCGCACATCGCCGACGCGGAGGCGGCCGCCTACGCAGCGCCCTATCCCGATGCGTCCTGCAAGGCGGGCGTGCGCGCTTTCCCCAACCTGGTGCCGGACCGGCCGGACGCGCCGGGTGCGGCGGTCTCGCGGCAGGCCCGCGACTTCTGGCGCAACGCCTGGACCGGCCGCAGCCTGATGGCGATCGGCATGCAGGATCCCGTGCTCGGCCCGCCGACGATGCGCGCATTGCATGCCCACATCAGGCACTGCCCGCCGCCCCTCGAGATCGCCGACGGCGGCCATTTCCTGCAGGAATGGGGCGAGGCCATCGCCCGAAGTGCGGTTGATACATTGTAATCGTCGACGGCACCCCGGCGCGGGGCTAGGTTCCCGGCGATGTTTGCTTTTGCCCTGGTCTGGCCGTGGATCGGCCTCGGAGCGGCGGGCCTGCTGCTGATCCTGCTGTGCACCAACGTCCTGCGCAGCGACCGCTCCATGACGCGCTGGGGCGACATGGCGTGGCTGACCTGGGCCGGCACGTTCGTCTATCTCGTGCACCAGTTCGAGGAGCACGGCATCGACGCCACCGGCCATGCCTATGCCTTTCGCGGCTTCCTGTGCGCCGGCGTCGGCTTCGCCGATCCCAACGCCTGCCCGGTGCCGTTCTCCTTCATCACCACCGTGAACGTCGCGGCGGTATGGCTCGCCGGCCCGCTGTCGGCGCTGCTGGCCGCACGCTGGCCGGTGATCGGGCTCAGCTTCTTCGCCATCCCGTCGATCAACCTGTTCGCCCATGCCGGCCCGGCCGTGATGTCCGGCCATTACAATCCCGGGCTGCTGACCGCGCTCGCCCTCTTCCTGCCGCTCTGCCTGATCATCTTCGCGGCCGCCCTCTCGCGTTACGGGCTCGGCGTGCGCGCCATCCTCGTCACCCTGTTCGCGGGCGTGGCGCTGCACATCGTGCTCATGACCTCGTTGATGGCGTTCATCGACGGGCGGATCGGGCTCGAGACCCTGCTGCTGCTGCAGGTCGTCAACCCCTTCCTGTCGGCCATCATCGTCGTGCTGCTTGCCGGCCGCTCCGGGAGCACGCGGCGCACGGGGCTCTAGGCGGCAAGGTCGCGCGCCATCCCGGCCGGGACGCGCACCGGCATATCGAGCAGCATCTGAGCGAAGGCCTTGGCCAGCGGGTCGGCCTTGAGCGAGGCCATGCCGCCGCCGCCGAGCGCCTGGCGCAGCAGGAAGTTGAAGCCGCCGATGCCGGGCAGCCGCCAGCGTGTCACCTTGCCGTCGATGCGATGGGCGAAGTACTTCGCCACCGCTTCCTCGGTCACCTCCGATTCGAGGATCGGCACGTATTCGGGCTTGCGCGCGAAGATGCCGATATTGGCGTTGTCGCCCTTGTCGCCCGAGCGGCCGTAGGCGAGCGCGACCAGCGGCACGGTCTCGCCTGACGCCGCCGCCGTCAGCGGCGCGGCAGCGGGCGCCTCGACCGGAAGCTGCGCGGCGGTGAAGCCACCGCTGCGAGCGCCCTCCTGCATCGGGATCTGCCGCCCCTCGAGGTCGATCGTCACCGGCACCTGGCTCTTGGGCACCAGGCAGGAGAACATGCGGATCACCGGCGTCGGCGAGACGCGGCCGGCGCCGAAGCTGCCGGTCATGCCGACCACGCCGCCGGTCGACATCGGCGCGATCTCGCGGCCGAGCAGGCCGAGCGCTTCCTTCTGGTCGTGCCGGGCCGCGATCTTGACCACGACCTCACGGCTGTCTGCCGTGCGTGCGTGCGGTCCGTAGGTCGCCTCGCCGCCGATCACCTCGATGCTCACGTCGCGGTAGTCGGCCCAGCCCTTCTCGGCGAACAGGCGGCGCGTCTTGCGGATGATCATCTCGGCGCTGTGCCGCCCCTTGGCGACGGCCTCGCGCCCGCCGAGCATGAAGATGGTCGAGAGCTTGTAGCCGTCGGGGAAGGTGGTCGAAACCTTGTAGGTGTCCGTCGCCGGCCGTCCCTTCGCGCCCGAGACGCGCACGCGGTCGGCCGCGACCTGCTCGTAGCGCGCCTGCGTGAAATCGCACACCACGTCGGGCACCATATAGGCGCGCGGATCGCCGATCTCGTAGAGCATCTGCTCCGCCACCGTCGCCGGCGTGATCAGCCCGCCAGTGCCGTCGGGCTTGCCGAGCACGAACGAGCCGTCGGCCTCGACCTCGGCCACGGGGAATCCCATGTTGTCGTAGTCCGGCACCAGCTGCCAGTCGGTGAAGTTGCCGCCGTTGCACTGCGCGCCGCATTCGATGATGTGGCCGCACAGCGTGCCGGCCGCCAGCCGGTCGTGATCGTCCATGCTCCAGCCGAATTCGTGGATCAGCGCACCCAGCGTCACCGCCGAATCGACGACCCGTCCGGTGATCACCACGTCGGCGCCCTCGGCCAGCGCGCGGGCGATCGGGAAGCCGCCGAGATAGGCGTTCATGCTCGTGATGCGCGCCGGCAGCGCGGCGCCGGTATCCATCTCCCGGATATCGAGCTTGCGCAGCTCGTCGACTCGCGGCTGCAGGTCGTCACCCAGCACGAGCGCGACCTTGAGCGCCACGCCCGCCGCCTCGCACGCCTTCAGCACAGCGTCGCGGCAGGCCTGCGGGTTCACGCCGCCGGCATTGGTGATCACCTTGATCTTCTTCTCCGCGATCTCCTTCGCGAGCGGTCCCATCACCGCCGTCACGAAATCGGTCGCGTAGCCCGCCTGCGGATTGCGCAGCTTCTGCGCCGCCATGATCGACATGGTGACCTCGGCGAGATAGTCGCTCACGAGGTAGTCGACATTGCCGTGGCGCACGAGTTGCGCCGCCGCCGTCTCGGTGTCGCCCCAGAACCCCGAATGGCAGCCGATGCGGACCGTCCTGCTCATGCTCAGCCCTTCTTCTTGCGGTTGACGAACGCGGTCATGGGCTCGATGTGCTCGCCCTCGCCGACCGACTGGGCGAAGGAATCGATGCCGGCCTGCACCGCCTCGTCGAGCGACAGCCGTTCCCAGCGCCGCATCAGGCGCTTCTGCGCGCGCACCGATTTCGGCGTGCCTTCGACGATGGAGTCGACGCAGCGCGCGACGGCGACGTCGAGCCTGTCGAGCGGCACGACCTGCTCGACCATGCCCCAGCGGTCGGCGGTCGCGGCATCGATGTTCTCCGCCGTCAGCAGCATCCACGAGGTGCGGCCCCAGCCGATCAGGCGCGGCAGCAGCGCGGCCTCGACGACCGACGGCACGCCGACCTTGACCTCGGGCATGCCGAAGAAGGCGTTGTCTGCCGCGATCCGGATATCGCACGCCGCCGCGATCTCGAGCCCCGCGCCCAGCGTGTAGCCTTCCATCCGGCAGATTACCGGCACCGGGCAATCGCGGATCGCTTGGCAGAGCTTGTGGATCATCGTGATGAAGGTCCGGCCTTCGTCGGGATGGCGCATCGCCGCCATGTGGTTGATGTCGGCGCCGCCGATGAAGGCCTTGCCGCCAGCACCGGCGAACACAACCGCCCGCAGATCCTCTTCGCGCGCGAGCCCCAGGAACGCTTCTGTGAGGTCGAGCAGCGCCGGAGGCCCGACGACGTTCAGCCGCCTCGAATTGTCGAACACGACAGTGGCTACGGTGCCCGCCGGGCGCCGGTCCCAGGAAATGTCGACCTTGTGGACGGACCCCGCCATGTCGTTTCGCTCCGTGGTGCTTCTTGAATTGTCTCGGGCTCTTCTATTAGAGCATGGAAATGCCCGATTCCATCGACCTCGCCCGCTACACCGTCTTCACCCCACCGGACCCTTTCGAGGACCATGTCGGCCCGTTCTACTTCCGCATGCACGGTGATGCGTCGAAGGCCGGCACGGTCCATTGCGTGCTGCCGACCGAGCAGCGGCACGGCAACTATGCCGGCGGCGTGCATGGCGGCGCGATCCTGGCCTTCGCCGACTACGCGCTCTGCCTGGTGGCCGGCCGCGCCGCCGACGGCGGCACCAACACCTCGTTCGCCATGACCGTGAGCATCGCCGTCGAGTTCCTGAGCGCCGGCCGCACCGGCGTGCCGCTGGAAGCGACCGGCGAGCCGCTGCAGGTCACCGGCCGCCTCGCCTTCGCCCGCGGCAGCATCACGCAGCAGGGCAAGACGGTGGCCTTGTGGTCCGGCGTGATCCGCCACGTCGCGCGCACCAAGGTCATGGGACGCAAGGAAGCGGCCGCGTCCACGAACGGCACCGCGCCGGCGCAGACGGTGCCCGAAGGCTTCGAGCAGTTGGTCAATGCCAGCGTCTATTCGCGCCACATCGGACCGTCCTACGCGCGCAAGGAGGCCGATGGCGTCACGATGATCCAGCCGACCCTGCCGCACATGTGCAATTCGGGCGGCGCGCTGCATGGCGGATACATGATGAGCTTCGCCGATTCGGCCGTGACGCGCGCGGCCGGCGTCGTGACCGGCATGGCGCCGAGCACGGTATCGTTCGCTGCCGAATTCCTCGCCGCCGGCTCTTCCACCGTGCCGCTGGTTACACGCGTCGAGGTGCCTCGCCACGGCCGCAACCTCGCCTTCCTGCGCGGCCTGCTCGAGCAGGACGGCAAGCCGTTGCTGTCCTATTCGTCGACGATCTTCCTGCTGTCTCTTATACACATCTCCGAGCCCACGAGACTAAGGCGAATCTC
>CAMFJT010000329.1 GCA_945957125.1 uncultured Rhodospirillales bacterium | reverse complement strand
CGGACAGACGAGTGAATTTGCATCGAGTACGGATCGTGGTCGCTTCCGGGAGCGATCTACGCTTCGGAGCCGGCGAGACAGCAAGGGCGCGCCGGTTAGCTCATTGCCGCAGATGCGACGGGAACTAGGCCGTCGCGAACTTGCCGAATTCCCAGTGGCGGCCCGGCGCGGCAGCGAACAGCGCCTTGGTATAGTCATCCTTGGGCGAGCCGAAGACCTGCTCGGCGGAGCCGTACTCGACGACCCGGCCGCGGCTCATCACGGCGACGTAGTCGCAGATCTGGGCGGCGACACGCAGGTCGTGGGTGATGAACAGCACGGCGAGGTTCAGGCGGGTGCGGATCTCGTCGAGCAGCTCGAGCACCTGCTTCTGGACCGACACGTCGAGCGCGGAGACCGCCTCGTCGGCGATCAGCAGCTCGGGTTCCATGGCGAGCGCGCGGGCGATGCAGATGCGCTGGCGCTGGCCGCCCGAGAACTGGTGCGGGAAGCGGTCGAGCGCGTTGGGGTCGAGCCGCACGGTCTCCATCAGCTTGCGCGCGCGCGCCATGGCCTCGCCGCGCGACAGGCCGAAATTCATCGGCCCCTCGATGATCGAATCGCCCACCGTGATGCGCGGGTTCATCGAGCGGTAGGGGTCCTGGAAGACGATCTGCACCTTGCGGCGATGCGGCCGGAGCCGGCTCGCCGACATGGTGGCGATCTCGGTGTCGCCGAGGAAGACCTTGCCTTCGGTCGGGTCGATCAGCCGCGCGATGCAGCGCGCGACGGTCGACTTGCCCGAGCCGGATTCGCCGACGATGCCGAGCGTCTCGCCGCGGCGGATATCGAGATCGACGTCGACGGCGGCCTTGACCACGCGGGCCTTCTGGAAGAACGACTTGGCGGCGTAGGTCTTGCCGAGCTTCTCGGTGCGCAGCACGGTCTTGCCCTCGAGCCGCACGCCGCGATGCGCCGGATGGATCGACGGCACCGAGGAGATCAGCATCCGGGTGTAACCGGCGCCGGGCCGCGACAGGATCTGCTCGGTCGGTCCCATCTCGACCAGCTCGCCCCAGCGCAGCACGGCGACCTTGTGCGCGATCTCGGCGACCACGCCGAAATCGTGGGTGATGAACAGCACGCCGGTGCCCTCGGTCTCCTGCAGCTCGGCGATCAGCTTCAGGATCTCGGCCTGGGTGGTGACGTCGAGCGCCGTGGTCGGCTCGTCGGCGATCAGCAGCACGGGATCGAGCACCAGCGCCATGGCGATCATGATGCGCTGGCGCTGGCCGCCGGAGAGCTGGTGGGGGTAGGAGGCGTAGATTCGCTCGGGCTCGGGCAGCTTCACGCGGGTCAGGATCTTGATGATCTTGGCCTTGCGTGCCGCACCGTCGAGCTTGGTATGGGTGCGCAGCACCTCGTCGATCTGCTCGCCGCAGGTCATGACCGGGTTGAGCGCGGTCATCGGCTCCTGGAAGATCATCGACATGCGCGTGCAGCGCAGCTCGCGCAACCGCTCCTCGCTGGCGGTGAGCACGTTCTCGCCCTCGAGCAGAATTTCGCCGCCCTGCGGCTTCAACGCCTTGGCGAGCAGTCCCATAACGGTGAAGGCGATCACCGACTTGCCCGAGCCGGATTCGCCGACCAGGCAGACGATCTCGCCGCGATTGACGGTGAAGCTCACCTTCTCGACGGCATGGGCGCGGTCGGCGCCGGCCGGCAGCGCGACGGTGAGGTTGCGAACTTCGAGGACGGGCTTGGCGGAGTTGCTCATCGCAGCACCTCCGCCGTCCCGACCGGAACCCGAAGGGCGAAGTGGAGGGATCTCTTCATGCGGCTGCTGCCAGCGAAGAGGAGGCCGCTCGGCTTCGCTTCGCTCCGCTCGGGGCGACGGTGGAGTGTCATACTTTCTTACTCATCTTCGGATCGAGCGTGTCGCGCAGGCCGTCGCCCATGATGTTGATCGCCAGCACGGTGAGGGCGAGGAAGATGCCCGGATAGAGGATGTTGTGCGGGAACACGCGGAAGAGGGTGCGGCCCTCGGCCATGATGTTGCCCCAGCTCGGGATCTCGGGCGGGATGCCGATGCCCAGGAAGGAGAGCGCGGCCTCGGCCAGGATCGCGGCGGCGGCGATGAAGGTCGCCTGCACGATCAGCGGCGCGATGGTGTTGGGCAGGATGTGGCGGAACAGCAGCGTCCAGGTCGGCGTGCCGACCGAGATGGCGCCTTCGACGTAGGGCTCCTCGCGCACGGTCAGCACGATCGAGCGCACCAGGCGCACGACGCGTGGCACGTCGGGCACGACGATGGCGAAGATCACGGTGACCAGCCCGGCGCGCCAGATCGAGACCAGCGCGATGGCGAGCAATATGCCCGGTATGGCCATCAACCCGTCCATCACGCGCATGATGATGCCGTCGGCCCAGCGCACGTAGCCCGAGACGAGGCCGATCACCATGCCGATGGCGATGGCGCAGATCGCGACGCTGACGCCGACGGCGAGCGACACGCGCGTGCCGTACAGCACGCGGCTGTAGACGTCGCGGCCGAGGCTGTCGGTGCCCATCAGCACGGTGCGCTTGGCCGTCTTGCCGTCCTCCAGCCGGAAGGTGATCTCGGTGCCCGGCTTCTTGTTGCGCGCGGCCGGATCGATGCGTGTCGGATCGACCGTGCCGAGGAACGGGGCGAGGATCGCGATCGCCACCATGATCAGCAGGATCGACCCGCCGATGATGACGTTGACGTTGCGCAGCGCCACCTGCCACAGCGGGCGGCGCTTGGTCGAGGCTGCCGCGATCGATGCGGAATCGACGACGACGTCTTCAGGGGTTATCGCGCTCAATAGCGGATCCTCGGGTCGAACAGGGTGTAGCTGATGTCGATGATCAGGTTGATCACGACATACACGACGGAGAACAGCAGGATCACGGTCTGGATGGTCGGGAAGTCGCGGCTCAGCACGGCCTCGACCGTGAGCCGTCCGAGGCCGGGCAGGCCGAACACGCTCTCGGTGATCACCGCGCCGCCGATCAGGATGGCAATGCCGAGGCCGATCACGGTGAGGATCGGCACGGCGGCGTTGCGCAGCGCGTGACGCATCAGCACGACCCTGTTGCTGAGGCCCTTGGCGCGGGCGGTACGGATGTAGTCCTCGTTCAGCACCTCGAGCACCGAGGCGCGCGTGATGCGCGCGATCAGCGCGATGAAGCCGACCGACAGGGTGAGCGAAGGCAGCACCATGCGCTCGGCGAACTGCCCCAGGTTGACGCCGATGCGGACATAACCCTGCACCGGCAGCCAGCCGAGCTCGATGGCGAAGACGTAGATCAGGCAGTAGCCGATGACGAAGCCGGGTACCGAGAAGCCGAGCACCGAGAAGGCCATGACCGAGCGGTCGAAGATCGAGCCCTGGCGATAGGCCGCCAGCACGCCGATCGGCACCGAGACGCAGACCGCGAAGATCAGCGTGCACGTCGCCAGGGCCAGGGTCGGCTCGATACGCTGGGCGATCAGCTCGGCGACCGTCTTCTTGAAGAAGAAGCTCTCGCCGAAATTGCCCTGCAGGATGTTGCCGATCCAGATGCCGAACTGCTGCCAGATCGGCAGGTTCAGGCCGAGCTTCTCGCGGATGTCGGCGATCTGGTCCGATGTGGCGTTGTCGCCGGCGATCACGGCGGCCGGATCGCCCGGCGTCAGCCGCAGCATGAGGAAGACGAACACCGCCACCACCGCGAGGACGGGGACGATGGCGACGAGACGGCGGGCGATGAAATCGAGCATGGGCTACCGATTGCGATAAGCCGTCGTCCCGGCCGGGGCGCGCAGCGCGAAGTGGAGGGACCTTGCCCGATGCCGGCAAGGCCCCTCGGCTTCGCTTCGCTCCGCTCGGGGCGACGGCGGGTTCATGTCACTTCTTCTCGATGTTCCACATCACCGGGACCGGCGCCTTGAGCCAGCCCGAGATGTTGGTGCGCATGGCGCCCGGCCCGTACCACTGGCCGATCCAGCCGTACTGCGCCGTCTCGATGGCGCGGTCCTGCACGGCCTTGGCCAGCGCCTTGCCCTTCGCCGGATCGGTCTCCTTCGAATAGGCGTCGCGCAGCTTTTCCATCTCCGGGTCGGTCGGCCAGCCGAACCAGGCCTTGTCGCCGTTCGCCACCATGTAGGAGGTCGAGATCGGGTTGAGGATGTCAGCGGCGACGGAGAAGGTGTGGAAGATGTTCCAGCCGCCCTGCGACGGCGGGTCCTTCTTGGTGCGGCGGGTGACGACCGTCTGCCAGTCCATCGACTGCATGTCGACCTTGAAGCCGCCCTGCTCGAGCAGTGCCTTGGTCACCGGTGCGACGTTGGTCAGCACCGGCAGCGTGGTCGACTGCATCAGCACGATCGGCGTGCCGTCGTAGCCCGCTTCCTTGAGCAGCGCCTTGGCCTTCTCGAAGTCGGGCTTCACGAACAGCCCGTTGGGCGCGTCGAACGCGTTGGGCGTGCCGCAGATGAAGGCCGCCGAGCAGACCTTGTAGAATTCCGGCTCGCCGACCGTCGCCTTGAGATAGTCCTCCTGGCGGATGGTGAGCAGCGCGGCCTGGCGGATCTTCGGATTGTTGAACGGCGGCTGCAGGTGATTGAAGCGGTAGATGAACTGGTGGCCGAGCGGGTTCCAGTCGAACAGCTTCACGCCCTTGTCGGCCTTGAGCACGGGAACGAGGTCGTGCGGCGGCTGCTCGATCAGGTCGACCTCGCCCGCGATCATGGCGTTGACCTGCGTCTGCGGGTCGGAGATCTCGAGGATCTCGACCTTGTCGACCCTGACGACCTTGCCGCCGGCCAGGCCCGAGGGCGGCTCGCTGCGCGGCTTGTACTTGGGATTCTTCCGATAGACGTGCTTCTCGCCGGGCTTGGACTCGGCGTTGACGTAGATGAACGGGCCCGAGCCGATCTGGCTGTCGATCTGCTTGAAGGGATCGGTTTCGGCGACCTTCTTCGGCATCATGAAGGGCACGTTCGAGGACGGCTTGCCGAGCGAATCGAGCACCAGGCCGTACGGCTCCTTGAGCACCATCTGGAAGGTCTTGCCGTCGACCTCCTTGAACTCCTTCACGAAGTCCATGAGCTTGAGCCCCATCGCGTCGCGCGCGCCCCAGCGCTTGATCGAGGCGATGCAGTCGGCCGGCGTGACCGGCGTGCCGTCATGCCACTCCAGACCGTCGCGCAGCGTGAAGGTCCAGACCGTCTTGTCGGCGGAGACGTCGTACTTGTCGACCATCTGCGGCTTGACGGCGTTGTTCTCGTCCGACGCGAACAGCGTGTCGTAGACGAAGTAGCCGTGATTGCGCGTGACGTAGGCCGTCGTCCAGATCGGATCGAGGATCGTCAGGTTGCCGTTC
>CAMFJT010000328.1 GCA_945957125.1 uncultured Rhodospirillales bacterium | reverse complement strand
CTCCCTGTCGGCGTGATTGGGCGTGGGGCGCCATCCTGCCGGTTTTTTGCCGGCCGGCCAGCCAGATCCTCGTCGCCGGCCTCTGCGGCGCACCACTTCGGTCGGTCCTGCCGCGAGAGCTTTCAGGACTATTCGGCAGGCGGGGCGAATGTGCGCGACCGGCGTCGCCGATACAGAAAGGTGGCAAGAGGTTTGCCTTCCCAGGCCTGCCCGCCCGCAGGTTCAGAGCGAGCATGGCGTCGGGCCTGCCGCCGCCGAAGATTCCTCGAAGTCATGGGCTGGTGCCGGGTGAGGGATTTGAACCCCCGACCTTCGGTTTACAAAACCGCTGCACTACCGCTGTGCTAACCCAGCCCGAGTCCGTCCTTACGGGGCGCTCTTAGCAGGATTCGCGCGCCGCGCCCACTCATAGGCGGCGACGGCGGCTGCATTCGAGACGTTGAGGGCGGTCAGGGCCGCCTGCGTCGGGATCGTGACCAGGCGGTCGCACTTCTCTGCGGTGAGCCGGCGCAGGCCCTCGCCCTCGGCGCCGAGCACGATGCAGACGCGGCCCTTGAGGTCGAGCGCAGATATCGGCGCGTCGCCGGTTTCGGCGAGGCCGTAGGTCCAGAAGCCCGCTCCCTTGAGCTGGTCGAGCGTGCGGGCGAGGTTCACCGCGCGCATCAGCGGCACGATCTCCAGGGCGCCCGAGGCGGCCTTGGCCAGCACACCGGTATCGGCCGGCGCATTGCGCTCGGTGACGATCACCGCCGCCGCGCCGAACGCCGCCGCCGAGCGCAGGATGGCGCCGACATTGTGCGGATCGGTCACCTGGTCGAGCGCCAGGACCAGCGCATCCTCGCCGCAGCGCGCCAGGACGTCCTCCAGGGCGGGCTCCTCGAGCGGCGCGACCAGGATCGCCATGCCCTGATGCACCGCGCCGGCGGGCAGTCGGTGCGCCAGCTCGTCGCGCGGCAGGATCTGGGGCGAGCGGCCGGCGAATTCGGCGGCGTGGCGCTCGGCCACCTCCCGCGTCGCCAGCAGCCGCTCGACGCGGCGCTCGGGATTGGCAAGGGCGGCCAGCACCGGGTGGCGGCCATAAAGCCATACGGATTGGTGGCCGCCGCGCGACGGTTTTGCACCACGTTGTGGACGAACGCTCATGACGGCGCTTGTAACGGGATTTGGCGCTTGACGTAACTCATTGGATTTGCGAGCAACGCGCGCCCGTTGCGGCGGGCTGAACGGGCTAATCTCGCGTTGCATACCGCCGGTACGGAGGGGTGGCCGAGCGGTCAATGGCAGCAGACTGTAAATCTGCCGACTTCGCGTCTACGAAGGTTCGAATCCTTCCCCCTCCACCAGCGGTATGCAAGGCGAGGTTGGCTCTGTTCAGGACTAGCGGGTGTAGCTCAATGGTAGAGCAGAAGCCTTCCAAGCTTATGACGAGGGTTCGATTCCCTTCACCCGCTCCAGGTTTTGAGGCATCACGAGGGTCGTGACACCATGTCGAAGGCGAAATTCGAGCGGAACAAGCCGCACTGCAACATCGGGACGATCGGGCACGTTGACCACGGCAAGACGTCGCTGACGGCGGCGATCACGAAGATCCTGGCGAAGACGGGTGGTGCGACGTTCACGGCGTACGACCAGATCGACAAGGCGCCGGAGGAGCGCGAGCGCGGCATCACGATCTCGACGGCGCATGTCGAGTACGAGACGAAGAACCGGCACTACGCGCATGTCGATTGCCCGGGCCACGCGGACTACGTGAAGAACATGATCACGGGTGCGGCGCAGATGGACGGCGCGATCCTGGTGGTGTCGGCGGCGGACGGTCCGATGCCGCAGACGCGCGAGCACATCCTGCTGGCGCGGCAGGTCGGCGTTCCGGCGCTGGTCGTGTACATGAACAAGGTCGACATGGTCGACGATCCGGAGCTTTTGGACCTGGTCGAGCTCGAGGTTCGCGAGCTGCTGAAGAGCTACCAGTTCCCGGGCGACGACATCCCGGTGGTGCGTGGCTCCGCGCTGATGGCGCTGGAGGACAAGGCGCCGGAGCAGGGCGAGCAGTCGATCCTGAAGCTGATGGAGGAGGTCGACAAGTACATCCCGCAGCCTGCGCGCGACAAGGACAAGCCGTTCCTGATGCCGATCGAGGACGTGTTCTCGATCTCGGGCCGCGGCACGGTTGTGACGGGCCGCGTGGAGCGCGGGATCGTGAAGGTCGGCGAGGAAGTGGAGATCGTCGGCCTGAAGGCGACGGCGAAGACGACGGTGACGGGTGTGGAGATGTTCCGCAAGCTGCTGGACAGCGGCGAGGCGGGCGACAACATCGGCGCGCTGCTGCGCGGCATCGGTCGCGAGGACGTGGAGCGCGGGCAGGTGCTGGCCAAGCCGGGGTCGATCACGCCGCACACGAACTTCGAGGCCGAGGCGTACATCCTGACGAAGGAAGAGGGCGGCCGCCACACGCCGTTCTTCACCAACTACCGTCCGCAGTTCTACTTCCGCACGACCGACGTGACGGGCGTGGTGACGCTGCCGGAAGGCACGGAGATGGTGATGCCGGGCGACAATGCGCGGCTGGTGGTCGAGCTGATCCAGCCGATCGCGATGGACGAGGGCCTGCGCTTCGCCATCCGCGAGGGCGGCCGCACCGTCGGCGCCGGCGTAGTCACCAAAGTCGTGAAGTAGCCGAAAAATAGGTTATAAGCACGACACTGCAGGAGTGTAGCTCAGTTGGTAGAGCATCGGTCTCCAAAACCGAGGGCCGGGGGTTCGAGTCCCTCCACTCCTGCCAAATCTTTCTGAAAGCGAGCATGACGAAGAATCCAGTCGAATTCGTGCGCGAGGTCCGTGCCGAGGTGGCCAAGGTCACCTGGCCGACCCGGCGCGAAACCATGATCACCACCAGCATGGTCTTCATCTTCGTCGTGATCGCGGCGCTGTTCTTCCTTGTCGCCGACAAGATCATCGGCTTCGTCATCAAGACGCTGCTCGGGATTGCCTGAAATGCCCCATCGTTGGTACGTCGTTCACGCTTATTCGGGCTTCGAGAACAAGGTCGCGGCCTCGATCCGCGAGCAGGCCGAGAAGAAGGGGCTGGCCGAGGAGATTTCTCAGGTCATGGTGCCGACCGAGGAGGTCGTCGAGGTCCGTCGCGGCTCCAAGGTGCAGACGGAGCGCAAATTCTTTCCGGGCTATGTCCTGGTGAAGATGGATCTCAACGACGAGACCTGGCACCTGATCAAGAACACCGCGAAGGTCACCGGCTTCCTGGGCGGCGGCGGCCGCGGCAAGCCGGTCGCCATCTCCGAGGCCGAGGCCGGCCGCATCCTCAAGCAGGTGCAGGAAGGCGTCGAGCGGCCCAAGCCCGCGGTCAGCTTCGAGATCGGCGAGCAGGTCAAGGTCGCGGACGGCCCGTTCGCCTCGTTCAACGGCACCGTCGAGGACGTCGACGAGGAGCGCGCGCGCGTGAAGGTCGCGGTGTCGATCTTCGGCCGTTCCACCCCGGTCGAGCTCGACTACGCGCAGGTGGAAAAGCTCTAAAGGCTCACCATATATTTCCCCTTCATATTCCTCTCCCCCGCTAGGGGGAGCGGTTAGGAGAAGGGGTTGCAGAGGGTGTGCGCTACCCCCTCTCCCAACCTCTGCCCCTAGCGGGGGAGAGGAGTAAAGAAAGACCGACAGAATCGGGGGTTGTGCAGTGCGGGGGAGTTTGCTACACCCCGCGCCCTTGGAGGGCTGGCCTGTGGGCCGGCCTTTTCTCATGAGGCTTTTCAGGTCCAGAAATCCTTTCGGATCAAGGACTTGAGCGAGCAAGAGGTGTGGGAGGCCGGCCCTGGCCGAACCACGCCGCCCAACAGAAAGGGATATCAGTGGCCAAGAAGATCCAAGCCTACGTCAAGCTGCAGGTGCCGGCCGGCAAGGCCAACCCCTCGCCGCCGATCGGGCCCGCGCTCGGTCAGCAGGGCGTGAACATCATGGAATTCTGCAAGCAGTTCAACGCTCGCACCCAGAAGATGGAAGCGGGCATGCCGATCCCGGTGGTCATCACCGTGTTCCAGGACCGTAGCTTCACCTTCGTCACCAAGACGCCGCCGAACACTTACTTCCTGAAGAAGGCGGCGGGAATCGAGGCGGGCGCCAAGACGGTCGGTACGCAGATCGTCGGCAAGGTGACCAAGGCCCAGATCGAAGAGATCGCCAAGGCGAAGATGCCCGATCTCAACTGCGATACCGTCGAATCGGCAATGGCCCAGATCATCGGCTCGGCCCGCTCGATGGGCCTCCAGGTGGTGGAGTAAGCCATGGCTCAGGGAAAGCGTTTCAAGGCAGCCGCCGGCACGGTCGACCGCGAGAAGACCTATCCGCTCGACGAGGCGGTCAAGCTGGTCAAGGCCAACGCCAAGGCGAAGTTCGACGAGACGATCGAGGTCGCCATGAACCTCGGCATCGATCCGCGTCACGCCGACCAGGCGGTGCGCGGCATGGTCGAGCTGCCGAGCGGCACCGGCAAGACGGTGCGCGTGGCGGTGTTCGCCCGCGGCGCCAAGGCCGAGGAAGCCAAGGCCGCCGGTGCCGACCTGGTCGGTGCGGAGGACCTCGCCGAGAAGATCAACGGCGGCGAGATGAATTTCGACCGCTGCGTGGCCACGCCCGACATGATGGGCGTCGTCGGCCGGCTCGGTAAGGTGCTCGGCCCGCGCGGCCTGATGCCGAACCCCAAGCTCGGCACCGTCACCCAGGACGTGTCGGCGGCGGTCAAGGCCGCCAAGGCCGGCTCGATCGAGTTCCGCGCCGAGAAGGCCGGCATCGTGCACGCCGGCGTCGGCAAGGCCTCGTTCAGCGAGGAGGCGATCACCGCCAACATCAAGGCGCTGGTCTCCGCGATCAATCGCGCCAAGCCGAGCGGCGCCAAGGGCACCTTCATCAAGAAGGTGTCGATCAGTTCGACCATGGGTCCGGGCGTCAAGCTCGACCCGGCCACCGCGCTCGTCAGCTAGGACGCGGGGCCAAGTCATCGAGTTTCGTCGCTCATTCCGGTGAGCGGCGGGAAACCTGTCCGAGACCGCCGGTACCTGTTCCTTCGGGGGCAGGCCTAAGGGGGAAACCCGCCAGCGCAGACGGGGGCAAGGGAATTTTCGCCGGCATGCGAATGCCGGCGCCGGTACCCGAACTTCCGGGGCAGGCGAGCAGGACCATCGTCCTTCGTTCGCGTGAACCGCCAACGAAGGCTGTGGTCTCAACGCAGCCGGTCCGTTCCGGATCCTCCGGGATGGGCCTTTATTGGAGAAAGCCGTGAATCGTTCGGAAAAGGCCGAAGCGATCGCCGAGCTGAACCAGATCTTCAAGGACGCGAACCTGATGGTGGTCACCCGCCAGTCC
>CAMFJT010000327.1 GCA_945957125.1 uncultured Rhodospirillales bacterium | reverse complement strand
AGCGTGTTGATGTTGGCGAGGTCGAGATGGTTGGTCGGCTCGTCGAGGATCAGGATGTCGGGCTCTTCGAGCTTCGCCGCCGCTGCGATCAGCATCAGCCGCTGCCAGCCGCCCGACAGCGCGCCGAACTGCCTGTCGAGGATCTCGGCCTCCACGCCGATCTCCTCGACCAGCACGTCGATGCGCCACCAGTCGTCATCCTGGCCGGCGCGGACCAGCGCCTCGTGCAGCACCTCGCGCACCGTCCTGTCGGCGAGGCCCACCGGCACGTCCTGCGGCACGCTGCCGACGCGCAGCCCGCGCGAGCGGACGATCTTGCCGGCATTGAGCTCCAGCGCGCCGGTCAGGCATTTCAGCAGGGTGGACTTGCCCGCGCCGTTCTCGCCGACCAGCGCCGTGCGCGCGTCGTCGAGCAGGAACGAGACGTCCTCGAAGACGCGGCCCGAGCCGTAATAGAAGGAGGCGTGCTCCATCCCGAGCACGGCCTGTCGCGACGCCATGGCTGAAAGGTCCCCGCCTGGTCAGGGTGGGGTCAGTACACCATCGCGGGCAACGACGCGACCGGCTTTCATCACCCACTTGCGCCGCGGCCGGGCAGCGACGGCTTCGGCGAGCGTCTCGGCCTCGACGGCGACGAAGTCGGCGGGACCGCCCGGCCTGATGCCGTAGTCCGCGAGCCCGAGCACACGGGCCGGGGCCTCCGTCACCATCTCGTAGGCGAGCTTGAGCTCGTGGTCGTGGCGGAAGTTGCCGCGATAGCCGATCAGCATGGCCCGCTCGAGCATGTCGCCGTTGCCGAACGGCGACCATGCATCGCGGATATTGTCCGATCCGCCGAACACTTCGACGCCGTGGGCGCGCAGCAGCGGCAGCGGCGGCATGGTGCCGGCGCCCGGCCCGTGGCTCATGATCGCGATGCCCGCCTCGGCCAGCGTGTCGGCGGTGCGCGCGGCGAGGTCGGTCGGCACGGAGCCGAGCGCGAAGGCGTGGCTGATCGCGACCTTGCCCCGAAGGCCGCTGGCGCGCGTGCGCTCGGCGATCGCCAGCATCTGGGCGATGCCGCTATCGCCGCCGTCATGCAGGTGCAGGTCGATGCCGACGCCGTGCTTGCCGGCGATCGCGAAGATCGGATCGAGATGGCCGGCGAGGTCGCCGTCGATGCCGATCGGGTCGAGGCCGCCCAGCAGGTCGGCGCCCTGCGCCACCGCCTCGTCGAGCAGGGCGGCCGTACCGGGCGAGCGCAGCAGGCCGCTTTGCGGGAAGGCCACGATCTGGATGGTGACGAGGCCGCGGAAGCGCTCGCGGATCGCCAGCACGGCGTGGAGGTTCCTGAGCCCGAGCTGGTTGTCGATGTCGACATGGCTGCGCATGTGCAGCGTGCCGCTCGCCACGACCTGCTTCACCAGGTTGGCGCCGGTCTCGGTCTCGGAAACCGTGCGGGCCGCGCGTACCTTGCGCTCGGCCTCGATGCGGTCGGATACCGCGTTGCCGGTCGCCTGGTTCGGCACCCAGGGCAGGCCGAGCAACGTCTTGTCGAGATGGATATGCCCGTCGACCAGTGGGGGCAGCAGCATGACGCCGGGCTCGCCGACGGTCGGCGGGAGAAGGGCGGCGACGCGGCCGGCTTCGATCTCGACGTCGTGCCGGCTACCGTCGGGCAGCGTTGCGTTGAAGACGATCATCCGATTTTCGCGCGTGCGTCCTTGGTGGCCTCGAGGATCGACATCGTGATGACGTCGTCGAGCTTGGGCGCGCCGGCGGTGAACTGCTTCAGCTCGTCGTAGAGCGTGATCTGGTCCTGCCAGATCTTGGGATCGAACGCACCCCACCCGTTTGCCCTGGTGTTCTCGTTGAAGGCGAAGGTCAGCAGCGCCTTGACGCCTCCGATCTCGTCGTCACGCTTGAAGTTGGGATACTCCTTCACCAGCAGATCCACGGCCTTGTCCGGATTCTTCTGCGTGTACTCGAAGCCGCGCGCCATTGCCCTGAGGAAGCCGGCGAGCATCGCGGGCTTCTTCTCGATCGTGTCGCGGGTGGCGTAGAGCGGCAGCGCATAGAGCTGCACGCCGGCGTCCCACAAGCGCAAGGTGACCGGCGGCTGACCGAGCGCCTTGATCGCCGTCGTCGCGGTCAGCCAGCCGCTGACCGCGTCGGCCTGGCCGGTCAGCAGCGGCGCGAAATCGGAGCCGATGACCACGACCTCGACATCCTTCTCGGGGATGCCGTGCTTCTTGAGCAGGGCCGAGAGGAGGATCTTGCCGGTCGCCTGGATGCCGATCTTCTTGCCGACCATGTCCTGCGGCTTGCGGATCGGCTTCTTCTCCAGCGAGAAGAAGGCGTAGGGATGCTGCTGCAGCACCGTCGCGAAGCACTTCACCGGGATCTTCTGCGAGGCCGCCAGCATCAGCGACGGGCTCGACGAGACCTGGCCGATCTCGTGCCGGCCGGACGCCACGATCGCCACACCGTCGATGCTGGGGCCGCCCGGCTGGATCACGACGTTGAGCTTCTCCTCCTCGAAGTAGCCCATTTGCTTGGCGACGATCTCGCCGATGTTGTTGTTGCTGGCGAGCCAGCCAAGCTGGAGGTTGACCGTCTGCGTCTTGGCCTGGGCGAAGCCGCCCGATGGCAGGAGATTTGCAGCGGCGGCTGCGGTGGCGGCAGCCCCGGCGAGCATTGTGCGGCGGCGCATTGTCGATCCTCCCCCGATTGTGTGGCCCGCGACCACCGCGATAGAGTGCAGCAAGAGACGGACCAAATCGAGGCTACAATGGCACAGTCCTTCGACGTCCAACCGCTCGACGCTTCCTTCGGCGCCGTGGTCACGGGGCTCAGGCTTCCCGACCTCGACCGGCCGAGCTGGCAGGCCCTGCACGAGGCCTGGCTCGAATACGCCCTGCTGGTCTTTCCCGGCCAGTTCCTGAAGAAGGACGAGCAGATCGCCTTCGCCCGGCGCTTCGGCGCGCTGGAGTTCGAGATGGGCGCGGTCAGCAACGTGCGCGAGGACGGCACGCTGCGGCTCGAGGCCGAGGGCGACGACGTCGTGAAGATCCTCAAGGGCAACGAGGGCTGGCACGCCGATTCGACCTTCAAGCCGATCGCCGCCAAGGGCGCGGTGTTCAGCGCGGAGATCGTGCCGACGGTCGGCGGCCATACCGGCTGGGCCGACATGCGGGCAGCCTACGAGGCGCTCGACGAGGCCACCCGCGAAAGGATCGCGCCGCTGCGCGCCTATCATTCGCTGCACTACAGCCAGAAGCGCATCGGGCATGTGCCGAAGGCGGGTACCGACGATTATCGCCGGCTGGGCTTCGCCGGCGACGAGAACGTGCTGCGGCCGCTGGTGAAGATCCATCCCGACACCGGCCGCAAGTCGCTGCTGATCGGCCGCCATGCGCACGACATCCCGGGCCTGTCGCCGGCGGAGTCCGAGGCGCTGCTGCAGGAGCTGATCGATTTCGCCTGCCAGCCGCCGCGCCTCTATCACCACGATTGGCGCGCGGGCGACGTGGTGGTCTGGGACAATCGCTGCCTGCTGCACCAGGCGACGCCGTTCGACATGACCCAGCCGCGCGTGATGTGGCACACCCGCATCGCCGGCGACCCCGTCAGCGAAGCGGCCGTTGGCTGAGACGGCGGTCTCCTGCGAGAAGGTCAGCGTTCGCTTCACCAGCGAGCGCGGCACCGTCACGGCGCTCGACAGGATAGACCTCGACATCCCGCGCGGCAGCTTCCTGACGCTGCTGGGTCCCTCGGGCTGCGGCAAGTCCACCCTGCTGCGCGTGATGGCCGACCTGATCGCACCGACCGGCGGGCGCATCTCCGTGCTGGGCGGCGCGCCGCAGGCCGCGCGCGAGGCCCGCCAGATCGGCTTCGTCTTCCAGGATCCCGCGCTGCTCGCCTGGCGCACCGCGCTGCAGAACGTCTCGCTGCCGCTCGAGGTCGGCGGCGGCAAGTCGCTGCCCGGCGCGCGCTCGCCGCGCGAGCTGTTGAGCCTGGTCGGGCTCGACGGCTGGGAGCAGGCCTATCCGCACGAGCTGTCGGGCGGCATGCGCCAGCGGGTCGCGATCGCCCGCGCGCTGGTCTCGGGACCGCGGCTGCTGCTGATGGACGAGCCGTTCGGCGCGCTCGACGAGATCACGCGCGACCGGCTGAACGAGGAGCTGCTGCAGCTCTGGGAGACGACCGGCACGACGATCGTGTTCGTCACCCATTCGATCTACGAGGCGGCCTTCCTCGGCCAGAGCGTGCTGCTGCTGGCCGCGCGGCCGGGGCGGGTGCGCGAGCAGGTACCGGTCACCTTGCCCGGCCCGCGCCGGCTGGCGCAGCGCGAGACGCCGGAATTCACCGCGCTCGCGGGCCATCTGCGCCGCGTGCTGGAGACCTGCTGATGGCCGACCGCGCCGATCCGATCGCTCTCGGCGGCTTCGTCGAGGATGCCGAGGCCGATGCCCGCTTTCTGGCCCATAAGCGCTGGCTGGCGTGGCGCCGCCGCCTGCTGCCGCTCGGGGCGGTGGTCCTGTTCCTGCTGGTCTGGTGGCAGGCCGTCGTGCAATTCGAGATCAAGCCGTTCATCGCGCCCTCGCCGGCGGCGGTGGCGAGGGTACTGGTCGAGCGCTTCGACATCCTGATGGCCAACCTCCTGCCGACGGCGATCGAGGCGGTGTGCGGCTTCCTGCTCGGCAATATCGCCGCGATCAGCCTCGCCACGGTTTTCGTCTATCGCAAGACGGCGGAGGAGGCGCTGTTTCCGATCGCCGTCATGGTCAACACTATCCCAGTGGTGGCCAAGGCGCCGATCCTGGTGCTGCTGCTGGGCAACGGCATGGAGCCCAAGATCGCCATCGCCGCGATCATCTGCTTCTTCCCGACGCTGGTGAACATGACGCGCGGCCTTCGCGACGTGCGGTCCGAGCAGATCGAGCTGATGCGTATCCTGTCGGCCACGCCGCGTGAGGTCTTCTTCCGCATCCGCGTGCCCAACGCGCTGCCCTACCTGTTCTCCGCGCTGAAGATCGCCGCCTCGACGGCGGTGATCGGCGCGATCGTCGGCGAATGGATCGGCTCCAATGTCGGTATCGGCGCGCTGATCATCCAGGCGACCTACAATTTCGACTCGCCGCTGCTTTACGCGACGATCGTCGTCGGCTCGACCTTCTCGGCCCTGTTCTTCGGCGTGATCTCGCTGATCGAGCGCCGCATGCTGCGCTGGCACAGCGCTCACAAAGATTGAGTATTGCTGGGACCGCGCCACTCCGTGGCGCTCATGATCATGAGCGCCACGGAGAGGTTGTGAATCTATCGGCCGATGGCAAAAAAGCGATCTGGCTACACTCCCACCTCATCCTGAGGAGCGCAGCGAAGCGGAGCGTCTCGAAGGATGGCAAC
>CAMFJT010000326.1 GCA_945957125.1 uncultured Rhodospirillales bacterium | reverse complement strand
TGGCCGCGCAGGGCCGCGACTTCCTGTTCATGGCGCCGCACATCGCGACGATCCCGAGTCTCGCGATCTTCGTCATCGTGCTGGCCGCCAACCTTCTGGGCGACGCATTGCGCGACGTCCTCGATCCGAGGCTGCAGCAATGATCAGGACCTTGCTGGGTGCGGCGTTCGCGTTGGGTTTGGCCGGTTCGGCGTCGGCGCAGACGCTGAACATGATGAAGGGCATCGACGCGCCGCATTACGATGCGCAGCGCACGAGCTGGGGGCCGACCTCCGACATCGTGAACATGATCCAGGACACGCTGGTCGCGCTCGACTGGGACGGCCGCACGCCGATCCCCTATCTCGCCAAGTCGTGGACGGTCAGCCCCGACGGCAAGCTCTACACCTTCAAGCTGCGCGACGACGTGACCTTCTGCAGCGGCAAGAAGATGACCGCCGAGGACGTGATCTTCACCTTCAAGCGGCTGAAGAGCCCGGAGATCAAAGGCCCCTTCGCGTGGCGCGCGGGCAACATCAAGGATCTCCGCGCGCCCGATCCCTACACCGTGGAGTACGAGCTGGTCGAGCCGTTCTCCGAGCTGCTGCTGCAGCTCACCATGTTCACCAACGCCATCCTCAACAAGGACAATGTCGAGGCGCTGGGCAAGGACTATGGCGTGAAGGGCGCCGACGGCACCGGCCCATGGTGCCTGGACTCCTGGCAGCCGCGCACCAGCATCACCCTCAAGCGGCACGATGCCTACAAGTGGGGCCCCTCGATGTACAAGAACAAGGGGCCGGTGAAGTTCGAGAAGATGGTGATCCGGATCGTGCCGGAGGATTCCAGCCGGGTCGCGGCGATGATGGCCGGCCAGTTCGACACCACGCACCAGTTCCCCTCGCAGTTCATCGCCCAGGCCAAGGCCGCGCCGATGCTGGCCGTGACCGAGGCCAAGCCCAACTTCCAGCTGCTCTATTTCGGCTTCAAGACGACACGGCCGATGGTGGCCGACAAGCGGGTGCGCGAGGCGATGAGCATCGCCATCGACCGCGCCGCGATCGCCAAGGCGATCCTGCTCGGCAACGCCGATCCCGCCTTCACCATCGTCGATCCGGCGGCACTGGACCACGATCCGAAGACCGCCGGCATCGTGAAGCAGGACGTCGAGCGCGCCAAGGCGCTGCTCGACGAGGCGGGCTGGAAGCCCGGCGCCGACGGCATCCGCGAGAAGGACGGCGTGAAGCTCGCGCCCAAGATCTACTACACGGCGAACGCCAACTCCGCGCGGGTCGCCGAGGCGATCCAGGGCTATCTGCGCAAGGTCGGCGTGAACTGGAACCTGCAGCCGTGGGACTCCACCATCGCGTCGGTCAAGATGGCCGAGCAGGACTACGAGATCTGGTCGGTCACCGTGCCCTATCTCTCGGCCGGAGACCTGATGAACATCTATTTCGACTCGGCCAACATCCCGACGCCCAACCGCATGAACTGGAAGGACGCCGAGACCGACGACTGGCTGAAGCAAGGCCGCGCCGCGCTGACGCCGGAGGAGCGGACGAAGTTCTACGCCCTGGTGCAGCAGAAGGTGATGACCGAGCATCTCTGGATGCCCGTGCTCAACATCAACATGCACGAGGTCACCAACAAGAAGCTGAAGGGCATGCGCCCGCACATGATCTACCAGAACACCTTCTACAAGGGGCTGGACGCATCATTCTGACCGAGGGAACGACCATGATGAGAGTGGTTCGAAGCGCAGTTGCGTTGCTTGGCGTCGTCGCGTTGCCGTTCGCCGGGGAGGCGCAGACCCTGCGCATGATGAAGTCGCTCGACGCGCCGCATTACGACGGCGCGCGCACGACCTGGTCGCCGAGCTCCGACATCGTCAACATGATCCAGGACACGCTGGTGGCGATGGACTGGGACGGCAAGACGGCCATCCCCTATCTCGCCAAGTCGTGGACGGTCAGCCCCGACGGCAAGCTCTACACCTTCAAGCTGCGCGACGACGTGAGCTTCTGCAGCGGCAAGAAGTTCACCGCCGACGACGTGGTCTACTCCTTCAAGCGGCTGGTCAGCCCAGAGCTCAAGGCGCCGCTTGCCTGGCGCGCCGGCAACCTCAAGGACATCCGCGCGACCGATCCCTACACCGTCGAGTACGAGCTGAACGAGCCGTTCTCCGACCTGCTGCTCAACCTCACCATGTTCACCACGGCGATCCACAACAAGGAGAGCGTCGAGAAGCTGGGCAAGGATTACGGCGTCAAGGCGATCGACGGCACCGGCCCGTGGTGCTTCGATTCCTGGCAGCCGCGCACCGAGATCGTGCTGAAGCGCCACGATGCCTACAAGTGGGGCCCCTCGATGTACCAGAACAAGGGGCCTGTGAAGTTCGAGAAGCTCTCGATCAAGATCGTGCCGGAGGATTCGAGCCGCGTCGCGGCCATGATGGGCGGCCAGTTCGACGTGACGCACCAGATGCCGCTGCAGTTCCTGCAGCAGGTCAAGGCGGCGCCGATGCTGACGGTGCAGGAGGCCCAGCCGAACTTCCAGCTCCTCTATTACGGCTTCAAGGCCAACCGGCCGATGGTCTCCGACAAGCGCGTGCGCGAGGCGATGAACATCGCCATCAACCGCGCCGAGATCGTCAAGGGCATCGCGCTGGGCAACGCCGATCCCGCCTACACCTACATCGATCCCAAGGCGCTCGATTTCGCCGATTCGACCAAGGGCCTCATCAAGGAGGATGTCGAGCGCGCCAAGAAGCTGCTCGACGAGGCCGGCTGGAAGCCCGGTGCCGACGGCATCCGCGAGAAGGACGGCGTGAAGCTGGCGCCACGCGTGCTGTTCACCCAGGTCGGCCTGTTCCCGCGCGTTTCCGAAGCGATCCAGGGCTACATGCGCAAGATCGGCGTCGACTGGAAGATCGTCGGCTACGACAGCACGATCGCGCCGGCGGAGATGGCCAAGCAGGACTACGAGCTGTGGACCGTCACCTTCCCCTACATGTCGGCCGGCGACCTGCTGAACTTCTATTTCGATTCGAAGAACATGCCGGCGCCCAACCGCATGAACTGGAACGACCCGAAGACCGACGAGTACCTGCGCGCCGGCAAGGCCTCGCTCACCGACGCCGACCGCGCCAAGAACTACGCGCTGGCCCAGCAGCGGGTCACCGAGGAGCATCTCTGGATGCCGGTGATGAATGTCGGCATGTACGTCACGAGCAACAAGAAGCTGAAGGGCGTGCGGCCGCACATGCTCTATCAGAATACCTTCTACAAAGGCCTGGACTACTCGTTCTGATGGAGCCGCTGCTCGAAGTCCGCGGCCTGCGGACCCACTTCCGCACCGACCGCGGCGTATTCCGCGCCGTCGACGGCATCGACTTCACCGTCGGCCGCGGCCAGACCGTCGGGCTGGTCGGCGAGTCCGGCTGCGGCAAGAGCGTGACCTCGCTCTCCGTGATGGGGCTGGTGGCGAGCCCGCCCGGCACGGTCGAGGGCGAGGCGATCCGCTTCGAAGGCCGCGACCTGCTCGGCCTCCCCGCCGACGAGCGGCGCAAGCTGCGCGGCGGCAAGATGTCGATGATCTTCCAGGAGCCGATGACCTCGCTCAACCCGGTCCACACGATCGGCCGGCAGATCGTCGAGGGGCTGCTGGCGCACACCCAGCTCTCGCCGCAGCAGGCGAAGGCGCGCGCCATCGAGATGCTCGAGCTGGTGCACATCCCTTCGGCCGCCGCACGGTTCGACGACTTCCCGCACCGCCTGTCGGGCGGCATGCGGCAGCGGGTGATGATCGCCATGGCGCTGGCCTGCGAGCCCGCGTTGCTGATCGCCGACGAGCCGACGACGGCGCTCGACGTCACCATCCAGGCGCAGATCCTCGAGCTGCTGGCGGATCTCCGCAAGCGACTCGGCATGGCGATGCTGATCATCACCCACGATCTCGGCGTGATCGCCGAGGTCGCCGACGAGGTGGTGGTGATGTATGCCGGCAAGATCGTCGAGAGCGCGCCGGTCGACGCGCTGTTCGCCGATCCGCAGCATCCCTACACGATCGGCCTGCTGGGCTCGATCCCGCGTCTCGATGTCGATCGCGAGCGGCTCTCGACGATCGAAGGCACCGTGCCCGGCGCCGACCGCCAGCCCAAGGGCTGCCGCTTCTCGCCGCGCTGCCCGTTCTCGGACAAGCGCTGCGCCGTCGAGCCGCCGCCGCTGCGCGACATCGGCCCGGGACACCGGGTCGCCTGCTGGAAGGCACCCGTGGAGCTGGCAGCATGAGCACGACGGCCATCGCTCCCGTCCTTCAAGTCGACGGTCTGGTGAAGCACTTTCCCATCACGCGCGGCGTGGTGCGGCGCAAGCTGGTCGGGCTGGTTCGAGCCGTCGAAGACGTGAGCTTCGAAATCGCGCGCGGCGAGACGCTGGCGCTGGTCGGCGAATCGGGCTGCGGCAAGTCCACGACCGGCCGCCTCATCCTGCGCTTGATGGATCCGACGTCGGGCTCGGTGCGCTTCAAGGGCGAGGAGATCGCGGGCCTCGACAAGCAGACCCTGCGCCGCATGCGCCGGCACATGCAGATCATCTTCCAGGACCCCTACGCCTCGCTCAATCCGCGCATGACGGTCGGCGAGATCCTGGCCGAGCCGCTGAACGTGCACGAGATCGGCGATCCGGCCTCTCGCGCCGCCCGCGTGCGCGAGTTGCTGGGCGTGGTCGGCCTGCTGCCCGAGCATGCCAGCCGCTACCCGCACCAGTTCTCCGGCGGCCAGCGCCAGCGCATCGGCATCGCGCGCGCGCTGGCGGTCAATCCCGACCTGATCGTGTGCGACGAGCCGGTCTCCGCGCTCGACGTCTCGATTCAGGCGCAAATCGTCAACCTGCTGCAGGACCTGCAGCGCCGCTTCGGCCTCTCCTACCTGTTCATCGCCCACGACCTCGCCGTGGTGAAGCACATCAGCGACCGCGTGGCGGTGATGTATCTCGGCAAGCTGGTCGAGATCGCCGACAAGAAGACGCTCTATGCCCGGCCGCTCCATCCCTATACGCAGGCGCTGCTGTCGGCGATCCCGCGGCCCGACCCGACGACGCACATCGACCGCATCATGCTGGCGGGCGACGTGCCCAGCCCGTTCATGCCGCCGTCCGGTTGCCGCTTCCACACCCGCTGCCAGCACGCCACCGCGCGCTGCAAGGCCGAGGAGCCGGCGCTGCGCGACGCCGGCCCCGGCCATCGCGTGGCCTGCCACCTGTTCGAGGAGCTGCCCAAGCCGAAAATCGCTGCCGAGGCGGTCCGCAGCGACGGCAAGTTCACCGAGCGCCTCGCGGCGTTCGAGCGAGCGAAGGCGGCACGGGCATAGCCCCGGCGTCTTCGCTGGGACCGCGCCACTCCGAGGTTGTGAATTTATTGCCGGACATTGGAT
>CAMFJT010000325.1 GCA_945957125.1 uncultured Rhodospirillales bacterium | reverse complement strand
GCTGTCCTCATGACGTCGGCATGACCACGGATCACATCCTCGTCGCGCTGGGCGTGTTCCTGATCGCGGGAGTGGTGAAGGGGCTGGTCGGCATGGGGCTGCCGACCATCACCATCGCGCTCACCTCGCTGGTGCTGCCGCTGTCGGACACGATCGCGCTGGTCGCGCTGCCGACGATCTTCACCAATCTCTGGCAGGCGGCCGTCGGCGGCAATTTCCGCCGGATCGCGCGGCGGCACTGGCCGCTGGTCGTGCCGCTTGCGGTGACGCTCTACCTCACCATGTGGGCCGTCGGCCGAAAGGCGCCCGACTGGGCGTTCCTGGTGCTGGCGATCGTGCTGGTGACCTACAGTGCGCTCGGCCTGTTTCGCATCCGCCTGCATATCCATGCCGATCTCGAGAAGCCGCTGGCACCCGTGATCGGCGTGATCTCGGGCTTCGTCGCCGGCGTGGTCGGCGTGCCCGTCGTGCCGCTGATGCCCTGGCTGCAGGGTCTCGACATCAAGCCGGGCGAGCTGGTCCAGACGCTGGGCGTCGTGCTCTGCGCCACCTCGCTTTCGCTCACCGTCTCGCTGCTGAAGTTCGGCCTGCTCGACGGTCCGCACGCCATCGTCTCCGCCATCGCCGTCGTGCCGGCCATCGCCGGCATGGCGCTCGGTGCGCGCATCCGTCGGCGGATGTCGGTCGATCAGTTCCGGCTGGCCGTGCTGTGGGCGCTGCTGCTGACCGGCCTGTACACTTTCGCCAGCCGACTGGTGTGATAAGGTCGGCGCCATGCTGAAGGGCAAGCGGATTCTGCTGGTCGTCGCGGGCGGCATCGCGGCCTTCAAGGTCCACGAGCTGATCCGGCTGCTGCGCAAGCAGGATGCCGCGGTGCGCTGCGTGCTGACCGAGGCGGGGGCGAAGTTCGTCACGCCGCTCTCGCTGCAGGCGCTGACCGAGGACAAGGTCTATAGCGACATGTTCTCGCTGACCGACGAGAGCGAGATGGGCCATATCCAGCTCTCGCGCGACGCCGACCTGCTGGTCGTGGTGCCAGCGACCGCCAATATCCTGGCGCGCATGGCCGGCGGGCTGGCCGACGATCTCGCCTCGACCGTGCTGCTGGCCACCGACAAGCCGGTGCTCGCCGCGCCGGCAATGAACGTCCGCATGTGGAGCCATGCCGCGACCCAGGCCAATGTCGGGACGCTGACGGCGCGCGGCATCCGGTTCGTGGGGCCCAACGACGGCGTCATGGCGTGCAACGAGTTCGGTCCCGGCCGGATGTCCGAGCCGGTCGAGATCGTGGCCGCCATCGAGGCGATGCTGGAGGCGGAGAAGCCAGCCGCCGACAAGCCTTTGGCCGGCAAACGCGCGCTTGTGACGTCCGGTCCGACGCGCGAGGCGATCGATCCGGTACGCTACATCTCCAACCACTCCTCCGGCAAGCAGGGCCATGCGATTGCCGCGGCGCTGGCGCAGCTCGGCGCCGACGTGACGCTGGTCAGCGGCCCGGTCACGGTGCCCGATCCGGCGGGTGTCGCCGTCGTGAAGATCGATTCCGCCGATCAGATGCTCGCCGCGTGCCTCGCCGCGGGCGCGGTCGATGTCGCGGTCTGCGCCGCCGCGGTCGCCGACTGGAAGATGGCGGCCCCCGCCACGGCCAAGATCAAGAAGCAGGCGGGCGCGGCCCCGCCGTCGCTCGTGCTGACCCCCAATCCCGACATCCTGGCGACCCTGTCCCGCCCCGGCCCGAAGCGGCCCCGGCTGGTCGTGGGCTTCGCGGCCGAGACCGAGAACCTGATCGCCAATGCCATCGACAAGCGCACGCGCAAGGGCTGCGACTGGATCGTCGCCAACGACGTGTCGCCGGCCACCGGCACGTTCGGCGGCGACCGCAACACCGTTCACCTGATCAGCGCCGAGGGCGTGCAGGACTGGCCGACCTTGAGCAAGGAGCGGGTCGCGATGCAGCTCGCCGGGGCGATCGCCCTGCATCTCACCCGGCCCCGGCCGGCGGAGGCGGCCGAATGAGCGGCGCGGAACCGGTCGCGATCGAGATCGTACGCCTGCCGCACGGCCGCGACCTGCCGCTGCCCGACTATGCGACGGCGGGCGCGGCGGGCGCCGACCTGCTGGCCGCGATCGACCACGATCTCGTGCTCGGCCCGCTGGAGCGGCGCATCGTGCCGACCGGCATCTCGATCGCCCTCCCCTTGGGCTTCGAGGCGCAGGTCCGACCGCGCTCCGGGCTGGCGGCGAAGAACGGCATCACCATGGCCAACGCGCCGGGCACGATCGACGCCGACTATCGCGGCGAGGTCGGGGTCATCCTGATCAATCTCGGCCAGGAACCGTTTCGCATCACCCGCGGCATGCGAATTGCACAGCTGGTCGTGGCGCGGCACGCCCGGGCCGTCTGGCGCGAAGTGTCCCGGCTCGATCAAACGGCCCGGGGCGCCGGCGGATTCGGATCGACGGGCGTAGCAGCGGAGGCGTCGCAACGGAGCTAAGGGCTCAGGGGACCAGGGAATGCCTCGGCTCAGCAAGAAGACGATGTTTGCCATCGAAGCGGTGCTCGACGTGGCTTTCCATGCCGGCGACCATCCGGTGCGCAGCGGTGACATCACCGAGCGCCAGCGCATTCCCAAGCGCTATCTCGAGCAGGTCCTCCAACATCTTGTGCGGGCCGGCATCCTGAACGGCAAGCGCGGCCCGCGCGGCGGCTATCGTCTGGGCCGCGACAAGAGCCTGATCACCTTGGGCGAGGTGGTGCGGGTGGTGCGCAAGCTGGAAGCCGAGACCGAGCCGAACGACCTGTCCGTCGGTTCCCCGCTCGCCCATGAGGTGGTCTGGCCCGCCTGGGAGAAGCTGCGCGACGAGATGATGACGCAGCTCGACACCATCACGATCGACGATCTCTGCCAGCGCGCCCGTGCCAAGGGACTGGACCGCCCGCCCATGAAAGCGGCACATCCGGCGCAGGCGGTGGCCTGACACGCACACCGGGCCTGAGTCCAGCCTTCGAGACACTCGCTGCGCCCGTTCCTCGGGGCGATGTCAGTGCGTGAAGGCAATTCGATGGGCTATGCTCCGCCGCTTTTGAAACGGAGGAGCAGAGATGGCCAAGGCTGCAGCGAAGAAGGTGGCGACGAAGAAAGCCAAAGCGAACCCGCGCAACAAGAAGCTCTATGACGAGGGCATGAAGGTCCGCAAGGCGGTGCTCGGCGCGGCCTATGTCGACAACTCGATGGCGGGTGCCGACGACTTCATGATGTCGTTCCAGGACATCACCACCGAATATTGCTGGGGCTATGCCTGGACGCGGCCAGGCCTGTCGAAGAAGACCCGCTCGATGCTCAACCTCGCCATGCTGGCGGCGCTCAATCGCGGACCGGAGCTGAAGCTGCACATCAACGGCGCGCTGAACAACGGCCTGACCAAGGAGGAGATCAAGGAGATCTTCATCCAGGTGGCGATCTATTGCGGCATCCCGGCCAGCCTCGACGCCTTCAAGACCGCCAGCGGCGTCTTCAAGGAACGCGGTGTCTGAGAACGCCGTTCGTTCGGCGTGGACCGGTGAGGCGCACATCCTCACCGCGCTCTGCGTGCGCTCGAAGGCGCATTGGGGTTACGACGACGCGTTCATGCGCGCATGCCAGGGCTCGCTCGTCGTGACCGAGGCCGACATTGCCCTGGGCCGTGTCCTGGTGGCGATCGGCGACCGCCGCATCGCCGGCGTGGCGCGCGTCGAGCCCGACGGCGAGCTCGGCCTCCTGTTCGTCGATCCGGCGGCGATGGGGCGCGGCGCGGGCCGGATGCTGTTCGCGGCGGCCGCCGACCTGGCGCGCAGCCGCGGCGCGCGGGCGATGCCGATCCTGGCCGACCCCAATGCCGCGCCGTTCTACGCGCGCATGGGCGCGCGCCTGGTTTCGCAGGCGCCGTCCGATGCCATTCCCGGCCGCACCCTGCCGCTCTATGAGTACGACCTAACGCAAAAGGAAACGCCATGACGCCGCTCAGCCCGCCCGCCACCATCGCCTTCATCGGCCTCGGCATGATGGGCCGACCGATGGCCTCGCGGCTCGCCGGCGCGGGCTTCAGGCTGCGCGTGTTCGACGTCTCGCAGAAGGCGGTGTCCGACTTCGTCGGCGCACATCCCTCCGCACTGGCGACGGCCTCGGCCAAGGCGGCGGCCGAGGGTGCCGACGCGCTGATCACCATGCTGCCCGACGGCAAGATCGTGCGACAGGCCGTGCTCGACGGCCGCGACGCCGCGGTCGAGGGGCTGGCGCCGGGCGCGCTGGTGCTCGACATGAGCTCGTCCAATCCGGTCGACACCCAGAAGCTCGCCCGCGATCTCGCCGCGCGCGGCGTGGCGCTGCTCGACGCGCCGGTGTCGGGCGGCGTGAAGCGCGCGGTCGACGGCTCGCTCAGCATCATGGTCGGCGGCGCGGCGGCCGATCTCGAGCGCGTCCGGCCGGTGCTCGGCGCCATGGGCAAGACCATCACGCTGTGCGGCCCGGCCGGCGCGGGCCATGCGCTGAAAGCGCTCAACAACTATCTCTCGGCCGCCGGCCTGGTGGCGATGTGCGAGGCGCTGGTCGTGGGCGAGGCGTTCGGCCTCGATCCCGGCACCATGGTCGACGTCTTCAACAGCTCGACCGGCAAGAGCAACGCCACCGAGGTGAAGGGCCGCCAGTTCGTCGTCTCGCGCAGCTTCGCGGCGGGCTTCACCACCGCGCTGATGGCCAAGGACCTGCGCACGGCAGGCGATGTCGCCAGCCATCTGAAGCTCAACATGCCCAACCTCCAGCAGGCAGTGGCCTACTGGACCGACGCCGACGGCAAGCTCGGCAAAGGCGCCGACCACACCGAGATCTTCCGTTACGCTGAAGGGCTGGCGGAAGAGGGATGATGCTCGCTCTCCTCCGGTCGGGACCGGAGGGGCTTTGACATGCGCCGGACGCGCAATTATATATGCCTCACCTAGGGCCCTTGGCGCCGCCGCCCGGCGGTGATCGACGGGGTCCACACCGTACGACACAGCACTCATTTCCACTGTCGGCCTCCCGGTCGTCCGAGCGCGTGCGTCCATCCCAACCCACTGAAAAGACGATGAATCTCGAAGATCTCAAGAAGAAGAAGCCGCCCGAGCTGCTGGCGTTCGCCGAGGAGCAGGGCGTGGAAGGCGCCGCGCAGATGCGCCGCCAGGAGCTGATGTTCTCCATCCTCCAGAAGCTCGCCGCCGCCGACCAGGTCATCACCGGCTCGGGCACCATCGAGGTGATTCCCGACGGCTTCGGCTACCTGCGCTCGATGGAGGCCAACTACCTGCCCGGCGCCGACGACATCTATGTCAGCCCGACCCAGGTCCGGAAGTTCGGCCTGCGCACCGGCGACACGGTCGAGGGCGAGATCCGCGCGCCGAAGG
>CAMFJT010000324.1 GCA_945957125.1 uncultured Rhodospirillales bacterium | reverse complement strand
TCCACTTCGAAGGCCGCCGCCGCATGCAGTCGGCCGAGCAGGGCATCACCGAGCTCGAGAAGGTGGTCGACACGCTGATCGTCATCCCGAACCAGAACCTGTTCAAGATCGCCAACGAGAAGACGACCTTCGCAGACGCCTTCAAGATGGCCGACGACGTGCTGCACATGGGCGTGCGTGGCGTCACCGATCTGATGGTCATGCCCGGCCTGATCAACCTCGACTTCGCCGACATCCGCACCGTGATGGGCGAGATGGGCAAGGCGATGATGGGCACCGGCGAGGCCGAGGGGCCGGATCGCGCCCGCGTCGCCGCGGAGAGCGCGATTTCCAACCCGCTGCTGGAGGATCATTCGATGAAGGGCGCCAAGGGCGTTCTCATCAACATCACCGGTGGCCTCGACATGACGCTGCACGAGGTCGACGAGGCGGCCAATCGCATCCGCGAGGAAGTCGACCAGGACGCCAACATCATCTTCGGCTCGACCTTCGATGCCTCGATGCAGGGCCGCATGCGCGTGTCGGTGGTCTCCACCGGCATCTCCGCGATGGCCGCGCAGCAGCCCGCGCCGAATTACCTCAATCTCGACGTCAATCGGCCGATGCAGACCGGACAGCCGGCGCTGAGCCGTCCGGCCGCACCGCCGGTCGGACGTGTCGCGATGCCGGCTGCTGCCGCTGCCGTCGCGCCGCCGATGCCTGCGCCGCCGCCGCCGCCCGCGCCGGTGATGCAGGCCGCGCCGGTCGCGCCGCCCGTCGCGCCTCCGCCGGCTCCGATGCCGGAGCCGGTCATGATGCAGGCGCCTCCTGCGATGGAAGCACCCGTCGCGGTTCAATACGAGCCCCAGGTTGCCTACGCGCCGCAGCCTGTCGCTCCGGCGCCTGCTCCCGCGCCGGTCGCCGTTGCCCCGGCCCCTCAGCCCGCTCCTGCACCGGCGCCCCAGAAGCCGCTGGTCGACGAGACGGATTGGCGGGTCAGCCGGCCGGCCCCGAGGCAGCCGACGCGGGCGGTGGAACCGAGCGTGCGGCCGGTGGTCGCGCGTCCGGTCGGCGGCGAGAGCCGTGCGCCCAATCTGTTCCAGCGCATCACGGGCGCTTTCTCGTCGACGCCCAAGGCGATGACGCCGGCAGTGACGACGGCACCGGCGGTCGAGCCGACGGTCGCCCGGCCGGCCGCCGTGGAGAACGTCGTCGCCGTCGCGCCGAAGGCGCCGCCGCCGCGTCCGGTGCCGGTGCAAGCCAATTTCGACGTCACCGAGCGCGCCAAGCCGGCCCGCGACGACGACGACCTGCAGATTCCGGCTTTCCTGCGGCGACAAGCCAACTGACGGGAAACGGCGCGTTCTCCACGCATCATCTTCAGAGGGGCCATCGTGCCCCTCTTTTTTCAGATTCGGCGTGATATAAACCCCGCGGCTCAATCGGCTTCACGGATGGGATATGACGCAAGAGTTGGTCATCGTCGTTCGCCACGCGCGCCGCGCCCTGGCGCTGGCCGTCGCGACGGCGTCGCTCGCCGGTTGTGGCTGGTTTGGCGGTTCCAAGGATGAAACCTTCACCGACCAGCCGGTCGAGGTGCTCTACAATCGTGCGCTCGACGACCTGGGGCGCCAGGAGTACAAGGCGGCGGCCAAAGGGTTCGAGGAAGTCGATCGCCAGCACCCCTATTCGGTGTGGGCGACCAAGGCTCAGATCATGGCCGCCTTCACCTATTATCAGTCGAACAAATACGACGACGCGATCATCGCGCTCGACCGCTTCATCCAGCTTCATCCCGGCCATCGCGATATCCCCTACGCCTACTATCTGAAGGGGCTTTGCTTCTACGAGCAGATTTCCGACGTGGGGCGCGACCAGCGCATGACGCAGCAGGCGCTCGATGCGCTGTCGGAGGTCGCCAAGCGGTTTCCCGATTCGCCCTACGCGCGCGATGCGCGCCTGAAGGTCGAGCTGACCATCGACCATCTCGCCGGCAAGGAGATGGATATCGGTCGCTACTATCAGAAACAGCACCAGTATGTCGGCGCGATCAACCGCTACCGTACGGTGATCGAGCGTTACCAGACCACCACGCACGTACCCGAAGCGCTGCACCGTCTCGTCGAGAGCTACCTGGCGCTCGGGGTGAAGACGGAGGCGACGGAAACGGCTGCGGTGCTCGGCTACAATTTCCCCGGCAGCGACTGGTATCAGGACAGCTACTTCCTGATCACGGGCGAAGGGACGCCGGCGCCGGAAGAGAAGAGCAGCGGCGGTTGGTTCTCCGGCCTCTTCTGATCGGGCCGGCATGCTTCTCTCGCTTTCGATCCGCGACTTCGTGCTGATCGAGAAGCTCGACCTGACCCTTGCGCGCGGGCCGGAGGGTGTCCTCGGCGCGCTGACCGGCGAAACCGGTGCCGGCAAGTCGATCCTGATCGATGCGCTTGGTTTGGCGCTCGGTGCGCGGGCCGATACCGCGGCGGTGCGGCGCGGCGCGGCGCAGGCCTCGGTCGCGGCCAGCTTCGAATTGGCCAAGGGCCACGCCGCGCACGCGATCCTTGCCGAGCAAGGCTTCGACGACGACGATGTGCTGACCTTGCGCCGCATGATCGGTGCCGATGGCCGCGGCCGGGCTTTCGTGAACGACCAGCCGGCGTCAGTCGCGCTGCTGCGGCGGCTGGGAGACACGCTGGTCGAGATCCAGGGGCAGATGGAGCAACACGGGCTGCTCGATTCGGCGACGCATCGCGCCTCGCTTGATGCCTTCGCGGGGCTGGAGAAGCAGGCCGCTTCCGTGCGTGCCGCCTGGCAGGGCTGGCGCGAGGCCGAGCGCGCCCGTGCCGAGGCGGAAGCCGCCGCGATGGCCGCGCGCCGTGACGAGGAATTCCTGCGTCACGCCCTGAAGGAGTTGAAGTCGCTGGCGCCGAAGGCGGACGACGAGGAGACGCTGGCGGCAGAGCGCCAGGCGTTGCGCGCCGGCGCCACGCTCGGCGAGGCGGTGAGCCAGGCGCTCGGCGAGCTGGAGGAAGGGCGGGGCGCGGTTGCGGCCTTGCGTGCCGCCCACCGGCTGGTCGAGCGTAGCGTCGACAAGGCGGCCGGCCGCCTCGATGCCTCGCTGGCGGCGCTTGACCGCGCGCTGAGCGAGGCCACCGAGGCGCAAGCGCAGCTCGAAGCGGCGCGCGATGCGCTGGATTTCGATCCGAGCCGCCTGGAGAAGATCGAGGAGCGCCTGTTCGCGCTGCGTGCCCTCGCGCGCAAGCACGGCGTCGCGGTGGTCGAGCTGGCGCCGCTCGGCGAGCGGATGGCCGCCCAGCTCGCTGCACTGGACGATGGCGAGGCCAGCTTGAAGAAGATGGCGGCCGGGGCGATCGCGGCGCGGGCGGCCTATGTCGCCGTCGCCGAGGCGCAGGCGGCGGCGCGGCGCAAAGGAGCGTCCCGGCTCGACAGGGCGATGTCGGCCGAGCTGGCGCCCCTGAAGCTGGAGAAGGCGCGGTTCGTGACCGAGGTGGCGGCTCTGCCGGAATCCGAATGGTCGGAGGCCGGCAGCGATCGCGTGCAGTTCACCGTCGCCACCAATCCCGGCACGCCGCCGGCGCCGATCGCGAAGATCGCCTCGGGTGGCGAGCTGTCTCGCTTCCTGCTGGCGCTCAAGGTCTGCCTCGCAAAGGTGGGTGACGCCTCCACCATCGTGTTCGACGAGGTCGATTCCGGCATTGGCGGCGCCACGGCCGCCGCGGTCGGCGAACGGCTGAAGCGGCTGGCGAAGGACGTGCAGGTGCTGGTCGTCACCCATTCGCCTCAGGTCGCCGCTATCGCCGACCGCCACTGGCTGATCCGCAAGACCACGACGCGCACCACGGCCAGCACCGACGTGATGGCGCTCGATCCCGCCGGTCGCCGCGAGGAGATCGCCCGCATGCTGTCCGGCGCCGAGGTGACCGCCGAGGCCCGCGCCGCGGCCGACCGCCTGCTGGCGCCGCTCATAGTCCTCTCCCCCTAGCGAAGCCGGGCATTCGCGGATAGCGAGGCCCGTCGCCCCGACCGGAGCGAAGCGGAGTGGAGGGACGTTGCTTCGACCACAAGCCGATCGCGTTGAAGCAGGGTCCCTCCGCGGCGCCTCGCTTCGCTCGGCTTCGGTCGGGACGACAGGGTTCGGTGGGTAGAGAGGAGAAAGAGTCCTGACGAATCGCCAAGCCCTTGCTCTAGACTGCCGCCATGTCCAAAGCCGCCAAGATCGTGGCCGCGATTGCCGTGGCCGGTCTCACCGAGCGCCAGGGGCGTTCGGAGCACAAGCGCCTGAGCGCGGAGATCCTCCATCACGATTCGCTTTATCACGACAAGGATGCGCCGGAGATCTCCGACGCCGAGTACGACCGGCTGCGCCAGCGGCTGAAGGCGATCGAGGCGCGCTTCCCGAAGCTGGTCGATCCGGATAGCCCGACCCAGACGGTCGCGCCGACGCCGACCACGGCTTTCGCGAAGGTACGCCATGCGCGACCGATGCTGTCGCTCGACAACGCCTTCACCGACGAGGAGCTGCAAGGCTTCCTCGACCGGTTGCGCCGTGCGCTGGAACGCGAGACCGACCTCAAGCCGGAAGACGAGATCGCGCTGGCCTGCGAGCCCAAGATCGACGGGCTGTCGATCAGCCTGCGTTACGAGGACGGCGCGTTCACCGTCGGTGCCACACGCGGCGACGGCACGACCGGCGAAGACGTCACCGCCAATCTCAGGACGATCAAGGATATCCCGCATGCGCTGAAAGGCAGCGCGCCGAAGGTGCTCGACGTGCGCGGCGAGGTCTACATGGAGCGCCGCGCCTTCGAGGCGATGAACGAGCGCCAGGAGGCGGCGGGCGAGAAGACCTTCGCCAACCCGCGCAACGCCGCCGCCGGCTCCCTGCGCCAGCTCGACACCGCGATCACCGCCAGCCGGCCGCTGCGCTTCTTCGCCTATGCCTGGGGCGAGGCCGAGCCGCGGACGTGGAAGACCCACACCGAGTATCTCAAGCTGCTGCGCGGCTGGGGCTTCAAGGTCAATCCGCTGTCCCGGCTCTGCCGCACGCCCGAGGAGGTGCGCGCCTTCTATCGCGAGATGGGCGTCGAGCGGCCGTCGCTGCCCTACGACATCGACGGCGTCGTCTACAAGGTCGATCGCATCGACTGGCAGGAGCGGCTGGGCTTCGTCAGCCGCGCGCCGCGCTGGGCGATCGCGCACAAGTTCCCGGCCGAGCAGGCGCGTACGCGGCTCAACGGCATCCTGATCCAGGTCGGGCGCACCGGTGCACTCACGCCGGTCGCCGACCTCGAGCCGGTCAATGTCGGCGGCGTGATGGTGGCGCGCGCCAGCCTGCACAATGCCGACGAGATCGAGCGCCTCGACGTGCGCGCCGGCGACATGGTCGTGGTGCAACGCGCCGGCGATGTGATCCCGCAGATCCTGGGCTTCGTGCCCGAGGAGCGGCCGGACAAGGCCCGGAAGTTCCATTTTCCGACGCATTGCCCCTGTCCGCTGGAGACGCCGGTGAAGGCGGAGGAGGGCGGCGTGGTGCGGCGCTGCAGCGGCGGGCTCGAATGCCCGTTCCAGCAGGTCGAGCGGCTGCGCTACTTCGTGTCGCGCAACTGCTTCGACAT
>CAMFJT010000323.1 GCA_945957125.1 uncultured Rhodospirillales bacterium | reverse complement strand
CCGTCTTCGGGGGAGGTGGCCGCGTCTTACGCGGACGGAGGGGGTCAAGGTCATGGCAACGCCGCGATTCCCGACCCCTCCGTCGCGGATTGCCGCGCCACCTCCCCCGAAGACGGGGGAGGGGAAACGAGTCAGGCCAGCACGCTCTCGCGCCACAGCGGATGGTGGGCGCAGCGCAGGCCGCCGCCGACGCGGATCGGGCCGTCGAAGGGCAGCGGGATCACGTCCATGCCGCGCTTGCGCAGCTCCTCGATGACGCGGACGTTGTCGGCATCGACGACCATGCGGCCTTCCTCGAGGACGAGCCCATTGGTCGCCAGCAGGTTGGCCTCGTCCTTCGACACGGCGATGGCGTCCCAGTCGCGCAGCGACATCGGCAGGCCGTCGATCAGTTTCCCGGGGCACCAGATCAGCAGCCCCGGCCTGACCAGCGCCAGCGCGCAGTCGAGATGCAGCACGTCGGAGCGCAGCGCCACCGGGATCACGCGATAGCGCGCGCCGAGCAGGGCCTGCAGCCAGTCGATTCCCGCCATGTCGGAGGCGCAGCCCGACATGCCGACATAGATCTCGTAGCCGTTGAGCAGCGTGTCGCCACCCTCGAGGAACGGGCCGTCGACGCAGGCCGGCGATCCCAGTGGCACGCTCGACCAGCGCGCGCCGCGCTCCACGATGCGCCGCAGCGCCGGCCGCAGCCCGTAGCGTTCGCGCTGGCGGCAGCGCAGGCGCAGCGAGGCCTCGATCGCATGCTCGCCGACCACGATCATGGCGTCGCGCGGGAAGAGCTGCGTGCCGTCGCCGTTGGGCGCGAGGAAGGTCTTCTCCTCGCCGCGCAGACGGTCGGGGCGATGGACGGTGACGCCCTCGCGCGCCACCAGCTCGGCCAGCGCGTCGGCCTGGCGCTCCATGCGCTCGGCCCAGTCGGGATCGACCTCGGCCAGCGGCCGGCCGACATGCCGGCGGCTGAAGTCGGCCTCGGCCGGCACCTGCCAGCGCATCGATTCCTCGTGGAAGACCACGAAATCGTCGCGCGGCGAGAGGCCGATCACGACCTCGCGCAGCTTGCCCCATTCGTGGTGCGCGCCGAAGCCCGGCATCGTCACACCCTCGCGTAGATGTCTTCGTAGCGGGTGATGTCGTCTTCCTCGACGTAGTCGCCGGTCTGGACCTCGACCACCTCGAGCAGCTCGGGGCCGGGATTGGCCAGCCGATGGATGCCGCCGATCGGGATGTAGGTCGATTCGTTCTCGCGCAGCGTCATCGTCTTGCCGTCGAGCGTGACCTCGGCGACGCCCTTGACCACGACCCAGTGCTCGGCGCGGCGGCTGTGGCTCTGCAGGCTGAGCTTGGCACCGGGCTTGACGCTCAGCCGCTTGGCGCGGAAGCGCTCGCCGCGGTCGATGTCCTGGTAGCTGCCCCACGGCCGGTGCATCACCGCGTGCTCGGTGGCGGCGCGATGCTTGCCGTCCGACATGCGCTGCACGACGTCCTTCAGGCGCGGGAGGTTGTCGCGATGGCCGACCAGCACGGCATCGTTCATCGCCACGACGACCACGTCGTCGACGCCGATCACGGCGGTCAGCGGCCCGTCCGAGCGGACATAGGAGTTGCGCACATGGTCGATCTCGACCGGTCCCTCGACGACGTTGCCCGCCGAGTCGGCGTGGCCGACATCGAGCAGCGCGTCCCAGGTGCCGAGGTCGGACCAGCGGAACTTCGCCGGCACGACCCAGCATTTGTCGGTCCGTTCCATCACCGCATAGTCGATCGACTTGGCCGGCGCCTTGCCGAACGCCTCGGCGTCGAGGAACACCGTCGAGCCGCTCCGCTTGGCCTTCGCCACGGCCTCCTCGGCCGCCGCCGCCATGGCGGGCTCGAAGCGGGCCATCTCGGCCAGCAGCAGGGCGGGCGGAAAGAGGAAGTTGCCGCTGTTCCACAGCAGGCCCTCGGAGATGTAGCGCAGCGCGGTCTTGGCGTCCGGCTTCTCGACGAAGGCGGCGACCTTCTGCACCGCGCCGATATGCTCGCTGCCCGGGCGGATGTAGCCGTAGTCGGTCTTGGGCTCGGTCGGCGGGATGCCGAAGGTCACGATGCCGCCCTGCTCGACGGCGACCAGCCCCTCGCGGCAGCCCGACAGGAACGCCTCCTCGCCGATCACCAGATGATCCGAGGCCAGTGCCAGCACGGCCGCCGCGCCCTGGCTCCTGCAATAGGCCGCGGCGGCGCCCATCGCGGGGCCCGAATCGCGGCGCGCCGGCTCGACCAGGATGTCGATCCCGATGCCGATCTCCTGCGCCTGCTGCTCGGCCATGAAGCGATAGCCGTCGTTGGTCGCGATCACCGGCCGGCCGAACAGGCTGGCGTCGGCGACGCGCAACAGGGTCTGCTGGAAGGTCGACTGCTTGCCGAGCAGGGGCACGAACTGCTTGGGCATGCTCTCGCGCGACAGCGGCCAGAGCCGCTTGCCGGAGCCGCCGACCAGGATCACGGGGGTGATACGCGCCATCTTCCAAGCCTTTCAGCGACCCAAAGGCCGCGTCGCGATATAGCCGAAGGCGTGGTCGCGGCCAATGGCGCCGGGCGCGCCCCCAGCGGAAGGCTCCTGGAGCGGCGGGCACCCTCAGCCCGCGGTGGCCTTCGCGCCGCCCTGGTTCTCCGTGTGGCGCCGTCGCGCCTCGCGCTCGACCGCCTCGACCAGGGCGGGGATGTTGGAGGCGATCTCGTAGAAGTCGCTGGCGTAGAGCACCAGCAGGGTGGTCGGGGCGGTGGTGACGACGGTCGCGCTGCGCGGCAGCCGGTCGAGCAGCGCCATCTCGCCGAAGAACGTGCCGGGACCGAGCGCGATCGCGCCGCGCGGCAGGCGGACCTCGACCTCGCCTTCGGAAATGAAGAACATCGATTCGCCCGGCTCGTCGCGGCGGACCACGACGATGCGCGGCGGATAGTTGCGCACCCGAAGCTTGCCGACGATCTCCGACAGCGTGACGGTGCCCAGCTCGGCGAACATCGGCACCTTGGTCACCTGATCCCAGACCCGCAGGTATTCGCGCCGCCGCTCCTCCTCGGCGAAGCCGGTGGCGAGGATACCGGTCATCAGCGCCAGCACCAGGATGCCGCTCACCATGACCACCGAGGCGATCATCTTGCCGCCGGTCGTCATCGGTACGGCATCGCCGTAGCCGGTGGTGGTGAGCGTCACCACCGCCCACCACAGCGCGTCGGGCAGGGTGCCGAACAGCTTCGGCTGGCCGACGCGCTCCACGATGTGCATGGCGGTCGCCGAGACGATCAGCACCATGACGAAGATCACCAGCACGCTGGTCAGCGTCGCGCGCTCGTTGGATATCACGCGCGCCAGCGTCCCCATCGCCGGCGCGTGCCGGGTCAGGCCGAGAACCCACAGGATGCAGAACAGCGGCGCGTTCTCGTTGTCGGCATGGATCGAGCCGAACACGATGGCGAACAGCGGCAGCGCCGCGAGCAGGCAGATAACGCCGCTCGACGATGTCGCCCAGCTCAGCCGCGCCATCCGGTCCGACAGGCCGGCGTAGCGGGGCGATTCCGGCGCCGACCACAGGCGCACGCCGTACTCGGCCGCGAATATCGCCGCGGTGGCCATCACCGCGATCGACAGGATGCCGGAGAGCCATGGCGGCAGCCCGTCGAGCGAGGAGATCGCGATCGCCAGCAGTCCCAGCCCGACGACGAGCAGGTGGAAGCTGCGCCACGGCCGGCTGACATGGCCGGTGTCGGAATAGCGCAGCCTCGCATACGCCTGCGCGCGGATCGAAGGAGACGTTGCCGCCACGGCGAACCATAGGCGGGCTGGCCTGCGAATTGCAACGCGTGGAGCGTCGTTCTACGGTCGACGGGACGGCTTGGTCGATCGGCGGGGGGCTGCATGAAACTGGGACGCAGGACGGCATTGAAGGCGGGTGCGGGCGCACTGGCCATGGCGCCGGCGCTGGTGCGCGCGCAGGCGGCGCTGAAGCTGCCGATGGCGACGGTGTGGCCGGATGCGAATTTCCACGTGGTCAACGCCCGGCGCTTCGCAGAGGAAGTGAAGAAGGCGACCGGCGGCGCGATCGAGATCGACGTGAAGTCCGGCGGGCAGCTCGGCTTCAAGGGGCCCGAGTGCCTGCGCGCGGTGCGCGACGGGCTGGTGCCGATCGCCGACTATCTCAACACCCAGCAGATCGGCGACGAGCCGTTCATGGGCATCGAGGGCGTTCCCTTCCTCGCGGGCTCGGCCGAGGAGCTGAAGATCCTGCACAAGCATATCCGGCCCGAGTTCGAGAAGATCGCCGCGCGCAACAACCAGACGATCCTCTATGTCGTGCCGTGGCCGAACCAGTATCTCCATCTCAAGGTCAAGGCGGAGGCGGTCGAGGCGCTGAAAGGGATCAAGATCCGCACCGCCGACAAGGGCGCGCAGGACATCTGGGCGTCGGCCGGCATGGCGCCGATCGTGATGCCGTGGGGCGAGCTGCTGCCGGCGCTGTCCTCCGGCGCGGTGTCCGGCGTGTCGACCTCGGCGGTGTCGGGCGTCGACGGCAAGTTCTGGGAGTTCCTCAAGTTCTTCCACGCGACCAACCAGCAATGGTCGTCGGACATCGTGGCGATCAACAACGACACCTGGAAGAAGATCAAGCCAGAGCATCAGAAGGCGATCGTCGAGCTGGCGAGGAAGCTCGAGCCGGAATTCTGGGACTCGGCGTTCGCCGCCGACAAGGATTGCGCGAAGAAGATGATCGACGGCGGCATGCAACTCGTCACGCCTTCGCCGGCGATGATGGCCGACCTGCGCAAGCGCTCCGACCACCTGATGGCCGACTTCATGAAGCGCGTGCCGGCCTCGCAGGCGCCGATCAAGGCCTTCCTCGCCGAGGTCAAGCGCGGCTGATGCACGGCGGCGCGAGCTCCAACCCGAACGCCGGCGCGCCCGCGCTCCTGCGTCCGCTGCTCGACGGCATCGACAGGCTGAGCCGGCTCGACGGCTGGCTCGGCGTGCTCTGCCTCGTGTCGCTGACGGTGCTGATGATCGCCGAGGTCGTGGTGCGCGCGCTGTCGGACGTCTTTCCGTGGGTGCCGGCGGATATTCCCGTCGCCTGGGAGTACAGCTCCTACCTGATGGCGGCCTGCTTCACCTTCGGCGCGGCGATGACCTTGCGCGCCGGCGGCCATATCCGCGTCACGCTGGTGCTGGCGCGCGTGTCGCCCGCCGTCCGGCGCTGGATGGAGACCGTGCTCGCGGCTCTCGGCACGTTCTTCTGCGGCTTCCTCGGCTGGGCCATGGCCTACTTCACCTGGCGCAGCTTCGACGCCGGCCAGACCTCGGTCTCCTCCGGCACGCTCGTCTGGATTCCGCAGGCCTTCATCACCTTCGGCATCCTGCTCCTGACGATCCAGTTCGCCGCCCGCTTCCTGCAGGCCCTGTTCGGCCTGCCGCTCGAGGATCTCAACATGCGTGCCGGCGGCGTCGCCGAATGAGCGTGGCGCCGGAAACCGTCTTGCCGAAGCGCGGGCGTCCCGCCCGCTCGAGTTCATGAGCGGGCGGGGACGCCCCGCGACAGCAAGAACACAGGACGGCCCGCCCATCAGATACTCGTAGTAACCAAGTTGGTGGTGGGG
>CAMFJT010000322.1 GCA_945957125.1 uncultured Rhodospirillales bacterium | reverse complement strand
AGGCGTTCAAGCTCACGAAGGTGTCGGGCGCCTACTGGCGCGGCGACAAGAACAACGCCCAGCTCCAGCGCGTCTACGGCACGGTGTTCTTCTCCGACAAGGACCTCAAGGCCTACCTCCTGCGCATCGAGGAGGCGGAGAAGCGCGACCATCGCCGCATCGGCAAGGAGATGCATCTCTTCCATCAGCAGGAAGAGGCGGCCGGCATGGTGTTCTGGCATCCCAAGGGCTGGACGCTGTGGCGCACGATCGAGGGCTACCTGCGGCGCAAGCTCGAGGCGGGCGGCTATGTCGAAGTGAAGACGCCGCAGCTCGTCGACCGCAAGCTGTGGGAGGAGTCGGGCCACTGGGAGAAGTTCCGGCAGAACATGTATCTCGCCGAGAACGAGGAGGGCCTGAAGGAGTTCATGGGCCACGGCGCGACGGAGGGCGAAAGCCGCGTCTTCGCGCTGAAGCCGATGAACTGTCCCTGCCACGTGCAGATCTTCAACCAGGGCCTGCGCAGCTACCGCGAGCTGCCGCTGCGCATGGCCGAGATGGGATCGTGCCATCGCTTCGAGCCCTCGGGCGCGCTGCACGGCATCCTGCGTGTGCGCAACTTCACGCAGGACGATGCCCATATCTTCTGCACGGAAGACGACATCGAGAGCGAGACGATCCGCTTCTGCACGCTGCTCGGCGAGATCTACCGCGACCTGGGCTTCCCGGACTACTTCGTGAAGTTCTCCGACCGCCCGCCCGTGCGTGCCGGTCTGGACTCGGTGTGGGACCAGGCCGAGGGCGCGCTGAGGTCGGCGTCCAAGGCGGCCGGCCTCGACCTGATCCTCAATCCCGGCGAGGGTGCGTTCTACGGCCCCAAGCTCGAGTTCGTCCTGCGAGACGCGATCGGCCGCGACTGGCAGTGCGGCACGTTGCAGGTCGATTTCGTGCTGCCCGAGCGGCTGGGCGCGGAATATGTGGCAGAGGACGACACGCGCAAGCGACCGGTCATGCTGCACCGCGCCATCTTCGGCAGCTTCGAGCGCATGATCGGAATCCTGATCGAGCATTATGCCGGCCGCTTCCCGCTCTGGATGGCGCCGACACAAGCGGTGGTGGTCACGGTCGTGAACGACGCCGACAGCTATGCCCAGGAGGTGGCTGCGAAACTGCGCGCCGCCGGCATGCGGGTCGAGACCGACCTGCGCAACGAGAAGATCAACTACAAGGTCCGCGAGCACTCGCTGGCCCACGTGCCGCTGATCCTCGCGGTCGGCCGGCGCGACATGGAAAACCAGACGGTGGCGGTGCGCCGCCTGGGCTCGGAAAAGCAGGAGGTCCTTGAATTGGGGGCCGCCGTCACTACACTTTCAGCCGAGGCCCGGCCGCCCTTCTAGGGCGGCGCGGGTTTCGTATCCGCCCCCGCCGGGGCTTTGACAAAGGAGAAGCAAGCCATAGCTCGACCTGCACAACAAAGCGCGCCGACCCGTGACGGTCCGCGCGTGAACAACGAGATCAAGGCGCCGCAAGTTCGCCTGATCGATGAAAACGGCGACATGGTCGGTGTGCTGAGCACCCGCGAGGCGATTGAAATGGCCGAGGAGGCCAACCTCGACCTGATCGAGATCTCGCCCAATGCCGTTCCGCCAGTCGCCAAGATTTCCGACTACGGCAAGTACAAGTACGAGGCGCAGAAGAAGGCGCACGAGGCCCGAAAGCACCAGAAGGTGATCGAGGTCAAAGAGATCAAGATGCGCCCGAACATCGATGAGCACGACTACGAGGTCAAGATGAAGGCCATGAAGCGGTTCATCGAGGAAGGCGACAAGGTGAAGGTCACCCTGCGCTTCCGCGGCCGCGAGATGGTTCACGCCAACCTCGGCATGGAAGTGCTGAACCGCGTGCGCGGCGAGATGGACCCGGTGACCAAGATCGAATCGATGCCGCGCATGGAAGGCCGGCAGATGGTCATGGTGCTGGCACCGAAGTGACGGCGGGATGAGGGCTGGGCGGGCGATGGCATGCACCGTCGCTTTCGCCGCCTCTCCGGCATCGGCGCGGTTCGCCGCCGATGCGCAAAGGACCCATGACGACTTCCTGTAGCTCGCGCTGCATCGCGTGGTTCATCATTGAGGAATGATGTGACTCGACTTAGCAATTTTGCTAACTTGTTCCGTGTGGTCAGTTAAGTACTTGCCGGCTGCTGTGGAGGAGCGAGCCGTGCTCCCTGCGGACATGCGGGCGCGCTTGGCTCGCATCACAGACGCGATTGAAAGCGCTGGCCTCCTGCATTTGCCGCGCGGTTGGGTGAAGCCACTCGGCGACAAGCTTTGGGAACTGCGGATCACAGGGAAAGATGGAATCGCCCGCGCGATCTACGTGACGGCTCGCGAGCAGCGAGTGGTGATCGTACGGATCTTCGTGAAGAAGACGCAAAGGACGCCGTCGCGCGAACTCGAATTGGCCCGTCAGCGGGCAAAGGAGATCGAATGAAGACCAAGCTGATCGATGCGCGGGACATCCATGCAAAGGAGCTGGCCCGGGACCCGGCCTACCGCACGGCTTACGCGGCTCTGGAAGAAGAATTTTCCCTGGTGAATTCGATGATCAAGGCGCGTGCACGCGCAGAGCTGTCGCAGGCGGAAGTGGCCAAACGCATGGGGACGACGGAAAGCGCCGTGTCTCGCCTCGAAAGCGGGCGGTCCAAGCCTTCGACCCGCACGCTCGAACGCTACGCGAAAGCCGTGGGACACCGGCTGCGCATCACGATTGAGCCGGCGTCTCACCGGTAACGCTTATGGCATGTAGGCGCCGCCGTTGACGTGGAGGACCTGCCCCGTCGTGGCGTTCGAAGCGTCGGAAGCCAGGAAGACCGCCGTCTGCGCGATCTGATCGGGGGTCAGCATCCTGCCGCCGAGCGGGATGGTCTCGCGCGCCATTGCGACCAGCTCGGGATCGCTGTTGCCGTAGCGCGGCTGGGCGGTGTCGGTCAGGCCGGGGGCGATGGCGTTGACGCGGATGCCGTGGGGCGCGAGCTCGAGCGCCAGCGCGCGCGTCATCGACACCACGCCGCCCTTGCTCGCGCTGTAATGAACGCCGCGCACCGCGCCGCGCACGGCCGAAGAGGCGAGATTGATCACCGCGCCCGGCTTCTTCGCGGCGATCAGCGCCTTGGCCACGGCGATGGTGCCGAAGCAGCCGGCCTTGAGGTTGATGTCGAGCACGAAGTCCCAGTCGCTTTCGCGCATCTCGAGCAGCGGCACGCGCGGATAGACGCCGGCGTTGTTGACGAGGATGTCGGGGGTGCCGAGCTGGCGTGTCGTTTCGGCGACCATCGTCTCGATGTCGGAGAGCTTCGAGACGTCGGCGCGGAACAGCGCCGCCTTTGCACCCTTGTCCTTGACGCCCTGGGCGACGGCCCCGGCCGCCTTCTCGTCGTCGTGCCAGGTGACGGCGACATCGGCGCCTTCGCTCGCCAGCGCGAGCGCGATGGCCGCACCGATACCCTGCTGCGCGCCCGTCACGAGCGCGACCTTGCCCTTCAGTTTCATGCCGCCTCCGCTGCTCCGATGATCTTCCATGCTCTCAGGTCCGCAATTTCTGCGCCATCGCCCGCTGGGAGCGCGGCTCTCCAGAGCCGCTCTGTCTTCAGGTTGCCGCCTCCCATGAGCGGCTCTGGAGAGCCGCGCTCCCAGCCGTTCAGATGATCTTCCTCGCTTTCAGATCTGCAATGTCCGCAGCGCTGTAGCCCAGCTCGGTCAGCGCCGCCTCATTGTGCTCGCCGAGCTCGGGGGCGATGCCGGGCTGGGCGGGGGTTTCGGAGAAGCGCCAGGGGGTGCCGTGCACCTTCAGCTTTCCGTGCTTGGGGTGATCCACGAAGGTGACGTGGCCGTTGGCGATCACGTCGGGATCGTTCGACGCCTCGAGCATGGTGTTGATCGGCGCGGAGACGATGTCGGCGCCGCGCAGGCGGGCGACCCAGTCGTCGCGCGTGCCGGTGGCGAACAGCTCGTCGAGCAGCGCCAGCAGCTCCTCGCGCTTGGCGTCGTTGTCGATGATCACGCCGAGATTGCCGAAGCCCCGGGCCTCGATCCGCTCGATGAAGCCGAGCGAGGTCATCGCGTCCTTCCAGTCCTCCGGACCGGTGAGCTGGAAGACCAGCGGCTTGCCGTCCCGGTCGTTGAACGAGGCGCTGATGCCCGGGCGCTCCGCCGTGCCCGTGACTCGCGCCTGGCCGGTGACCGGGTTCTTGTCTCGCCACATCGTGGTGGTGAAGGTCCAGCCCAGCAGCCGCACCAGCGAGCCCAGCAGCGACAGCTCGATCTTCTGGCCGACACCCGTTGCGCGGGCATGGGTGAGCGCCGCCAGCGCGCCGCCGAACGCCAGCATGGCGGTCGATTCGTCGGCCACCGAGGCGATGCCGGTGCGCATCTTTTGGCCCGGCATCGAATAAGCCTCGGCGATGCCGCCCAGCGCCTGCGCCATCGAATCGGTGCCGGGCAGGTGGCCGTTCGGTCCCTGGGTGCCGTAGCCGGAGATCGACACGTAGACGAGCTTGGGGTTGATCTTGCGCAGCTCCTCGTAGCCGAAGCCGTTCTTCTCGGCCGCGCCCGGCCGGAAGTTCTGGCCGAAGATGTCGGCCTTCGCGACCAGCTTGTGCAGGATCGCCTTGCCCTCGGGCGTCTTGAGATTGAGCGTGACGCTCTTCACGCCGCGATTGTTGGTCTCGAAGAAGGTGCTGCCCTTGCCCGGCAGCACGGTCATGCGGCGCGATCCGTCGCCGCCGTCCGGCGTCTCGATCTTGATCACGTCGGCGCCGAGATCGGCCATCAGCATGTAGGGCACCGTGCCGGCCTGGGCGGTGGAGCAGGACACGACCTTCACGCCCTGCAGGGGACCATGCGGCGGCTTCGACATCGACGCGCTCTCCTATTCGAACAGATGGCAGGCCACTTCGTGGCCGGGCGAGACCTCGCGCAGCGCCGGCTCGACCTGCGCACAATGCGGCATGACATAAGGGCAGCGCGTATGGAAGCGGCAGCCCGACGGCGGATCGAGGGGCGATGGCACCTCGCCTGTAAGCTCGACCTCCCCGGCGATCCGTCCTGGCGCGGCTTCCAGCACCGCGGCGAACAGCGCCTTGGTATAGGGATGGCGGACCTCCGCGAACAGCGAGGCTGTCGGCGCCTGCTCGACGATCTTGCCGAGATACATCACCACCGTGTGGTCGGCCATGTGGCGCACCGTGGCGAGGTCGTGCGCGACCAGCAGGTAGGCCACGCCGTCCTGCGCCTGGATGTCCTTCAGGAGGTTCATCATCTGCGCGCGGATCGACACGTCGAGCGCCGAGACCGGTTCGTCGAGCACGATCAATCGCGGTCGCGACGCGAGCGCTGCCGCCAACGCCACGCGTTGGCGCTGGCCGCCGCTGAACTCGTGCGGATACTGCTCGGCCTGCTCGGCGCGCAGCCCGACCTGCCGCAGCAGCTCGCGCACCCGCTCGGCGATCTGTACCCTGGTTCCCCAGCGATTGACGATCAGGGATTCGGCGATGGTGCGGCCGACCTTCATGCGCGGGTCGAGCGACGACCACGGGTCCTGGAACACCGCCTGGACCTTGGCGCGATAAGCACGCAACGCCTCGCCCGTCAGGCC
>CAMFJT010000321.1 GCA_945957125.1 uncultured Rhodospirillales bacterium | reverse complement strand
ACTTATCCACGTCGCGGGGCGCGCGGCTCCCCCGCGCCGCTCTGGGGCTGCCCAAAACCCCACCACCGCGCGGCTCTGGAGAGCCGCGCTCCCAGCAGAACTCATCTGATCGAAAAATTCACACGCTTTTCGGGTGAGCCGAATATATAGGCTTTGAAAAACAGCGGGGCCCGGTGTTGCCTGCCCTGCGATTCCGCGTCAGCCTTCGGGCATGGCGACGGATGATGGTCGGGGCGTTCCCGGAATCCGCGGCGGCGCGTGCGCCGTGCTGTTCGGCGTGGTGGCCCTGATCCTCTGGGTCAACCGCGACGACATCGCGCTGCGCTTCACCTCTTCCTATGCGGTGCCGGTTCGCGTGGTGACGCCGTCGCCGCAGGACAAGGACCGCCTCGAGCGCGCCTTTGCCACCGTCCGCGCGGAACGAACGGTCGACGCGACGTTGCAGGCGGCGACGAACAGCCACTTCAACGCCGCCGAGGTCCGCGCTGCCACGCCCGCGCAGGCCATCGACGCGGGACAGGCGTTCGCGCAGGCCCTCGCGGCAGCGTTCGACGCCACGGGCCGGGGAAAGCTTGAGACCGAGGTCGGTCGGAGGGCCTTCGCGGCGTCCGATCCGACGAGCAATGCGGTGGCGACCCTGCTCACGGCGACGGCGCTCGCGCTCGGGCTGCTTGCCGCGTTCTTCGCGCGCCGCGCCTGGAGCCAGATCCGCGCGGCCAGTGATGGAAGCCTGCCGCCGTGGGCCGGCTTCGCGGTTGCGGCTGGCGTGCTCCTGCCGGTCGCGTCGTTCGTGCTGCCGGGGTGGCTGCTGGCGGCGGCGTTCGCGATGATGCTGCCGACGAGCATCGCCGCGGTCATCGTCCACAAGATGGGCGAGGTGCGCCGCGCGGCGAGCTGGCCCTCGGCGCAGGGGCGTATCGTCCGGTCGCGATTGCGCGCGATCGACAACAGGACGCCGGACGGAGCGCGGAGCCGGGGCAACGTGCCGGACGTGCAGTACGTCTTCTCGGTCGGCGGTGTCGAGTATCGCGGCAAGCGCATCGGCATCGGCGAGATTCCGGCGGACAGCCCCGGCGTGGAAGCCGCGCTCGATCTCTACCGGGTCGGCCGCACCGGGCCGGTCTACTACAATCCGGACAATCCCAACGAGGCGGTGCTGGAGCGCGATCCGCCGGCCAGCCCGCGGACGATGTACGCCATCGCCGCCGGGGTCATGCTCGTGGGCTTCGCCGTGGTGGCCGCCTTTTCCGGCCTTGGCGAGATCGTCCGATGGCTGCAGCCGTATTTCCCGTCCGGCGCCTTCATTCCGGGCTTCCTGTTCTTCCTGGCCTGCGCACTCTTCGCCGGGGCGATGACGATCGCCAACGTCGCCACCGCGCAGCTGGCGGCGCGCTGGCCGACGACGCCCGGAACCGTGATCGCGAGCCGGATCGAATCGCGACGTGAGTCGAAGGGCGGCGCCAGCGATCGCTCCATGGTGGTTTGGTCGCCGTTGGTCGAATATGTCTATCGCATCGATGGGCGCCAGTATCATGGCACGCGCATCGGCTTTGGACCGACCGTGTCCGCCGGGCGCGAGCTCGCCGAGGCGGCCGTCGCACGCTATCCCGAGGATGCGACGGTGACCGTCCACTACCACCCTGCCAATCCGTCCCAGGCCACGCTGGAGACCCGCGTTGCCCATGGATGGGTCGGGCTCGTGTTCGTCGTGGCCTGCCTCGTCGTGGCGTTTCTCTTTTCGGGCCGGCTCTGACGCTCTATGCGCCGAGCAAGCCCTCCGCCATCTCGCGCAGCTTGTTGCGCTGGATCTTGAGGCCGTTGGGCGAGGGGGTCTTGGGGAAGTCCTCGATCGCGAAGACGCGCAGCGGCACCTTGTAGTTGGCAAGCCCGCGGCGGCAGTGGGCGATCACGGCCGTCTCGTCGAGCGCGGCGCCGGGCTTCAGCATCACGAAGGAGACGGCGCGCACGCCGTCGGGCCGCGCAACGGCGATGGTCTGGCAGCCCTCGATCGCCGGCAGGTTCTGGATGTGCGCCTCGATCTCGAGCGGATTGACCAGGAAGCCCGAGAGCCGCAGCACGTCGCCCATGCGGCTGAGGAAGGTGAAGCTGCCGTCGGCTTCGAGCTGGGCAAGGTCGCCGGTGCGGACATAGCCGTCGGCGGTGATCGTCTCGGCCGTCGCCTTCTCGTTGCCGTAGTAGCCGACCATCAGCGACGGGCCGGCGCATTCCAGCGCGCCGGGCCGGCCCGGGCCCAGCAACTCGCCAGTCTCGGGATCGCGCACGCGGACATGGGCGAGCGGCGAGCTCGGGATGCCGCCGCCCTTCTTGCGCTGCGCCACGGGCGCGTCGAGCGGCTGCAGCGAGTACAGTGCCTGGACCTCGCTCATGCCGTAGGGCCCGCGCAGGATCAGCCCGCGCGCCTCGGCGATCTCGGCGATGTTCTCGAGCGCGGCGTTGAACCCGGCATAGCCGACCCATTTCACCGATGGGAACGGCGGGTCGCCCGGTACGGTGTCGAGCAGGCGCGCGACGAGGTCGTCGCTGATGAACAGCGTGGTCGGCCGGTGCCGCTCGATCAGGCGGGCGATCTCCTCGACCTCGTAGGATTCGACCAGCACGCAGGGCTTGCCGGCCGCCAGCGTCGAGAGCGTCTGGTTGAAGCCGAACACGCCGCACAGCGGCAGGATGGAGAGCGAGAGGGTGTCGGCGGCATCGAAGCCGAAGGCGCGCGCGACCTGTTGCGCGTGCGCGGCGATCGCGCCCTGGCGATGGAGCACGAACTTGGGGGCGCTGGTCGTGCCCGAGGTCGTGAAGATGTTGCACGGCGCGTTGGGGGCGGCGTGGTTGGCGCCGATCCGCGGGCGCGACAGCAGGCGGTCGAACGGCACCCGCCGCAACCGCTCGATGGCCCGCGGCGCCGTGGCGGGTTCCTCGCCGACCACGACGATCGCGGCCAGCCCGTCGAGCGCGGCCGGCTCGACGTCGGCGAGGATCGACAGGAAGTCGATCCGCCGGAAGCCGGGGGCGCAGGCCAGCACCTTGGCACCCGAGCGGCCGACGATGTCGGCGACCTCGACCGCGCGATAGCGGGTGTTCACCGCGACGGCGATGGCGCCGAGCCGCGCGCAGGCGAAGTACAGGATCGGATAGGCCGGCACGTTGGGCAGCCACAGCGCCACGCGATCGCCCGGCCCGACGCCGAGATCGGCCAGTCCCTGCGCCGCGCGCTTGGCCTGCTCGTGCAGCGTCGCGAAGGAGACCGCATTGTCTCCGTGCAGGAACGCAGGCGCTTGCGGCGTCTCCTCCGCCCAGAAGGCGAGGAGGCTCCAGACATCGGGTGCGGACATCGAGTGAGGCATGGCGCGCGGAGACTAGCGCAAAGCCGGTTGACCCGGCACACCCCTTGCTCGACCCTCGAAAAGACAGAGCAATAGCATGAAGTTTCCCTCCCCCGTCTTCGGGGGAGGTGGCCGCGTCTTACGCGGACGGAGGGGGTCAAGGTCATGCAACGCCGCGGCCCATGACCCCCTCCGTCGCGGACTACCGCGCCACCTCCCCCGAAGACGGGGGAGGGAAGACGAATACGCAATTGTTCTGCCCGAAAAGCGACTGGGAGGGCTCATGCTGCGTCGAAGCCTGCTTGCTGCACCGATCTATCTCGCCGCGGCGTCGGCGCGCGCGGCGGACTGGGTTCCCAGGCAGCCGATCAAGATCCTGGTCGGCTACGCGCCGGGCGGCACGGCCGACATTGCCGCGCGCATCGCCGCCGACACGCTGCAGCGCAAGAACGGCCTGTCGGTCGTGGTCGAGAACAAGACCGGCGCGGGCGGCTTCATCGCGCTCAAGGCCGTGGCCCAGTCGCCGCCGGACGGCTACACGCTGGGCATCGGCATCATGGGCCAGCTCGCGGTCGGGCCGGTCGTGCCCGGCTCGAACATCCCGCTCGATCTCGACCGGGAGCTGGTGCCCGTCGCCAACCTGGTCGGCGTGCCGATGGCGCTGATCGTGCGCATGGAGGCGCCGTTCCGGACCATCCCGGAGCTGGTCGCCTATGCCAAGGCCAATCCCGGCAAGGTGTCCTACGCCTCGACCGGGCTGGGCTCGACCAACCAGCTCGCGGCGGAGTTCTTCGCCGCGGAATCGGGCGGCCTCAAGCTGATCCATGTGCCGTATCGCGGCGGCGCGCCGGCGATTGCCGACGTGGTGGCCGGCAATGTCGATCTCTTCTTCGCCAACGTCTCGGAGATCATGAGCATGGTGCACGGCGGCAAGGTCCGCGCCCTGGCGCTCGCCGCGACCCGGCCTTCGCCGATCGCGCCGGAGCTGCCGCTGCTCACGAAGGACATTCCCGCGCTCGATGTCAGCAACTGGTTCGGCCTGGTCGGCCCGGCGGCGCTGCCGGCCGATATCAAGGCCGCACTTGCGAAGCTGTTCCTCGAGGCCATCGCCGATCCATCCAACAAGGAGACGCTGGCCCGCCAAGGGCTCGAGCCGATGGCGCAGGGGCCGGACGCTTTCGCATCGTACATCCTGAAGGACCGCGAGCGCTGGGCGAAGGTGGTGAAAGCGGGCAATATCAAAGCGGAATGAACACCGCAGCAGCGCCTCTTTCCCTCGGCATCGATATCGGGGGCACCTTCACCGATCTCGTCATCCACGATCCGCGCGACGGCAGGGCCGTCATCTGGAAGGAGAGCACGACGCCCGACGATCCCGCGCGCGGCGCGCTCGACGGCACGCGCAAGGTGCTGGAGAAGGCGGGCGCCCGGCCCGGGCAGGTCGGGCGCGTGGTGCATGCCACGACGCTGTTCACCAACGCGCTGATCGAGCGCAAGGGCGCGAAGACCGGGCTGCTTACCACGGCGGGCTTCCGCGACGTGCTGGAGATCGGCCGCGAGCGCAAGTACGAGCTGTACGACCTGTTCATCGAGATGCCGAAGCCGCTGGTGCCGCGGCCATGGCGGCGCGAGGCAATCGAGCGGCTGGCGCCCGATGGCTCGGTCGAGAAGCCGCTCGATATCGACGCCGCGCTGGCCGAGGTCGCCGGGCTGGTCGAGCAGGGCGTCGAGAGCCTCGCCATCTGCTTCCTGCATTCCTACGCCCACGCCGCGCACGAGCGGGCCATCGGCGCGGCCATCGCCGAGCGCTACCAGAACCTGTCGATCTCGCTGTCGTCGGACGTGGCGCCGGAGATCCGCGAGTATCTGCGCGCGTCGACGACGGTGGCGAACGCCTATATCCGCCCGCTGGCCGAGGTCTACCTTGAACGGCTGGAGCAGGCGCTGCGTGCCGAGGGCATTCCCGGCGGGCTGTTCCTGATGCTGTCGAACGGCGGGCTCACCCATGTGAGCGAGGCCAAGCGGGCGCCGGTGCAGTTGCTGGAGAGCGGTCCCGCCGCCGGTGCGCTGGCCGGCGCGTGGTTCGGCCGCAATGCCGGGCTGGAGCGGGTGCTGGCGTTCGACATGGGCGGCACCACCGCCAAGCTCGCGCTGGTCGACGACGGCGAGCCGCTGGTCGCCTACGGTTTCGAGGCGGCGCGCGAGAAGCGCTTCCTGCGCGGCTCGGGCCTGCCGATGCAGATCGCCACCGTCGAGCTGATCGAGATCGGCGCCGGCGGCGGCTCGATCGCGCACAG
>CAMFJT010000320.1 GCA_945957125.1 uncultured Rhodospirillales bacterium | reverse complement strand
GAACTTCTTCATGCACTCGGGATATGCGTCAGATTAATCGCTCGATGCTCTAGGCGGCCTTCGCGCGATCGAGCTCTTCCGCGCCCGCCCGCAGCCGGGGGATCAGCTCGCGGCCGAAATCGATCGTGTCCTCGAACGGATCGAAGCCGCGAATCAGGAAGGAGTGCACGCCGATCTTGTAATATTCGAGCAGCGCACGGGCGACCTGTTCGGGCGTGCCGACCAGGCACGAGGTGTTGCCCACTGCACCGGTCGCCTCGGCGATCGGCATCCACAGCCGCTCGTCGTGCGTCTCGCCCTGCGCGGCGAACTCCATGAGCCGACGGCCGGACTGATCGAGTGGCTTGCGGGCCGTGCCGAACCCGGCCGGATCGCCAGGCTGCTGCACCGAGGCGAGGATCCGGCGCGCGCGATCCCACGCCGCGCCCTCGGTATCGGCCAGGATCGGCCGGAACGACATGTTGAAGGTCGGGGTGCGGCCGTAGGCAGCGGCGCGCGTCCTGAACTCCGCCACCCGTCGCACCGTCGCGGCGAGCGGCTCGCCGAACATCGCGAATACGTCGCAATGCTTGGCGCCCATCGCCAGCGCACCCTCCGAGGAGCCGCCAAAGAACAGCGGCGGGTGCGGCTTCTGGAACGGCTGCACGTCCGATCTGGCGCCGCGCACCGTGTAGAATTCGCCCGCGAAGTCGAAGCGCCGCTCGCTCGACCAGGCGAGCTTCATCACCTCAAGATATTCGGCGGCGCGGCGATAGCGTTCTTCCTTGGGCGCGAAGTCGCCGTCGCCGTGCTGCTCTGCATCGCTGGCGCCGGCGATGACGTGCAGTGCGATGCGGCCTTCGGTGAGATGGTCGAAGGTCGCGATCTTGCGTGCAGCAAGGGTCGGTGCGACGAAGCCCGGCCGGTGGGCGATCAGGAAGCCCAGACGCTCGGTGTGGTGCGCGGCATGTTGTGCGACGAGGAAGCCCTCGGCCGACGACGCCGTGTAGCCGACCAGCGCCAGATCGAAGCCTGCCTTTTCGTGCGCCTGCGCGTAGGCCCGGAGGTACGGCGGCGAAATTCCACCCTTGATGATATGGACCGTGGCCTCGCCGCTGGGCGGGGCCACGCCGATCATGCCGATCACGCGTACGGACATGCTGTCCTCCTGCCGGCCGCAATCCGGCCGTCACCGACTATACATCATGGCCCCCGCTCGGATGGCGCGAATTGTGCTTCGGCATCCAATCATCGGCATGAAGCGTTAGATCGATCATGAATCGAGGAACGGCTTGATCACGATCCGCGTCGGCTATGAGCTTACCTACGACCTGCCGCAGCCGACGCCGATGATCATGGTCCTCGGCATCCACTATTCGCGCGCCTCCGATGTCGTGGTTCCCGACCGGCTCACCACGACGCCCTTCCTGCCGATCGAGGGCTATCGCGACCTGTTCGGCAACTGGTGCAGCCGAATTCTCGCGCCGGCGGGCCGGCTGGTGCTGACCGGCGACGGCACTGTCCTCGACTCAGGATTGCCGGACGTCGTCGACTGGAATGCGCCGCAGACTGCCGTCGAGAACCTGCCGGCCGAGACGCTCGGCTTCCTGCTCGGCAGTCGCTATTGCGAGACCGACCGTCTGTCTGAGCAGGCGTGGCAACTATTCGGCAACACGCCGCCGGGCTGGGCGCGGGTCCAGGCAATCTGCGATTTCGTGCACAATCACATCGCCTTCGGCTACCAGCACGCCCGGCCGACCAAGACGGCCTGGGAGGCGTTCAACGAGCGAACCGGCGTGTGCCGCGACTACGCCCATCTCGCCATCGCCTTCTGCCGGGCAATGAACATCCCGGCGCGCTATTGCACCGGCTATCTCGGCGACATCGGCGTCCCGCCGAACCCCGACCCGATGGACTTCGCCGGCTGGTTCGAGGCCTATCTGGGCGGGCAGTGGTACACGTTCGACCCGCGCAACAATACCCCGCGCATCGGCCACATCCTGATCGCCCGCGGCCGCGATGCCGCCGACGTGCCGATCACCTACACCTTCGGCCCCAACACCCTGGTCAGCTTCAAGGTGTGGACGGACCAGGTCGGCTAAGAGTCATACGCTGGGACCGCGCCACTCCGTGGCGCTCATGAGCGCCATGGAGTGGCGCGGTCCCGGCGCACGAGGTCAATCCGCCGCCAGCGGGCGGCCGGTGGCTTCCTCGTAGCGGCGCTGACGGATCTCGCGGCGGATGTCGCCGAGGTCGGCGTCCTCGAGCTCGGGCACCCAGCCATCGCGGCCCTGCACGTAGTTGCGGTTGGACTGGCGCGGATTGCGGTTCACCAGCGGGCGCGCATAAAGCGGATGGGTGATGCTGCGGATCTCGTGCTCGATCTCGAACAGCTTGGCGCCCGTGGCCGGATCGACGATGTCGTTGAAGCGATACTGGTACTGGTTGCTCTCCTCGGTGAGGATCTTGCGATCGACGAGCTTGCGGTGCGGCTTGGAGAAGTTCGCGACATAGACCTGGATGTGATGGCCGTCATAAGCGGGCTGCGGCGCGTCGGTCTCGCGGAATACCAGCTCCTGGCCCTGCCCGACCATCGCGTGCGCGGCGCCGTCCTTCACGCAGGCCATGGTGCCCAGCACCTCGGTGTAGAAGTCGGCGATGCCCTTGGCCGTGCCGGCCGGCACGTCGAACTCGACGTAGGGCATGCCGAGCTTCATGCCGGCGAAGCGCTCGGATGGTTCGTAGACGACATACTGATTGCCCCAGGGGCAGGTCGCTGCGACATGGCCGTCGTGCTCGGCGAAGGCGAACTTCGTGCCGCCCAGCGCCTTGGTCACGTTCTGCAGCCGCTTCACCAGTAGCTCGCGATCGGGAATCACCAGCGCGGTGCGCCCGCGCAGCACTTGTGCCTTGCCGGTCGGCAGGTGGAACTGGCTGCGGCCGACATTGATCCACATGTTGTCGACGCTGGTCATCAGGTAGGGGTCGCGCGTCAGGCCGAGGCCGCTGACATAGAACAGCGTCGCCAGGCTCTGGTCGGGGACCAGCACGTTGACGTGCTCGAGCCCGACGATGTTGCCGAGGTCCTCCGCACTGCGGTCGAATTGCTTGGCCATCGCTTGCCTCCGTTCGGTCAGGCGGACATTCTAGCGCGTTTTCGGCCGCCAAGGTCGACGGGATCGCAACCACGATCCAGCACCGTTCGCCTGTCGGCACGGACATCGAGACACCAGGGGAGAGAGAACAGACATGATCTTCGAATTCCGAACCTACCAGCTCAAGCCCGGCACGGTGCCCAACGCCGTGCAGGCCTTCGCCGACAAGATCGAGAACCGGGTGAAGCTCTCGCCGCTGGCGGGCTTCTGGCACACCGAGGTCGGAGAGCTGAACAAGATCATCCACATCTGGCCGTACAAGGACATCAACGAGCGCAACGAGATCCGCGCCAAGGCGGTCGAGGCCAAGGTCTGGCCGCCGGCAATCTCCGATTTCGTCACCGACATGGAAAGCAAGATCGTCTATCCGGCACCCTTCTCGCCCAACTTCCAGCCGGGCGAGCACGGCACCTGCTACGAGTTCCGCACCTACACCTACGGCGCGGGCGCGATTCCCAAGACCATCGAGAGCTGGAGCAAGCATATCGGCGAGCGCACCAAGGTCTCGCCGCTGATCTTCGCCGGCTACACCGAGATCGGCCCGCTCAACCAGTGGATCCATGTCTGGGCCTACAAGAACATGGGCGAGCGCGAGCGGCTGCGCGGGCTGGCCATGAAGCCCGGAAGCTGGCCGCCGCCGCGGCCCGAGGGAGTCGTGATGCATCGCATGGTCAACACCTTCGCGGTGCCGGCGGCGTTCTCGCCGCTCAAGTAGGAGAAGCAACCAAAGGAGGAAACGATGGCGGTCACCATTCGTCAGGTCGGGCCCTGCCTCGCGGGCGAGGTCGAAGGCATCGACATGCGCAAGCCGATGACGGCCGACGAGGTGGCCGCCATCCATGCCGGCATGGACAAGTACGCCGTGCTGGTCTTCCGCGACCAGCAGATCGACGACGCCCAGCAGCTCGCCTTCACGCAGAGCCTGGGCGACATCGAGCATGCGATCGGAACCAGCTTGCGCGCCTCAAGCGAGGCGCGCCTGCCGACGACGTTCGCCGACGTCTCCAACCTCGACAAGAACGACAAGCCCTACGCGCGCGACGACCGGCGGCGCCTGTTCGCGATCGGCAACCGGCTGTGGCATTCGGACAGCTCGTTCAAGGCCACGCCGGCAAAGTACTCGCTGCTGCACGCCGTCAGCCTGCCGTCGAAGGGCGGCGACACGCAGTTCGCCGACATGCGCGCCGCCTACGACGCGCTCGACGAGGAGACCAGGGCGGAAGTCCAGGACATGGTGTGCGAGCACAGCCAGATGTACTCGCGCCAGGTCATCGGCTTCTACGATTTCACCGACGAGGAGCGCGAGCGCTTCAAGCCGGTGCGGCAATGCATGGTGCGCACCCATCCGGTGACCGGCCGCAAGTCGCTCTATCTTTCGAGCCATGCCGGCAGCATCGTCGGCTGGCCGATGCCCGAGGCGCGTGGCTACCTGCGCGACCTGATCGAGCACGCCACGCAGCGCGAGTTCGTCTACACGCACAAGTGGCGGCTGGGCGATCTCGTGATGTGGGACAACCGCCAGACGATGCATCGCGCGCGGCCCTTCCCGGCCCACGAGCCGCGCGACATGCGGCGCACGACGCTGGCCGGCGACGGGCCGACCGCCCTGCAGATCGCGGCCTGACGCCCGTGCAGATCGGCTTCAACCTGCCCAACTCCGGCCCGCTCTCGAAGGTCGCCGACATGACGCGGCTGGCCGTCGAGGGCGAGGCGATGGGCTTCGACTATCTGACGGTGACCGACCACGTCGTTCTGCCCGACACGCGCGTGCCGGGCTACCCCTACTCCGAGGACGGCGCGTTCTACGAGGAAGCACCGCTGGAACGCCACGAGCAGCTCGTCGGCATGGCCTACATCGCCGCCAAGACCTCGCGCATCCGGATGGTCGCCGCGGTGCTGGTCGTGCCGCACCGCCCGGCGGTGCTGGCGGCCAAGATGCTGGCCACGCTCGACGTGCTGAGCGGCGGGCGGTTGGTGGTCGGCATCGGCGCGGGCTGGCTCAGGACCGAGTTCGATGCGGTTGTCACCACGCCGTTCGCCGAGCGCGGCAAGGTGACCGATGAGTATATTGATGCCTTCCGCGTGCTGTGGACCGAGCCGAGCCCGCGTTTCGCCGGCAGATACGTGAAGTTCGACGGCATCGTGCTCGAGCCGAAGCCGATCCAGCGGCCCCTGCCGATCTGGGTCGGTGGCGAAGGCCTGCTGGCGATCCGGCGCGCGGCACGGATCGGCGATGCCTGGTATCCGATCGGCAGCAACAACCAGCACCTGCTCGACACGCTGCCGCGCCTGGAAGCCGGCATCGCCCGGCTACGCCGCGCCACCGCCGAGGCCGGCCGCGACCCCACGTCGATGGGCGTCAGCTTCCGCGTGAAGCGCTACGGCGCCGCCGTGCCGGCCAAGGCCTCGGACGGCGAGCGTCGCCTGTTTTCCGGCAGCGAGGCCGACCTGATCGAGGATTTTCGCGCGCTGAAGAAGCTCGGCGTCGGCGCCATCGACATCGACTTCGGCCGGCCGACAGTCGATGCCGTGCTGGCGGAAATGAAGCGGTTTAGGGTGTCAGTGCTCGACAAGATCTGACGCTGGGACCGCGCCACTCCGTGGCGCTCATGATCATGAGATGAGCGC
>CAMFJT010000319.1 GCA_945957125.1 uncultured Rhodospirillales bacterium | reverse complement strand
AGGTGAGCGAGGCCGTCGGCCAGGGCACCGACCATGTCTACACCACGGTCGACTACACCCTCGCCTCCGGCCAGGAGATCGAATCGCTGCGCGTCTACGGCGTCGCAAGCGGGCTCGCCCTCACCGGCAACGAGTTCGCCAATACGCTGGTCGGCGGAGCCGGTGCCGATATCCTCAATGGCGGCTTGGGCGACGATCTACTGGTCGGCGGCCTCCAGGGCGACAAGTTCGCCTTCGCCAACGGCTGGGGCAACGATACCGTTGCCGACTTCCAGAACGGCCTCGACCTCATCGGCCTGCACGATCTGTCGGCACCGCATGGGTTCGATCAGCTGGTGCTTACACAAACGGCCGCCGATGTGACGATCACCGTCACCGGCATCGCGGGCAGCTCGATCACGCTCAAGAACACACTGGTCGCTCAACTCGATCAGAGCGACTTCGTCTTCTGAACAAGGCCGCGGCCGGCGTCATCCGTGCCGCGCACCAGAACTCGACCCGACGCGAACGCTGCCTGCCGCACGCGACAGCATGGGCAGGCGGGTCGCGGGCCGCCACGGTCGCAGCTATCGTGCGATCGTGACGCCGGCCCGGTCGGAGGTGACGGTGACCGGCACACCATTGCGCACGGCATGGCCGACCCACCTTCCGTCGCTCGCCGGACGGAGCCCATGGACGTCTCTGTAACCTTGCGCCTGAAGGCGGGATGCGATGGCCGCCGAACCGGCGCTGCCGACCTGGCCCGCCGGCTGGCCAGGAGTCTGGGCGCACACCGCCCCGGAGACGAGCCCCGCCATCGATGCAAGCAGCCAGCGGCTCATGGGGCGAGCCTTCCCTTCAGGACGTTTCCCGCCGACGCACCGGTCGCCTCGCCATTCTCGAAGGCGACAGCACCGTTGACCATGGTGGCCCTGATGCCCTCCGCCTTCTGCACCAGCCGCCGCGCGCCTCCGGGGAGGTCCTTCTCGACCGTGGGCAGCAGCGGACGGATTCGATCCTCCTCGAACAGCAGGATATCGGCCTGGTACCCCTCGGTGAGCAGGCCCCGCCCCCTCATCTCCCACGCGGCGGCGTTGTCGTGCGTCAGCTTGCGGATCGCCTCCTCCAGCGTGAAGGCACCGCGCTTGCGCACCCAGTAGCTCAGGAAGTGCGTCTGCAGCGAGGAGCCCATCTCCTGGCAGACATGCGCGCCGGAGTCCGAGAAGGTCGCGAGCGTGCCCTTGTGGCGCAGGATGCCGAGCACGTCCTCCGGCGATTCGTTGACCAGAGGCTGGACATAGACCTGGTTGTCGTCGGCCAGCGAGAGGTCGATCATCACCTCGACCGGATGCTGGCCGCGCCGCTGCGCGAGCTGCTCGACCGTCGGATCGTCCCAGTCGACGCCCTTCATCGCGAACAGGTTGGCGTAGTCGGGCTTGCGCGGGTCGGTGGTCGCCGCACCGCCGCCCTGGAAGGTCATGTCGCGCGGCTTCATCGCCGCCTCGGCCGCGACCAGCGCCCGCCGCACCTCGGGGTCGCGCAGGCGCCGCTTCTGCTCGTCCATCGGCAGAGCGCGGATCGGCCGCCAGGCCGGCAGCACGTCGAACGGCAGGTAAGATTTCAGCGAGAAGATCGCGTTGATCGAGCGGGTCGTGCCCTGCCCGTACATGCGACCGCCGGCGGCGACGGTGTCGTCGATATACTGCGTCTGGTAGTGCCACGGCGTCGGGTCCTCGCCCTGCCGGGTGGCCAGCACGCCGAACATGATCGGCCGGCGATACGCCAGCGCCGCCTGCCGCAGCCGATCGAGGAAAGCGCGATGGCGCGGGCCGCTGCCGATATCGGGGCCGACCTGGAAGATGCCGGCGTCGAGCGCGGCCATCGCCGCCAGGATACGGTCGATCTCCTCCCAATCGGCAATGCGGCTGGCGACCGGCGTGTCGTCCGGCGTCACATGGGTCGAGGCACGCGAGCTCGAGAAGCCCAGCGCGCCGGCTTTCAGCGCCTCCTGCACGGCCGACGCCATGGCCGTCATCTCGTCCTCGGTCGCCTTCTCCGAGAGCGCGCGCCGTCCCATGATGTACATGCGCAGCGCCGAATGGCCGATATACATGCCGTAGTTGATCGCCTTGGGAAGCCGCTCGACGGTCGCGAGGTATTCCGGGAAGGTCTCCCAGGTCCAGTCGATGCCGGCCGCCATCGCCTCGGTCGAGATGTCCTCGACCGCCGAAAGGCAGCGCGCGAACCACTGGCGGTCCTCGGGCTTGCAGGGTGCGAGGGCGAAACCGCAATTGCTCATCACGACCGATGTCACGCCGTGCCAGCACGAGCAGCTACCGAGCGGATCCCAGGCGACCTGCGCATCCATGTGCGTGTGGCCGTCGATGAAGCCGGGCGAGACGATCAGCCCGTCGGCATCGAGCGTGCGCCCGGCAGGCGTGGTGACCCTGCCGATCTCGACGATTCGCCCGTCCTTGACGCCGATGTCCGCCGTGAAGCGCGGCCTGCCCGATCCGTCGACGACGCTGCCGCCGCGAATGACCGTATCCAGAGCCATGGCATCCTCCGCTCAGATATCTTCTTCTTCCGGACCGCGAGCTTCCGGCTCGCTCACGAAACCTTGAAGCAGCTCGCCGCGCCAGAGGACGCCGGCGGCTCGTCGCTATCGATCACGGTGAAGCTCTTCGCTGCCAGCGTGCGGCCCCCCTGGCGGACCTCCAGCGTCCACGTCCCCGGAACGAACTCCCACGCCTGGTCGAAGCTGTAGCCGGTATACGACACCGCCCCCACCGCCAGGATCGTGCTGCGCTCATGCTCCGTCAGCGGCGCGACCGAGGGGTTCGGGCGAACGGTGGACGGGAAGCGGATGGCCAGCGTCACCTGGGCCGTATCGCCGGGCACAGGTCCATCGACTCGATAGCGGAAGCCGAAATGAAGCCCCGCCCGCATCGGCACGGTGGTCGTCGTGGCGATGTGGCAAAGATTCTCGACGGTGTTCGAGATGACGCCGTTCGCATCACGCAACTGGCCGGTCACGTCCGCCGTATACAGCCCATATTCGACGATTTCGACCGAAGTCACCTCGCCCGCGGCCACGGGCGCGGCAAAGGCGAGGACGCCGCACAGGGCGAGAGCGCCACGGCGCATCGGCCTCAAATCCGATCCTTTTGCTCGACCATCTTCCAGTAGGTGTCCTTCGCGCAGATCTTTCCGCCGCGGAAGGTGTAGATGTCGCAACCCTGGTAGTTGAGGTCTTCCCCGTCCGCTCCCTTGCCCTTCACGGTCCAGACCGAGATCGCGCGGTTGCCGGCATAGATGTACTCCTTGTGGTCCCAGCGCATGTCGGGGATCACCTTGAAGCGCGCAGCCAGCGTTTCCCGGATGGCCTCCTTGCCCGCGAGCGTGCGGCCCACGGGCTCAGGGCCCCGCGCCAGCCAGAAGGTCGCGTCGTCGGTGAAGAAGGAAACGATGCGGTCCACGTCGCGGCTGTTGAAGGCGGCGGAAATCGCCTTCATCAGCTCCGGTGTGGCGGTGTCGCTCGAGTTGGTCGAAGCATCCGGCATGGCCTGTTTCTCCTCTGGCTTCTGAGGACGATTGCAGGCTTGACAGCAAGGGGCAACGGCAAAGCCTCTATTTGGCGGCAACGTTGCCCGCGCGGTCGACCGTCACCTGAACCGCCGTGTTTCCCCGCATCGCCGTTCCCTGCCACAAGCCATCCGGTCCCTTGGTCAGGCCGCGAACGTCGGTGTAGCCGTCGCGCTCGATCCGCCGCTTCGCCGTCTCCACAGCCGCGCTCGTCGGAAGAGGCGCCTTCGCCGCCTCGGACGCAGAGCCGGCAGGCGCAAGCATCGGCTGGGCCGCAGCCGTGCCGGCGGCGACGGCAAGAGCGAAGACCAGCAATACAGGTTTCATCGGCTGTCTCCTCGATATGCTTGCCCGGAAAACGCGCGGCGCGGAACGGGCGTTGCGTCCGCCGATTCTTGCTTTGCCCCTCTTTCGCCGCAGGGGTAGCGTGCCCGGACAAGACAGGGGAAACGCACGTGGCGTACGACTACATCATCGTCGGCGGAGGCTCGGCCGGCTCGGTCATGGCCAATCGCCTGTCGGCGAGAAGCGCCAACAAGGTGCTGCTCTGCGAGGCCGGCCCGGATACGCCCCCGGGCGCCGAACCGCCGGAAATCCGCGATTCCTATTCCGGCACGGCCTATTTCGATCCGCGCTTCCACTGGACCGAGCTGAAGGTCCACACCCAGGTCGTCAGCCACAACAATCCGCACGAGAACCGCCCTCCCCTGCGCAAGTACGAGCAGGCACGCGTTCTGGGCGGCGGCTCGTCGATCAACGGCCAGATGGCCAATCGCGGCGCGCCGACCGACTACGCCGAATGGGCCAAGCGCGGCGCCGACGGGTGGGAATGGGACAAGGTCCTGCCGTTCTTCAAGAAGGTCGAACGCGATCTCGACTTCAGCAACGAATGGCATGGCAAGGACGGCCGCATCCCCGTGCGCCGCATCCCGGTCGAGCACTGGACGAAGCATGCCAGGGCGGTCGGCGAGGCCTGCGAGCTCGCCGGCATGAAGTTCCTGCCCGACCAGAACGGCGAGTTCGTCGACGGCTACTTCCCGGTCACGCATTCCAACGCCTCCGAGCAGCGCGTCTCCGCCGCGATGGGCTATCTCGACGCGGAGACCCGCAAGCGGCCCAACCTCACGATCTCGACGAGCACCCAGGTCAAGTCGCTGCTGTTCGACGGCACGCAATGCGTCGGCGTCACCGCCCTGGTCGACGGCAAGGAAACCGATTTCCGCGCCCGCGAGGTGATCCTGTCGTCCGGCGCGATCCATTCGCCGGCGCACCTGATGCGCGCCGGCATCGGGCCGGTCGGACACCTGCGGGACATGGGCATTCCGGTGGTGTCCGCCCTGCCCGGCGTCGGCCAGCGATTGATGGACCATCCGTCGATCTCGCTGTCGTCGTTCATCCGCCGTGGCGCGCGCATGAACGAGCATACGCGGCGGCACATCCAGATGGGCATCCGCTACTCCTCGAACATGCCGGGCATCCCGAAAGGCGACATGTTCGTCGCGGTGATCAGCAGATCGGCGTGGCATGCGGTCGGCGAGCAAATCGCCTCGCTGCTGACCTTCATCAACCGCACCTATTCGGAGACCGGCCAGGTCAAGCTCGCCAGCACCGATTGGCGCAGCGAGCCGATCGTCGAGTTCAACCTCTTGTCCGACAAGCGGGACCTCGACCGGCTGATGACCGGCTTCCGCAAGATGGCCGGGCTGCAGATGAGCCCGCCGCTGAAGGCGGTGACGGACAATCCCTTCCCCGCCTCCTATTCCGACCGGGTGCGCAAGATCGGCGTGGTCAATTCGAAGAACAGGTTCCTGACGGCGGTCGTATCGAAGTTCCTCGACGGGCCGGCGGCGCTGCGCCGCTATATGATCGACAACTTCGTGATCGAGGGCTTCACCTTCGATCAGGTGATGACCGACGACGATGCGCTCGAGGCATTCGTCAAGAAGGCGGCGATCGGCGTGTGGCATGCCTCCTGCACCTGCCGCATGGGCCGCGCCGACGATCCGATGTCGGTCGTCGACACGCAGGGCCGGGTCAAGGGCGTGCAGGGCCTGCGCGTGGTCGACGCCTCGATCTTCCCCATCGTGCCCTGCGCCAACACCAACTTCCCGACGCTGATGACGGCGGAGAAGGTTGCCGATGCAATCCTGTCGTCCTGAGCGCTGGGAGTGCGGCTCTCCAGAGCCGCTCTTCCTCCGGCTTGCCACATCCCATG
>CAMFJT010000318.1 GCA_945957125.1 uncultured Rhodospirillales bacterium | reverse complement strand
TGGCGTGATCGTCGTGGAGGATCGATAGTCTTCGATCGCCGGCGAGTTCATGCTCATTGGACCGCGCTTCCCAACCGTCAGCGCGATCGATCGACCGTCCGATGGACGTCGTGCAGGTCCGTCGCGACATGCAGGCAGAGGGCGCGCAACTCCTCCGTCGCGGGCAGCAGGTCCGGCACCATGATCGTCATCATGCCGGCCGACGCAGCGGAGCGGACGCCGTGATGGGAATCCTCCAGCGCAAGGCACAGGGACGGCGTCACGCCCAGCCCCTCGGCGGCCTTCAGGTACGGCTCGGGGTCGGGCTTGTGGCGCACGTAGTCGCCATGCGCCACGATGTGGTGGAAGCGGCCGACCAGGCCGTGGCTTTCCAGATGGCGCTCGACGGTGGCGCGCGAGGAGCTGGTCGCGATCGCGCGCGGCATGCCCAGCGCATCGAGGAGATCGAGCAGCTCGAGCACGCCGGGCTTGAGCAGCGACCGGCTCGCGGTCAGCGCGTGGAAGAGGCGCCGCGAGATTGCCTGCATCTCGTCGATCGCGAGACCGGGCCCGAAATGCTCGATCAGCCGGGCGCGGACCACCGGCCAGGGCGAGCCCACCGTGCTGAGGAAGAAGGCCTGCGTCATGTCGAAGCCCAGCTCGCGCGCGGCGCCGCGCGAGGCCTGCTCGTAGAGCCTCTCGGTGTCGAACAGCACGCCGTCCATGTCGAAGACGACGGCGGCGGGAAGGCGCGGCAGCTTCACGGCTCGGCCCTCAGCCCGTCGAACAGCGGCCGATAGGCATCGAGCGCGAGGTCGGGCAGCGCTGTCGCGTCGCTCAGGGAGAACCACCGCAGCTCGCTGTGCTCGTCGTCGCGGATCGCCGGTTCGCCCCGCCACGCCGATACCGCGTACATGCGGTAGATCGTGCTCGTGACCTGCGGATCGACGATCGGCGCGAGCGGGCGATACGCCGTCGGCGCGATCCCGACTTCCTCGCGCAGCTCGCGATGCAGCGCCTGCTCCAGTCCTTCCCCTTCTTCCACGTGACCGCCCGGAAAGCTCCACAGCCCGGGATAGGCCTTCCGCGCCGCGCTCCGCCGCGCCAGCAGCACGCACCGGTCGCGCAAGAGAACCGCGTTGACGATGTCGATCACGTCTCTCCCCCCGACTCCTGAACCGCCTCCTACCATGCGACGGGCTCGCTTTCATTCATCGCTGGGAGCGCGGCTCTTCACTGCAGCGCGAACTCCGTCGCGGAGACGCGGTGCAGCAGGCCGCGCAGGGCCGCGGCGGTGTCCGCCCCGAGCTCGCGCTCGAACGCGTTCTGCGCCTTGCGCCAGAGCTTCCAGCCTTCGGCCAGCGTCGCGCGGCCCTTGCGGGTGAGCGAGACCTCGCGGCTGCGGCGGTCCTTGCCGACCGCCAGACGCACCAGGCCGCGCGCCTGCAGCGGGCGCACGTTGTGGCCGAGCGTGGCACGGTCCATCACCATCGCCTCGGCCAGCGGATTGAGCGTGGTCGTCCCGAGCCGGTCGATCACGCGCAGCAGCGAGACCTGCGTCGCCCGTAGCCCGAGCGGCGCCACCGCCTGGTCGTAGAGCTGCGTCACCCGGCGGGTCGCCTGGCGCAGGGAAAGGCAATTGCAGATCGGATCCATGAGCGCCCCTAATCGGATCACAAGCAAACGTCGCGCAGCCAATAGGCTCATATGCCCCTAAATTATTCCCCACTCCTTCTCCCCGCAATGCCCGACCCGAAAGTTCCCCCCATGAGCGCCCCATCCGCGATCGCCGTCCCGATCGGAACCCGCAATGCGACGACGACGCCGGCCCAGGTGCTGGCCATCGTCAGCGGCGGCCTCGTCATGGCCAATCTCGACCTGTTCATCGTCAACGTCGCGCTGCCGAGCATCCGCCAGGATTTCGGCAACCCCGCGCTCGACGACCTGTCGTGGATCCTGAACGGCTACGCCATCGTCTACGCGGCCCTGCTCGTGTTCTTCGGCCGGCTGGTCGAACGCCATCGCCGCGACCTCAGCTTCCTGGTCGGCATCGCGCTCTTCACGGCTGCATCCGCGGCCTGCGCGGCGGCCACCGGCGTGTGGACGCTCGTCGCCTTCCGGCTGCTGCAGGCGGCAGGCGCGGCACTGATGACGCCGACCTCGCTCGGCTTGCTGCTCGCCTCCTATCCGCCCGAGCGGCGGGCCGGGGCGGTGCGCACCTGGACGGCGATCGGCGGCTTCGCGGCCGCTTTCGGCCCGGTCGCGGGCGGCCTGCTGCTCGAGCTGAGCTGGCGCTGGATATTCATCGTCAACGTGCCGATCGGGCTGGCCACGCTCGCGATCGGCTGGCGCCGGCTACCGCAGGTGCCGGGCCATGAAATCCCCCGGCCCGACGCGCTCGGCGCCAGCCTGGTGACGGCCGGCGTCGCCGCCCTCACCTTCGGCCTGGTGAAGGTCAACGACTGGGGCTGGAACTCGACCGGGGTCGTGGCGAGCCTCACCGCCGCCGTGGTCCTGCTCGCGATCTTCACGGCGCATTGCCTGCGCGCCGGCAATCCGCTGATCGAGCCCGCGCTGTTCCGCCTGCGCGCGTTCACCGGTGCCACCCTCGCGATGGTGCCGTTCTCGACCGCTTTCGGCGCGATGCTGCTGGCGCTGGTGCTGTGGGAGGAAGGCGCCTGGAACTGGTCGCCTCTCCAGGCGGGCCTCGCGATCGCGCCGGGACCGTTCCTCGTGCCGATCACCGCGCTGCTCCTCGCCGGCCGGTTGATCAAGCGCTTCGGCACCGCGCCCGTCGTCACGCTGGGGCTGGTCGTCTTCGCCGCCGGCTGTGCCTGGTGGGCCATCGGCATCACGACGGCGCCGAGCCTGGTCGCGGCGATGGGCGGCATCGTCCTCACCGGCATCGGCGTCGGCCTCACCATGCCGACGCTGATGGGCGCCGCGGCCGGGTCGCTGCCGCCCTCGTCCTTCGCCACCGGCTCCGCCGTGGTGAACATGATCCGCCAGACCGGCATGGCGATCGGCGTGGCCGGCCTGGTCGCGATCATCGGCACGCCGAGCGGCACGCTGGCCGATCATCTCGGCGCCTTCCGCAATGCGTGGTGGGCGATGACGCTGGTCACGCTGATCGGCCTGCTGCCGACCTTCCTGATGCTGCGGGCACGGGCGGCGGCCAGGGCGTAGCCTCCCCATGCTTTTCCGGACCGCGGGCGTCCCGCCCGCGGTCCGGCAAGACGATGCGGCGCCGCAAGGAATGTCTCCGGCGGGGCGAGCCTGAACCTGTCGGGCCGCGGATGCAATGACTTGGCGCCTCGCGGCAAACGTTCGCCTGTCGTACAAGGGCGACATGCGCGCCCCGATCCTGCCGGTGTTCACCATGCTCGCGGCAAGCGCCTGTGCACCGACGCCCAAGCCGGTGGCCGCCCTGAAGCCGCTCGGCCCCTGCCCCGCGTCGGCGTGGAAGCCGGAAGCGCCGCCGCCGACGGCGAGTGCCAGGACCTCGATGGTGCTGCTCGCGGTCGGGGAGTGGGCGCGCTATGGCCGCCAGATCATCGTCTACCCGCCGAGCGGCCCCGCACGCACCGAGCAGCAAGGCGTTCAGGAACGCGACGCGCCCGAACGCATCCGCGACTACTGGAAGAGCGTCGGCAAGCCCGATCTCAGCGGGCTGAACGACGTGCCGTGGTCGGCCGCGTTCATCTCGTGGGACATCGAGAGCGCCGGCGTGCCGCGCGATCAATTCTGTCCCGACGCGCGCCACACCATCTATGTCGAGCGCATGGTCGAGCGCGCCGGCCGGCCCGGCGCCGCCTTCGTGCCACACCATCCGAGCGAACGGGCGCCGCAGGTCGGCGACCTCCTGTGTGCCTCGCGCGACGGCGGGGGCACGACGCTGGAGAACCTCGACCGCGGGCCCGGCCATTGCGACATCGTGGTCGAGCTCCGCCCGGGCGAGGTCCATGCCATCGGCGGCAACGTGGGCGACTCCGTCACCCGCAGCGTCTTTCCGCTGGACGAGTCAGGGTTTTTGTCGCCCATATCGGCCCGGCGCTTCTTCACCGTGATCGAGAACAGACTGCCCTAGGAAAAGAGATGCGGCTTTACGATTCATACGACTACGTCATCGTCGGCGCCGGCTCGGCCGGCAGCGCCATCGCGAACCGGCTGGGCGAGGATTATCGCCTGCGCATCCTGATCATCGAGGCCGGGCCGCCCGACACCTCGTTCCTGCTGAAGATGCCGGCGGGCTTCGCGAGCCTGGGCGAGAAGTCACCCTACAACTGGCGCTACGAGACCGTGCCGCAGAAGCACTGCAACGACCGGCGCATGTACTGGCCGCGCGGCAAGACGCTGGGCGGCTCCTCGGCGATCAACGCCATGCTCTACGTGCGTGGCAACGCCTGGGACTACGACCACTGGCGCCAGCTCGGCAATGAGGGCTGGAGCTACGACGACGTGCTGCCGTTCTTCAAGAAGGCGGAGAACAACGAGCGCGGCGGCGACGATTTCCACGGCACGGGCGGCCCGCTCAACGTCGCCGACCAGGTCGATCCCGCGCCGATCAGCGAGGCCTTCGTGAAGGCCGCCGAGCAGGCCGGCCACAAGCGGGTCAAGGACTTCAACGGCGCCACGCAGGAAGGCGTCGGCTTCTACCAGGTCACGCAGAAGAACCAGGAGCGCTGGAGCACCGCCAGCGCCTATCTGCGGCCCGCCGTCGAGCGCAACAAGAACAACGTCCATGTCGTGTCGAACGCCATGGTCGAACGCATCATCCTCGACAAGAACCATGCGATGGGCGTGCGCTATTCGGTCAACGGCCGGGACGAGGTGGCGCGCACCGAGCGCGAGATCATCCTGTGCGGCGGCGCGGTGAACTCACCCCAGCTGCTGATGCTGTCGGGCATCGGCCCGGCCGACCATCTCAACTCGATCGGCATCCGGCCCCTGCTCGACCTTCCCGGCGTCGGCGGCAACCTGCAGGACCATCTCGATGCCGGCCTGCTGCAGGCCTGCAAGACGCGCGACACCTACGACGCGGCCAACAAGCTGTGGTCGCTGTGGCAGTACAAGATGAACAAGAAGGGTCCCGGCACCTCGCCGATCGCGGAGTCGGGCGGCTTCCTCAGCACGCGCGGCGGCCTGGCGGCGCCCGACATCCAGCTCCATTTCCTGCCCGCGCTGGTGGTCGATCACGGCCGCACGCGGCTCAAGAAGAACGGCTACACGCTGCACGTCTGTGCGCTCAGGCCCGAGAGCGCCGGCACGATCCGGCTGAAGAGCACGAAGCCCGGCGACCATCCCCTGATTGACGCCAACTACCTCGCCGAGCGCCGCGACCTCGACACGCTGGTCGCCGGCGTGAAGATGGGCCGCGACATCCTCGCCCAGTCCGGCCTCGATCCCTACCGCGCCGAGGAGCTGGAGCCCGGCCCGGTCGCGAAGACCGATGCCGAGATCGCACAGTGGATCCGCGCGAAGTGCGAGACGATCTACCACCCGGTCGGGACCTGCAAGATGGGCCCGGACAGCGATGCCATGGCGGTGGTCGACAACCAGTGCCGCGTGCGCGGCCTCACCGGGCTGCGCGTGGTCGACGCCTCGGTGATGCCGACCGTGATCGGCGGCAACACCAACGCCCCCACGATCATGATCGCCGAGCGGGTCGCGGCGTGGATGCAGGCGGCTGCCTGACGCTCGCCATGCCCCGCTGGGAGCGCGGCTCTCCAGAGCCGCTCTTCCTGGCCTTGCCACATCGTATGAGCGGCTCTGTAGAGCCGCGCTCCCAGCACGGATGATAG
>CAMFJT010000317.1 GCA_945957125.1 uncultured Rhodospirillales bacterium | reverse complement strand
CGCCCTCTATCGCCGCCGCCTGGGGTGATTCTTTTGCTGGGACCGCGCCACTCCGTGGCGCTCAAGATCATGAGCGCCACGGAGTGGCGCGGTCCCAGCGCACGACTACTTCGCCGGCGGCGAGGCCGGCTTGAACTTCTGCACGCGGTTCGCGTTGTCGACCTCGCCGGTATAGACGTTGCCTTTCGAATCGGCGGCGACCGCATGCACCCAGTGGAACTGGCCGGCGTAGCGGCCGGAGCGGCCGACGCTGCCCACCACCTTGCCGTCGGCGCGGTCTAGGATGCGCATGACGTTGTTCTCGCCGTCGATGTTCAGCAGGTAGCTCTGCTTCGCGTCGGGCCAGAAGTTGAGGCCCCAGGCCGAGCCGTTGCCGAGCGTGGCCTTCTCGAAGAACCACTCCGTGACGAAAGTGCCATCCTTCTTGAAGACCTGGATGCGATTGTTGGTTCGGTCGCACACGTAGACGAAGCCGTCCTTCGAGACCCTCACGCAATGGACAGGGTTACCGAACTGCTGCGCGACCGGCGCGGCGGGATCGTATTTCGGTGTCTTGGCGTCGTCGGGCTTCTTGCCGTAGGCGCCCCAGTGGCGCTTGTAGGCGCCGGTTTCGGTGTCGAACACGATGACCCGCCGGTTGCCGTAGCCGTCGGCGACGTAGATCTCGTTGGCCGCGGCATCGACATCCATGTCGGCCGGCTTGCCGAGCAGGGTGGTGTCGTTGCTGCCGCCGCTCGGCGCGATCTTGCCGATCGCCATGACGAACTTGCCGTCCCTGGTGAACTTCAGCAGGGCGCTGTCGTTGTCGGCGTTGCCGCTCAGCCAGACGAAGCCCTTGTGATCGACGACAATGCCGTGCTCGCGGCCGACCCATTCGACGCCCGGCATGCCGGGCCCGCCCCAGTGGCGCAACAGGTTGCCGTCGGCGTCGAACTCCATGACGGACGGGGCGGGCACGCAGCAGGCGCTGCGCGGCGGCTTGAGCGAGGCGCCCTTTTCGTCCTCGGTCAGCGAGCGCGGCCGCTGCAGCACCCAGACATGGTCCTGCTCGTCGACCGCCAGGCCGCCGATCTGTCCGAACAGCCAGTTGTTGGGCAGCGGCTTGGGCCAGAACGGATCGACCTGGAACTGCGGCACCGTCTGGGCTGCGAGCGGCGAGGCAACCAGCAGGGCAAGCCCCGCGAGCACAGCGAGTGGGCGCATCCTTCGTCTCCTCCGGGACCCGCCTGTCGTCGGCGGTTGTCCTGGAAGGAAGCTTGGCAGGTGCGAGGGAGCGAATCCATCGCCGTCACCGCGAAACGACCCTCCGGCTCCCGACGCGTCCCAGGCGCTCGCCAGCGCTCAGGGGCGTCCACCGCTCAATGTGACCGTCGCGACCCCGGCGCCGATCAGCAGGCCGCCGCCGGTGCGATTGACGATCTTCAGGGCGCGTGGATTGCCCACCAGGCCGCGCGCCTTGCTCGCGACCAGGGCGTAGCCGAAGGCATTGGCGAAGGCGAGCACGAGGAAGGTCGTTTCGAACACCAGCATCTGGGTCAGGAAGTCGGCGTGCGGATCGAGGAAGGCCGGCAGGAAGGCGACGAAGAAGGTGATGCTCTTGGGATTGAGCGCCGTCACCAGCCAGGCATGGCCCAGCATCTTCGTGGCCGACACCGCGTCGAAGCGCGGCGCTGCATCGAGCGTGCCGCCGGCGCGCCACAGCTTCACGCCGAGCCACACCAGATAGGCCGCGCCGATCCATTTCAGCACGGTGAACAGCGTGGCGGAGGCTGCGAGCAGGGCACCCAGCCCGAGCATCGAGAGCGTCATCGCCGTGAAATCGCCCAGCGCCACACCGACCGCCATCGGCAGCGCCGTGCGCCAGCCCTGGCCGAGTGCGTAGGACACGACCAGCAGCACGGTCGGCCCAGGGATGACGAGCAGGATGGACGACGCCGCGACAAAGGCGGCCCAGAGTTCGAGGGTCATCGGTCGGGGTTGCTCCGCTTGAAGATCGAGACTTGGTTTCGGCTTTGCCAAAATATCGAAGCCCGATGAAACGGTCGCCAGCAAGATTCTTTTGCCTTAATCTTGACATCGGCCAATCAGAGCGTGAGGCGATGACCGAGACGACCAGGAAGGCTCCCTATCACCATCGCAACCTGCGCGAGGCGCTGGTAACGGCCGGCCGGACCCTCCTCGAGGAGCGCGGCCTGCGTGGCTTCACGCTGCGCGAGTGCGCGCGCAGGGCAGGGGTATCGCACGCGGCGCCCGCCCATCACTTCACCTCGCTCGACGATCTGCTGGCGGAGATCGCGGCACGCGGCTTCGTCGAGCTGGCGGCGATGATGGCGGCCGAGGCGCGACGCGCGACCGACCCGGCCTCGCGCCTGATCGGGCAGGGCGTCGGCTACATGGCCTTCGGGGCGGCCAATCCGATGCTGTTCCGCCTGATGTTCAGCCAGGAGCGGAGCGAGGCCTCGAAGGTCGTGCGTGAGGCCCACTTCGCGACCGTCGCGGCGGCCATCCCCGACGCTTCTCCCGAGATCAAGGCGCGCATGTCGGACTTCGCCTGGGCGACGGTGCACGGCTTCATCGGCCTCGTGCTCGAGAGCCAGATCGGCGGCGCGGAGTCGGCCAAGGCGCTGAAGACACGGGGCCTGGCGATCCTGTCGGCCATGACCGAGACCGTGATGCGGGCCGGCGGCGGGGCAGCTTAAAAGTCGATCCGCCAGCGCAACTCATCGCGGTCGCCGTGGCCGGGCTCCGCCTTGAAGCGCTCGACCAGCACGCCTCCGTTGGCAGCGATCACCTTCTGCGATGCGATGTTGTCGGGGGCGGTCGTCAGCTCGACATAAGCGAGCCCTTCGCGGCGCGCCTCGGGCAGCATGAGCGCCAGGGCGCGGGTGGCATAGCCGCGCCGACGTTTCCACGGCACGACGGAATAGCCTATGTGACCGAGACAGTGGGGTGGCAGTGCCTCGGTGCCGGGCTGCCACCTGAACCCGACCTGACCGCAGAACTCGCCGTCCCAGATCCATCGCACGAAGCCCGGCAGCCGGGCGACCTTCGATCCGTCGAGGAGCGTGATCGGTCCGCCCCTGGCCTCGCGGTCGTCGGCCTTGGAGACGAACGCCTGTGCATCCTCCGCTATCGCGTCGAGGTGCTCGCGGGCAGCCGCCGCGAGGCGGATGTTGTCCGGCGACCAGCCGCGCCGCAGGGCATCGGCGTATTCGTCGAGATGCTCGAGCGTGGGAACGATCAGCTTCATGGCGGCGCGGGCCGGTCGAGGGGGATGCGCCAGCGAAGAGCGTCGGCCTGGCCGTTGGTCTTGTCCTTGGCGAAGCGCTCCACGAGGGTGCCGCCGTTGGCAGCGATGACCTTCTGCGATGGAAGGTTGTCGGGATCGGTCGTCAGCTCGACGTAGGCCAGGCCCTCGACGCGGGCCTGCTCCAGCATCGACGCGAGCGCCTGCGTGGCATAGCCCAGCCGGCGTTTCCACGGCACGACGGCATAGCCGATGTGGCCCAGCACATGAGATGGCAGCGCGGAGGTGCCCTTCTGCCAGCGCAATCCGATCGAACCGCAGAATTCCCCGTCCCACAGCCAGCGCCGGTAGCCGGGCAGGCGCGGGACCCTGGAGCCGTCGGGCAGGGTCACCGGACCGCCCTTCGCCTCCGGATCGTCGAGCGACGAGAGGAACGCGGCCGGATCGGCGGCGATCCTGGCCAGCTCCTCGCGCGCGGCGATCTCCAGCCGGACATTGTCCGGCGACCAGCCGCGCTCGAGGGCATCCTTGTAGCTCTCGAGATACTCGAAAGCGGGAACGACGAGCTTCATCGCTTTGCTGTAGCATCGTCGGCCATGAGTTCCAGCCCCGTCCTCGTCCTCGACATCGATGGCGTCATCGTCCACTCCGCGCCCGACTGGCCGGACAAGCTGCAGGCGACCTTCGGCGTCCCGGCCGCGGATCTGCTCGCCTTCTTCGAAAGCCCCCCGTTCGTGCAGGTGCTGCAAGGCCGGCTCGACGTCTACGTTGCCCTGCACGAATGGCTCGAGCCGCGCGGGCTGGCCGACCGGGTGCAGGAGTTCGTCGGCTTCTGGTTCGACAACGACGGCACCGTCGACCGAGAGGTGCTGGCGATGGCCGACGACTGGCGCGGCCGCACCGGTGGCCGGGTGTTCGCCGCCAGCAACCAGGAGCATCACCGCGTCGTCTTCCTGCGCGAGCATCTCGGGCTGGGCGCCCATTTCGACGAGATCGTCTATTCGGCCGCGCTCGGCGTGTGCAAGCCGGACCGCGTGTTCTTCACCAACGCGCAGGCTCGCATGGCGGTGACGGCGGCGCGCGCCATCTTGTTCGTCGACGATCGACCGGCCAATGTGGACGCCGCCCGGATGTGCGGCTGGCGTGCCGCGCTCTATCGCGGGCGGGAAAGCCTGGCGCGGGTCCTGGCGACCCCGGAGCAAGGGTATGGGGAGTAGACGATGTTGATGTTCGACATACCCTTCGGCACGACCGACTGGGACGGCGTGGAGCGTACCGAGCATCCCGGCGAGACCGGCAAGGCGTACTGGCAGACCAGGACCTTCAACAACATCCGCGTGCGCATGGTCGAGTACACACCGGGCTATCTCGCCGATCACTGGTGCCAGAAGGGCCATGTCCTGCTGGTGCTGGAGGGCGAGCTGCAGACCGAGCTGGCCGACGGGCGCACCGTCGTGCTGAAACCCGGCCAGAGCTATCAGGTGGCGGACGGCGCGCTCGCCCACCGTTCCCGGACCGAAGGCGGCGCCAAACTCTTCATCGTGGACTGAACAATGACTGACATGATCGGATTTATCGGCGTCGGCACCATGGGCGAGCCGATGTGCCGCAACCTCGCCCGCAAGAGCGGCGCCACCGTGCTCGCGGCCGACCGCAATCCCGATCCGCTGCAGCGGCTGGCCGCCGACGGCGTGAAGACCGCCTCGATGGACGAGATCGTCGCGAGCTGCCGGACCATCTTCCTGTCGCTGCCGGGTGGCAAGGAGGTCGAGCAGGTCTGCCTGGGCGAGGGCGGCCTGCTGTCCAAGGTCAAGATGGGCTGGACCGTCATCGACACCAGCACCGCGCCGGTGGCGCTGGCGCGGCGGCTCTACGCCGAGTTCGAGGGCAAGGCCTCCGCCTTCGCCGACGCGCCGGTGGCGCGCACGCGACAGGCGGCGATCGACGGCACGCTGTCGATCATGGTCGGCGGCACAGCCGAAACCTTCGCGCGCATCGAGCCGCTGCTGCGCCATATCGCCAGCGACGTCACCCATTGCGGCGAGGCGGGCGCGGGGCAGGCGGTCAAGATCCTGAACAACATGATCGTGTTCCAGACCGGCGTGGCGGTCGCCGAGGCCCTCTGCATCGCGCGCGCCAACGGCATCGACGGCACGATCCTGCTCGACACGCTGACCAAGGGCTCGGCCGATTCCTTCGTGCTGCGCAACCACGGCATGAAGGCGATCCTGCCGGGCGTGTTCCCCGAGCGCGCCTTCTCGACCGTCTACGCGCTGAAGGACCTGTCCTACGCCATCCAGCTCGCCGAGGACAAAGGCGTTCCCGCCCTCGGTGCCGACGTGGCGCGCGAGCTGATGGAGCGGGCGAAGGAACTCGGCTTCGACAAGGAGTATTGGCCGGTCCTGATCAAGGCGATCGAGGACGGCACGAAGAAATAAGGGTCGTGGGCTGGGACCGCGCAGGTGCGTGGCGCTCATACGCGCATATGAATGCGCTCGATCATGAGCGCCACGGAGAGCTTGTGAATTTATCGGCCGATGGCAAAAAAGCGA
>CAMFJT010000316.1 GCA_945957125.1 uncultured Rhodospirillales bacterium | reverse complement strand
TCGTCGGCGTCGCGAAGGAGATCCTCTACGTCGCCACCCCCGGCGCCGCCGACCCCGACGTCACGCGCTGGCCCTACACCAAGCGCAAGACGCCGTTCTGGCCCAAGGTCGCCGATCCGTGGAAATGATCCCGTCGTCCCGAGCGAAGCCGAGGGACCTGCTCTTCGGCTGGCGCCACATGAACAGGTCCCTCGGCTTCGCTCGGGACGACGGATGCCTTACAACATCGGCTCCAGCGCCGCGCGCGTGGTCCTGCCTTCGACCACGGGCACGACCTCGAACTCGACCACGTCCTGCCAGTCGGCGATCCAGCGCTGGAACAGGGTCACGTCGTCGGCCTCCATGAGCTGGAAGCAGCGGCCGAGATCGGCGGAGACGTAACTGGCGACGAATTTCAGCCCGTCGGGCAGGCCGCGCCCGCCATCGCGCAGCTTGCGATAGACGGCCTTGCCGTCCTGGTTGCGGAACCTCTCGACGACCATGAAGAGCATGTGCGACTCCGGTGCGAGCGGTTACTCTAGGGCAACGAGAATGCGAGGAGACACATGAAGATCGCCATTGCCGGCGCGGCCGGCCGCATGGGCCAGATGCTCATCCGCGAGATCGCCCGCACCGAGGGCGCGACCCTGGCCGGCGCGCTGGAAGGCGCCGGCAGCCCCATGCTGGGCCACGAGGCCGGCGAGGTCGCCGGCGTCGGCAGCAGCCATCGCAGCATCAAGGGCGTGAAGATCGTGGCCGATGCCGCCGCGGCGATCGGCGCGGCCGAGGCGGTGATCGACTTCACCGTGCCGGCGGCGACGGTCGAGCATGCCGGCGTTGCCGCCGCGAAGGGCGTCGCGATGGTGATCGGCACGACCGGCCTCGATCCGCAGCAGACCGCCGCGATCCACGAGGCGGCGAAGAAGGTGCCGATCCTGTGGGCGGCCAACATGTCGATCGGCATCAACGTGCTGCTGTCGCTGGTCGAGAAGACCGCGTCGATGCTCGATCCCGCCTACGACATCGAGGTGCTGGAGATGCACCATCGCCACAAGATCGACGCGCCGTCCGGCACCGCGCTGGCGCTGGGCCGCGCCGCGGCGGCCGGCCGCGCGGTCAAGCTCGAGGATGTCTGGCGCAAGAGCCGCGACGGTCATACCGGCGCGCGCCCGGCCGGCGAGATCGGCTTCGCGACGCTGCGCGGCGGCGAGGAGGTCGGCGTGCACACGGTGATGTTCGCCGCGGCCGGCGAGCGGCTGGAGCTGAGCCATCGCGCCTTCAGCCGCGAAACCTATGCCTCCGGCGCGGTGCGCTCCGCGCTCTGGCTGCAGGGCAAGCCCCCCGGGCTGTACGGCATGAAGGACGTGCTGGGGCTATAGGGGCACCGCTCTTGCCGGACCGCGGGGGTCCCGCCCGCTCGGAATCATGAGCGGGCGGGACGCCCGCGGTCCGGCAAGCTAGGGCCCGTCGCGATCCCAGTCGTGCGCGTAGCGCGGGGCGCGCATGGCGGCGAGGGCGGCCTTCAGGCCCTCGGCGACCTTGGCCCGTTCGGCCGGGGCGAGGAAACGGCCGATCACCACCCGGTTGCGGCGCGAGGTCACGATGAGGCGCTCGCCGTCATAGATCTTGAGCCAGTAGGCCTCGAGCCGGTGGACCTCGCGCTCGCCCTCGGGCGAGATCCGCTCGACCACCAGCTCGCGGTCGGTCAGGGTCAGGGTCTCGCTGCGCCGGGCGTCGGCGTAGTTTCGGTCGAACAGCCACCACAGCAGCGCCACGTCGAGCCCGCAGAACCCCGCGATCGGCCAGGCGCCGAGCCAGTACATCGGCAGGGCAACCAGCAGGTTGGCCAGCAGCACGGCCCGGATCAGCCAGGTGAAGCCGACCGGCGAGAGGCTGCGATGGGGCCGCAGCGAGGTGGAAAAGTGGACCGTGTCGTCCATGCTACAAAGCTATATGGCCCTGATGAAGCCCGCCGTCATCCCCGAGTTCTTCGCCCGCCTGAAGAAGGCCATCCCGGAGCCGGAGACCGAGCTGGAGTACGAGAACGTCTACCACCTGCTGGTCGCCGTCGTGCTGTCGGCCCAGGCGACCGACGCCGGCGTCAACCGCGCGACCGGGCCGCTGTTCAGGATCGTCAAGACTCCGGCCGAGATGCTGGCGCTGGGCGAGCAGAAGCTGATCGACCACATCAAGACAATCGGCCTGTTCCGCATGAAGGCCAAGAACGTGATGGGCCTGTCGAAGCTCCTGGTCGACAACCACGGCGGGGAGGTCCCGCGCACCCACGAGGAGCTGCAGGCGCTGCCGGGGGTCGGCCGCAAGACCGCCAACGTGGTCATGAACGTGGCCTTCGGCGAGGCGACCATCGCCGTCGACACGCACATCTTCCGGGTCGGCAACCGCACCGGCCTGGCGCCGGGCAAGACACCGCTCGCCGTCGAGCTGAGGCTGCTGAAGCGCGTGCCCGAGGAATATCGCCTGCATGCACACCACTGGCTGATCCTGCACGGCCGCTATACCTGCAAGGCGCGCAAGCCGGAGTGCCCGGCCTGCGTGGTCAACGACCTCTGCACCTACAAGGCGAAAACGACCGCTGCGTGATCAGCGCAGCGGTATGTTGATGTTCAGCGACGGCGGGCCGGGCGAGTAATACGATACCGGCGGAGGGGCGTACATCACGCGGGGCTCGCTGTAGTAGTAGACCGGCCGCTCCCGCACGACATAGGCCGGCGGCGGCGGTGGCGGATGATGGTTGTGACGATGGTGAGGCCCTCGTTTCCAGCCATAGTCGTCGTCGTGTGCCCACGCGCCGGTCGTCGCAAGCGCCGACAGGGCCAGCGCCAGCACGCCCGACGCCAACGATACCGGCTTCGCCAAACGCATCGCATCCTCCAGGTTCATCAGCAATGCACTCTACGGCATGGCCGTTCACGCGTTCCGTGACAAACCTGGGACGAGTCAGCGAATCGCCGCGGCACGCTCCTCGCGCACCGTCCAGAGCAGGCAGAACCCGAGCACGAGGAAGAACAGCACGCAGGCCACGCCGAGCCGGTTGGACTGAGTCGCCATCGTAATGATGCCGATCGCGGTCGGCGCCATCCACGCCGTGGCGCGGCCGGACAGGGCGAACAGGCCGTAGAACTCACCGGTCATGCCCTGCGGCGCGAGGCGGCCGATCAAGGTGCGGCTGGCCGCCTGCATCGGCCCCATGCAGAAGCCGAGCAGCAGGGCGAAGGCCATGAAGACCTTCTCCTGCGCCGAGCCGAACAGGCCGCGCGCCGGGTCGAGCGGCGCGGCCGGGATCACGAACAGCACGCGGTCGGCAGTGACGCCGACGATGCCGACGGTGGCGACGATCACCCCGGCGATCGCGAGCTGGACCGTGCGCTTGCTGCCCAGCAGGTCGTCGAGCCGGCCGCCGAGGAACGCGCCGGGAATGGCGAAGACCGTCAGGATGATGCCGAAGATGCCGAGCGTCATTGTCGGCCAGCCGAAGGTCGCCGAGGCATAGACGCCACCGAAGGCGATGATCGCCGCCAGCCCATCGTTGTAGAGCATGAAGGCGACCAGGTAGGTCAGCGCATTGCGGTAATGGCGCAGCCGGCGCACCGTCGTCAGAAGCGACCGGCCGCCTTGCCTGGCGCACTCCAGCAGCGGCAGGCGCCGATCCTTGGCGAGGTCCGGCGTGAACAGGAACATCGGCAACACGAAGACCGCGAGCCACAGCGCCGAGGCCGGCCCGGTCAGCCGTTCGAGCGTATGGCTGGGATCGGGGCCGAGCGAGAATTGCGCGGCGAGCACGAGGCCGAGCGCGATCAGCCCGCCGACATAGCCCATGCCCCAGCCGAAGCCCGACAGCCAGCCCATGCGCTCGGGCCGCACGATGTTGGGAAGCTGCGCGTTGTTGAAGACGATCGACATCTCCGCGCCGACCGTCGCCAGCACGATCGCCCAGCCGATCGGGGCGGCCAGCTCGGGCCGGTCGGGATAGGCCCACCACAGCGCCGCGCAACCTGCGAACAGGAGCGCCTGGAAGACGAGGATATAAGGTTTGCGCCGCCCGCCGGCGTCGGCCATGGCGCCGAGGAACGGGCTCATCAGCGCGATCAGGATGCCCGACGTCGATTGCGTGAAGGCCCACGCCGCCTGGCCGCGCACCGGATCGCCGACCATGACGTTGGCGAAGTAGGGCGCGAAAATGAAGGTCGTGACCACCGTGAAGAACGGCTGGTTGGCCCAGTCGAACAGCGCCCAGCTGAACTGCCCGAGCTTCGAGGCTTCGCGAGGGGAGTCGGTAACGGTCACGGCCGATCGCGTTGGCGGCGCCACGAAGCGGGAAGGTTGCGAATCTCGATCTTCACGGGCATTCGCTCAGCATAGTGCGCCGCGCGGCATTCTTCACCGCCGTTGCGACAGTTGCCAGATGGCATCGCGGTTGGTCGGCGAGAAGGCCTTCTCCATCGCCTGATGCCAGGGCAGCCAGAGCTGCGCGGTGTGCTCGGCCGGGTCGAGGGTGGCGACCGTGACCTCGGGCACGCGGAAGCCGAAGACGTGCTCGACATTGTGGGTCACGTCGGGCGCATAGCGGGCGCGCCATTGCGGCCAGATCTCGTAACGGTTGGTCAGGCGCCAGTCGGTCAGGGTGCCGAGGGAAAGGCCCGTCTCCTCGCGCAACTCGCGCCGGGCGGTGGCCTCGAGGCCGGGATCGTCGGGCTCGCGCGAGCCGGTGACGGACTGCCAGAAGCCGGGATTGGCGGCCCGCTCGATCAGCAGGACCTCCAGCGCCGCGGTATGGACCACGACCAGCACCGATTCGGGGAGCTTGAACGCCATCGGCCGCAGCATATAAGGTCCGCCGGCCTATTTTGAGGGGACAATGAGCAAGCAGCTTGAAACCGCCATCGACGCGGCCTGGGAAAAGCGCGACACGATCAACAGCGCCACCAAGGGCGAGGTGCGCGATGCCGTCGAGGCGGCGATCGCCGGCCTCGACGACGGCAGCTTCCGCACCGCCGAGAAGCTTGGCGGCGAATGGGTCGTCAACCAGTGGCTGAAGAAGGCCGTGCTGCTCTCCTTCCGCCTTTACGATTCGGTGCCGATGGACGGCGGCGCGTCGTTCCCCGGCCTGGGCGCCGCGCCGTGGTTCGACAAGGTGCCGCTCAAGACCACCGGCTGGGACGCCGCCCGCTTCGGCAAGGCCGGCTTCCGCGCCGTGCCGGGCTCGGTCGTGCGCCGCGGCTCCTACATCGCCCCGTCGGTCGTGCTGATGCCGTCCTTCGTCAACCTGGGCGCCTATGTCGACAGCGGCACCATGGTCGACACCTGGGCGACGGTCGGCTCCTGCGCGCAGATCGGCAAGAACTGCCATCTGTCGGGCGGCGTCGGCATCGGCGGCGTGCTCGAGCCCCTCCAGGCCAACCCGGTGATCGTCGAGGACAACTGCTTCATCGGCGCGCGCTCGGAGGTGGTCGAGGGCGTGATCGTCGGCACCGGCGCGGTGCTGTCGATGGGCGTGTTCATCTCGGCCACGACCAAGGTCGTCGACCGCGCCACCGGCCAGATCCATGTCGGCAAGGTGCCGCCCTATTCGGTGGTCGTCCCCGGCAATATCGGCGGCGGTCCGGACCGACCCTCGACCTACTGCGCGGTGATCGTGAAGACCGTCGACGAGCGCACCCGCTCCAAGACCTCGATCAACGAGCTGCTGCGCGACTGAGCTTCTTGCCGGACCGTGGGCGTCCCGCCCGCCCATGCTCAAGAGCGGGCGAGACGCCCGCGGGCCGGCCAGACGTCAAGACGCGTGGCGCAGCCCCTCCGGCCGCGCCATGAT
>CAMFJT010000315.1 GCA_945957125.1 uncultured Rhodospirillales bacterium | reverse complement strand
CGCAGGGCCAGCGCTCGCTGGTCGCCGCGCCGCTCTATCACATGAACGGGCTGGCAATGTGCCAGACCACCTTCAGCCAGGGCGATACCGTCGTGCTGCTGCCGCAGTTCACGACCAGGGGCTACATCGAGGCCGCCGCCAAGCACAGGGTCGGCTTCCTGACCTCGGTGCCGACCATGATCGCCATGATGCTGCGTGAGCAGGAGCTGCTGGCGAAGAGCGACCTCTCCGCGGTCGAGGCAGTGCGCATGGGCTCGGCGCCGATCACCCAGTCGCTGATCGACCAGGTGCGCAAGGTCTTCCCGAAAGCCGCGATCGGCAACGGCTACGGCACGACCGAGGCCGGCCCCGTCGTGTTCGGTCCGCATCCCGACGGCATCCCGCAGCCCGAGCTGTCGACCGGCTATCCGCATCCGGAGGTCCAGCTCCGCCTCGTGCGCGACGGCCGGGAGGTGAACGACGAAGGAGAGCTCCAGATGAAGTGCGGCGCGCTGATGACGCACTATCACAAGCTGCCCGAGACCACGGCGAAGGTGATGACGCCGGACGGCTACTACCGCACCAGCGACGTGTTCCGCCGCGACGGGAACGGCTTCTTCTATTTCGTCGGCCGGGTGGACGACATGTTCGTCTGCGGCGGCGAGAACATCTATCCCGGCGAGGTCGAGAAGATGCTGGAGCGACACCCCGGCATCCACCAGGCGGCCGTCATCCCCGTGCCCGACGAGCTGAAGGGCCACAAGCCCGTTGCCTTCGTCGTGAAAGCCAATGGAGCCGAGGTCGACGAGCAGGCGGTGAAGAGCTATGCGCTGGCCAACGCGCCGGCCTACCAGCATCCGCGTCGCGTCTTCTTCGTCGACGAGATGCCGCTCGCCGGCACCAACAAGATCGACAAGCGCGTCCTCGCCCGGCAGATCCCGGACGGCGCCGTGGCCTCGGGTTGATACTCTCGCCAGATCCTCATGCCGCTGGGAGCGCGGCTCTCCAGAGCCGCTCTTCCTCCGTCTCTCCCATCCCATGAGCGGCTCTGGAGAGCCGCGCTCCCAGCTTTTCGAACAGGTTCACAAGTGCTCAGGATGACAGGAACTCTTGAAATGAGGATGTCGCAATGAAAGCAGCCGTCGTTCACGCCCATGGCGGGCCGGAGACACTGGTCTTCGAATCGAGCTTCCCCGATCCCAGGCCGGGAGAAGGCGACGTGATCGTCGCGGTGAAGGCCTCGTCGCTGAACTACCACGACGTCTTCACGCGCCGCGGCATGCCCGGCATCAAGGTGCCGATGCCGGCCATCATGGGCCTCGACGTCGCCGGCGAGATCGCCGAGGTCGGGCCGGGCGTCACGGGCTGGAAGAAGGGCGACCGCGTGCTGGTCGATCCGATCAACCGCGTCGAGGGCGGGTTGATGGGCGAGACGGTACATGGCGGCCTGGCCGAGCTGTGCCGGGCGCGCGCCCATCAGCTCATCAGGATCCCCGACGGCGTGTCGTTCGCCGACGCGGCCGCGCTGCCCGTCGCCTACGGCACGGCGCTGCGCATGATGGTGACCAACGGCAACGTCGCCAAGGGCGAGAAGGTGCTGATCCTGGGCGCCTCGGGCGGCGTCGGCGTGTGCTGCCTGCAGCTCGCCAAGCTGGCCGGCGCCGAGGTGATCGCCTGCGCCGGCACCGACGCAAAGGCCCGGCGGCTGGAAGAGCTCGGCGCCGACCGGACCATCAACTACATCGAGAAGGACTTCATGAAGGAAGTCTTCGCGATGTACGGCAAGCCGACGCGGCGCGGCAGCGGCACGGACCGCGGCGTCGACGTGGTGGTGAACTACACCGGCGGCGACACCTGGGTGAACTCGCTCAAGACGCTGAAGGTCGGCGGAAGGCTGCTCACCTGCGGCGCCACCGCAGGCTATGCGCCGACCGAGGACATCCGATTCATCTGGACCTTCGAGCTCAAGATCCTGGGCTCCAACGGCTGGATGCGCAGCGACATCGAGAAGCTGCTCGAGCTGGTGCAGAGCGGCAAGCTCAAGGTGCTGGTCGACAAGGTGTTCAAGCTCGAGGACGCGCGCGAGGCGTTGCGCGTGATCGAGGACCGCGAGGTGTTCGGCAAGATCGTGGTGGCGCCATGAGCGACGAAGCCAAGGCGCCGCTGAGCGGCGGCGAGCTGCAGGCGATGCTCGACCATTCGCCGTTCATCTCCTTCCTCGGCCTCAAGGTCACCGAGGCCGATCCCGCGGCGGAGCGGGTCACGATGGAATGCGAGATGCGGCCGGAGTTCGAGCGCGGCAAGGGCACCGGCCAGTGGCATGGCGGGCCGATCGCGGCGATCATCGATACGGTCGGCGACTACGCGCTTGTCATGGCGCTGCGCCGCGGCCTGCCGACGATCAACTTCCGCGTCGACTACCTGCGACCGGCGATCAAGACCAAGCTGATCACCACCGCGACCGTGCGGCGCAACGGCAAGAGCGTGGGCGTCGTCGATGTCGACGTATTCAACGACAAGAAAGTGCTGCTCGCCGTCGGCCGCGCGACCTATTCGACGCTGGCGGGGTGAGGCGGAACGGAAGTTGCTTCAGCGAGACAGAAGCGGAGAGGCACATGGCGAACGTTACCCGTCGTATCTTCGGGGCCGGCGTATTGGTCACAGGCTTGGCCGCCGGCACCAGGGCGAGCTGGGCGCAGGGTGAACCGCGGCGCGGCGGCACGCTGGTCGCGACCTGGGGCGGCGGCGAGCCCCAGGCCTGCTACGTGCCGTCGGGCGGCGGATCGAGCCCGACCTTCTCCTCGTCGAAGCTTTTCGAGCGGCTGGGCAACCGGCAGATGAACGGCGATTTCGTCGGCGAGCTGGCAGAGAGCTGGAAGCCCGCCGACGATTTCAAGTCCTATACGATCAAGCTGCGTCCGGGCGTGAAGTTCCATGACGGCAAGCCGATGACCGCCGACGACGTGGTCTATTCGATCGACGAGATCTGGAAGAAGTACGCTGCCGCCTCGGCGATGACAGACTATGCGGGCATCGAGGCGCCCGACGCCGCGACGGTCGTCATGAAGTTCGGCAAGCCGATCCCGGAGTTCTTCTTCGCCTCGCTGCTGTGCGGCAACGTGAACTACATCGTGCCCAAGCACGTCTACGCCGGCAGCGATCCGATCACCAACGCTGCCAACAACGCGCCGATCGCCACCGGCCCGTGGAAGTTCAAGGAGTGGGTGCGCGGCAGCCATTTCGAGTACGTCAGGAACGAGGACTACTGGCGCAAGGGCTTCCCCTACATGGACCGGCTGATCATCCGCTACGTGCGCGATCCCGCCGGGCGCGCCGCGGCGATGGAATCGGGCGAGATCCAGATCGGCGTCTTCAATCCGGTGGCGCCGCCCGACATCAAGCGGCTGACCGGTACGGGCAAGTTCGTCGCCACGCCCAAGGGCTACGAGGAGGCCGTGTGGTCGACCTCGCTCGAATGCAACATGCGCAACCCGATCTTCGCCAAGCGCGAGGTGCGGCAGGCGATGTTCCATGCCGTCGATCGCAACCTGATCGCCAAGACGGTGTATTACGGCTACGCCCGGCCGGGCACGAGCCCGATCTTCTCGCCGAACAAGGAGTTCTTCACGCTCGACACCTACAAGACGGGCTTCGATCCGAAGAAGGCGGCGTCGCTGCTCGATGGCGCGGGCTATCCGAAGAAGGGCAACGCGCCGCGCTTCAGCGTCAACCTGCTGGCGGCCGGCTGGTTCGCCGAGAACGGCAAGATCGGCGCGATCGTCAAGCAGGGCCTGGAGGATGTCGGCGTCGCGGTGAACCTCACGGTTCCCGATCGCCCGACCTCGATCAAGCGGATCTACACCGACTACGATTTCGACCTGGCGATCTCCAACCAGGCCAATCCGTCCGAGCCGGTGCCCTCGACGACGCAGTACTACACGACCGACGGCATCAAGAAGGGGGTGCCGTTCCGCAACGCCTCGGGTTTCTCGAAGCCCGAGATGGACGCGCTGGTCGAGAAGATCAAGGTCGAGACCGATCCGGCCAAGCGCAAGGCGCTGGTCGTCGAGTTCCAGAAGATGGCGACGGTGGAGGCACCCAACCTGCCGCTGGTCGAGCTCGAATCGATCACGGTGGCAAGCACCAGGGTGCAGAACCATTCGAACGATCCGAACTATCTCGGCGCGAGCTGGTACGACATATGGCTGGCGGCCTGAGCGTCATGATTCCCCTCCCCCGTCTTCGGGGGAGGTGGCGGCGTCCTACGCCGTCGGAGGGGGTCATGAGCAGCAGGCGCAGCTCATGACCCCCTCCCTCACGGATGACCGCGACACCTCCCCCGAACACGGGGGAGGGTCATGATAACGGCCGTCTCGTCCCGCCAGCGCGCCGCGCTCCGGCTCCTGCGGCGGCGGCTGGTGCAGGCCGTGCCTTTGATGCTGGGCGTCGTGGTGATCAACTTCGTGCTGATCCACATGGCGCCCGGCAGCTTCCTCGAGCTGATGACGGCCGAGAACCAGGTCAGCGATCCGGCCACCGTCGAGCTGCTGCGCAAGACCTACGGGCTCGAGGATCCGACCTGGCTGCAGCTCGTCAAATACGTCTGGGCGCTGCTGCATCTCGACTTCGGCTTCTCCTATCGCCAGAACATGCCGGTCATCCAGGCGATCGCCATCAACCTGCCGGCGACCCTGCTGCTGATGGTGTCGAGCATCGCGCTCGCCTTCGCCGTCGGCGTGGCGGCCGGCGTCGTCGCCTCGATGAAGGTGCGCACCGGCTGGGACACGCTGGTCTCGGTCGCCGCCATGTTCTTCTTCGCCGCGCCGAGCTTCTGGCTCGGCATCATGATGATCGTGCTGTTCGCGGTGAAGCTCGGCTGGATGCCGGTCGGCGGCATGTCGACGATCGGCGGTCTCGGCGGCAGCGGCAGCGGCCTGTTCGCCGGCATCCTCGACGTGCTGCACCATCTGATCCTTCCGACCCTGGCGCTGGGCCTCTTCTATGCCGCGATCTACGCGCGGGTGATGCGCTCCTCGATGCTCGAAGTGGCGCAGCTCGACTTCGTGCGCACCGCCCGTGCCAAGGGCCTGTCGCGCCGGCAGGTGACGATCGGCCACGTGCTGCGCAACGCGCTCCTGCCGGTGGTCACCATCCTCGGCGTACAGATGGGCACGGTGCTGGCCGGCAGCGTGGTGATCGAGAGCGTGTTCTCGTGGCCCGGCGTCGGCTCGCTGCTGTTCGATTCGGTCAGCTCGCGTAACTACCCCGTCGTGCTCGGCATCATGGTGCTGGGATCGCTGGTGGTGATCGCGGCCAACATCGCCGTCGACCTCGTCTATATGTGGCTCGATCCGCGCATCGAGATCCGCTGATGGATTTCCTCGGCCGCTTCTCGCGCAATCGCGGCGCCCTGGTCGGTGCCGCTGTGATCGCCATCGTGGCGCTGGCCGCGATCCTGGCGCCCCTCTTCTTCCCGACCGACCCGTTGCGCATCGTGGGGCAGCCCGAGCTGTGGCCGGGCGAGGATCCCGACTTCCCGCTCGGCACCGATTCGCTCGGCCGCGACATCCTGGCGATGGTCGTGCACGGCGCGCGCGCCACGCTGCTGATCGGACTGTTCGCCTCGGCGGTCGCCACCGTCATCGGCGTGGGCGTCGGCGCGGTCGCGGGCTATTTCGGCGGCTGGGTCGACGAGATCGCGATGCGCGCGGCCGAGCTGTTCCAGACCATCCCGAACCTGATCTTCGTGCTGACCATCGTGGTGATCCTGGGCTCGACGCTGGAGAACATCGTGATCGCCATCGGCATCGTGAGCTGGACGCCGATCGCGCGCATGACCC
>CAMFJT010000314.1 GCA_945957125.1 uncultured Rhodospirillales bacterium | reverse complement strand
AGGAGCGGGTGAAGATGACGCGGCTGCGCCGCACCATCGCCAACCGCCTCAAGGAGGCGCAGAACACGGCGGCCATGCTGACCACCTTCAACGAGGTGGACATGACCAACGTCATGGCGCTGCGCGATCGGCTCAAGGAGGATTTCGAGAAGAAGCACGGCGCGCGGCTGGGCTTCATGTCGTTCTTCGTGAAGGCCTGCATCGCGGGCCTCAAGGAGTTGCCGGCGGTCAACGCAGAGATCGAGGGCGACGACCTCGTCTACAAGAACTACTACGACATCGGCGTCGCCGTCGGCACACCCAACGGGCTCGTCGTGCCGGTGCTGCGCGACGCCGACACGCTGGATTTCGGCGGCATCGAGAAGGGCATCGGCGAGCTCGGCCGCAAGGCGCGCGACGGAAAGCTGTCGATCGCCGACCTGACCGGCGGCACGTTCACCATCTCCAACGGCGGCGTCTACGGCTCGCTGATGTCGACGCCGATCCTCAATCCGCCGCAGTCGGGCATCCTTGGCATGCACAAGATCCAGCAGCGGCCGATGGTGGTCGGCGGCGAGATCAAGGCGCGGCCGATGATGTACCTCGCGCTGTCGTACGACCACCGCATCATCGACGGCCGCGAGGCCGTGCTGTTCCTGGTGCGGGTCAAGGAATGCATCGAGGACCCCGAGCGCCTGCTGCTGGGGGTCTGAGGCTGGACGCCGAGGCGTCGGGGATGTCTCGATCGGATCGTGTCGCTGGGAGCGCGGCTCTCCAGAGCCGCTCAGGGGATGCGGCAGGCTGAAGAAAGAGCGGCTCTGGAGAGCCGCGCTCCCAGCGGACCGGGAGTTGGCGCCAGCGAGAAAGGTGACTGGAAATGAGTGAACCCTTCGACCTGATCGTGATCGGCGCCGGTCCGGGCGGCTATGTGGCGGCGATCCGCGCCAGCCAGCTCGGGCTCAAGGTGGCGGTGGTCGAGAAGCGCGCGACCTTCGGCGGAACGTGCCTGAATGTCGGCTGCATCCCGTCCAAGGCGTTGCTGCAGTCCTCACACCTGTTCGAGGAAGCGGGACACGATCTGGCGGTGCACGGCATCAAGCTCGCGCCCCCGACGCTCGACTTCGCCCAGCTCATGAAACGCAAGGCCGAGGTCGTCGAGGCGACGACCAAGGGCGTCGCCTTCCTGCTCAAGAAGAACAAGATCGCCTCCTTCCAGGGAACCGGCCGGATCCAGAAGGCCGGATCGGTCGCGGTCATCGGCGACGACGGCGCGGTCAAGGAGACGCTGTCGGCAAAGAACATCCTGATCGCGTCCGGCTCTGAGGTGATGCCGTTGCCCGGCGTCACCGTCGACGAGAAGAAGATCGTCTCCTCCACCGGCGCGCTCGAGCTGACGGAAGTGCCGAAGCGGCTGGTCGTGGTCGGGGCCGGCATCATCGGTCTGGAGCTGGGCTCGGTGTGGCGCCGGCTCGGCGCGGATGTGACGGTGATCGAGTTCCTCGACCGCATCACGCCCGGTGTCGACGACGAGATCACCAAGCATTTCCAGCGCGCTCTTGCCAGGCAGGGATTGAAGTTCAAGCTCGGCAGCAAGGTGACGAAGGCGGAGGTCGGCGCGGCCGGCGTCACGCTCACCGTCGAGCCGGCGAAGGGTGGCGCGGCCGAGACGGTCGAGGCCGATGTCGTGCTGGTCTGCATCGGCCGGCGGCCCTACGTCGAGGGTCTCGGCCTCGACAAGGCGGGCGTCACGCTGACGCCGCGCGGTCGCATCGCCGTCGATGCCCATTTCCAGACGTCGGTGCCCGGCATCTACGCGATCGGCGACGTGATCGACGGCCCCATGCTCGCCCACAAGGCGAGCGAGGACGGCGTCGCCTGCGTCGAGACCATCGCCGGCCAGAAGGGCCATGTGAACTGGGATCTCGTGCCCTCGATCATCTACACCCAGCCCGAGGTCGCCTGGGTCGGCAAGACCGAGGAACAGCTCAAGGCCGCCGGCGTTGCCTACAAGATCGGGAAGTATCCTTTCACCGCCGATCCGCGCAGCCGCGCCAACGGCGCGACCGAAGGCTTCGTGAAGGTGCTGGCCGACAAGGCGACCGACAAGGTGCTGGGCGTGCACATCATCGGCGCGGAGGCGGGCACGATGATCGCCGAGGCCGCCATGGCGATGGAATTCTCCGCGTCGGCCGAGGACATCGGCCGCGTCTGCCATGCCCATCCCACGGTCAACGAAGCGCTGAAGGAAGCCGCCCTTGCAGCCTGGGAGAAGCCTATCCATCTGTAGGCGATCATGCGCAAAACCTGGATGGGCCTTGCGATCGCCGGTCTGCTGATCCTCACCGTCGTCGGCAGCATGCTGCCCGTGCTGCAGGGATGGATCTTCTTCGTGCTCGCGCTTTACCTCTTCGCCAGCGAATTCGAGACCGGGCGTGACTGGGTGACACGGGCCCGTCGGCGCTGGCCCGCCCTCTCCCGCTGGATCGCCGCGGCGCGCGACCATCGCTGGGCGCCCAAGCAGCTCCGTCACTTCGACGAATTGACCGACCCGAACGTGCGATAGACCGCTTCGGCGATCGGCATCAGCTCCTCGCGCGCGACCGGCGCGGTCACCGCGAAGCCGAAGCCGCGGTCGATCCAGGCGAAGGTCGCCGCATCGCCCTCACGCTGGAAACGGAAGGCCGTCTCGCTGCCTTCGGCGGCGCGGACATAAAGGGTGAGGCGCTTGCCGCTGGCGTCGTCGTACATGAGCTGCGCCGCCGCACTGCCGTCGCCCGGCAGCAGACGCCCGCCCATCAGCGTGTAACCGTACGGCGTGAGGTCGGGCGCGACCAGCGGCTTGCCGAGGCGGCGCGACAGCCATTGCAGCAGATGGGCTTGTTGTGCCGAGGCGACCTCGACCGGATGGGCGACCTCGACCACGAAAGTGCGGTAGGCCGCGTTGGCGCTCTGCGCCACACCGGTGGTGGCGAGTGGCGCGCTCGCCGATACCGCCCCTGGGCGATCGGCAGCCAGCCAGCCGGTGCCCGCGCCGACGGCGAAAAGCAGCACGCCGGCCGCCACGCCCTTCAGTCGCCGCGTCATCGTCGCGCGGCGGGCGGCCTGGATGTTGGCGACCCACAGCCGCGGCGGCACCGGCTCGGCGAACTTGCTGTCGAGCTGGCCGCGCAGGCTGGCACGCTGGCGCATCTCCAGCGCCACGCGCTCGCGTACGTCCGGATGGCGTGCGAGATAGGCGTCGACCGCGGCGCGCCGGGCCTCCGGCAGCCGCCCGTCGACATAGGCCTGCAGCTCGTCCTCAACGATGGGCGCATCGTTGGTCATTTCACTCTCCGAAGCAGCGCGACCTTGCCGGTCTCCACGACCGAGCGAAGCCGCTGCCGCGCGCGCGACAGCCGCGACATGACCGTCCCGATCGGCATGCCGAGGATGCGCGCGGCATCGTCATAGGAAAAGTCCTCGACGCCGACCAGCAGCAGCAACGACTTCTGCTCCTCCGGCAGCTGATCGAGCGCCGCCAGCACGTCATGCACCTCGACCGCCGCCTCCTGGCGGGCGGCGACCGCCGGCATCGTCACCTCGTCCATCGCCACGGCCGTGCCGTGCCGCCGGTCGCGCCGCCACGCGTTGACATGCAGGTTGCGCAGGATGGTGAACAGCCAGGCGCGCACATCGCCGTCCGGCCGGCGCAGCAGCCAGCGCGACAGGGCACGCTCCAGCGTGTCCTGAACGAGATCGTCGGCCCGATCGCGATCGCGCACCAGCGCGAAGGCGTAGCGGCGCAGCGCCGGGATATGCGGCTCGATCAGAGGACCGGGGTCCGTCATGGTGGCACTTTAGCCGGGAGCGCGGCTCCGGAGAGTCGCGCTCCTAGCAACCCATCCTATGGCTTGGCGATGTGCCAGGCACCGTTGAGAAAGCCGTCGCCGGTGGTGTCACCCGGCTTGGTGTCCTTGGCGAAGGCATAGACCGGCTTGCCGTTGTAGGCCCACTGCTTCAGCCCGTCGTCGCGGGTCACGACCGTCCATGGACCCATCGGCTTGGCATCGTCAGCGGCCAGCGCCGGCGGCCAGTTGGTCGCGCAGGGGCCATTGCAGGCCGACTTGCCGGCACTGTCCTTGTCGAAGGTGTAGAGCGTCATGCCCTTGGCGGTGACGAACATGCCGTTCTTGGCGGTGGGCGCCGGCGCGGCCGGCTCGGCGGCGAAGGCCGGTGCGGCGGCGAGGGTGGCGGCGAGGGCCGCGAAGGAAAGGAACTTGCGCATGGATTCTCCCGTATCTGGCGACATGCCGGGAGGGAGACGCCCCCGCGGGCGGTTTATTCCGCCCCGTCCGAAATTTTGTTTCGGGCCGTTTTCCCCAATGGGGAGGAAGGGGTATGATCCGGCAGTAGGAGGAACCTCGCCATGGACAAGCCGGTCACACCGCGCGGCGTCAACCATCTCGTGCTGAACGTCCGCGATATCGAGGAATCACACCGTTTCTGGACCGAAGTCGTCGGCTTCAAGCAGGTCGGCCAGCTCAAGCCGACGCCGGAGCGGCCCAACCCGCCCAAGATGCGCTTCTATAGCGGCATCCGGGAGGACGGCACGAGCCACCATCACGACGTCGCGCTGGTCGAGAACACCGCCCTGCCGAAGCCGCCCGAGGAATGGTCGATGTTCGGCATGCCGGTCGCGGTCAACCACATCGCGATCACCATGCCGAGCCGCGAGGCCTGGCTCGAGCATCTCGCCTACCTGCAGAAGAAGGGCGTCAAGTTCGACCGCAGGGTCGAGCACGGCATGACGCACAGCCTCTACATCCACGATCCCAACGGCTACGGCGTCGAGTTCGTCTACGATCTTCCCAAGGAGGTCTGGAAGGACGACATCGACGCGGCGCTGAATTTCGTGAAGGTCCTGCCGACCGAAGGCGCCGAGGCGCTCGACGACCGCGTCGAGGGCGTGCCGGTCTTCAAGCAGCCGGTGCCGGCGAAGTAATCGCCGCGCGCGCCTCCCCGGAGGCGCGCTCCATGGCATAGTCGCGCGATGCGTCTTGCCCTGGTCATCCTGCTCTCCCTGCTGCTGCCGGCGATCTCCGCGTCGGCGCAGCAATCCGTGCGCGTCAAGATCGACGGCGGACGGCCCGAGCTCAAGGTCGATCTTCCCGGCCAGCTCTTTCGTCCTGCCACGGCCCGCCCGGCGCCGGCCGTCGTGCTGCTGCACGGCTGCGGCGGGGTCGGCGCGAACAACATGCGAATGGCCGAGCTGCTCAAGAGCTGGGGCTACGTCGCGCTGATCGTCGACAGCTTCTCCTCACGCGGTCTCAAGGACGTCTGCGGCCGCCACTGGCCGACCCAGGCCGACGCCGAGAAGCGCGCTTTCGACATCGATGCCGCGGGCCTCTGGCTCGACCGCCAGGAGTTCGTCAAGCCCGGGCAGCGTGCCTTCATGGGCTATTCTTATGGCGGCGGTGTCGGCCTGCTACGCGCGCTGTCGGGACGGACCGACGCGCGGGAGGCGAGCGACTGGCGTGCGGCCGTGCTGGTCTATCCCGATTGCGGGCTGGGCGAGGCGCTCGGTCCGAAGCTGCGGCCGCGCCTGCCGACGATGATGGCGATGGGCGCGCTCGACGACTGGACGCCGGTGCGGCAATGCGAGGCGCTGCTCGGCCGCATCGTCGCCGATCGCGAGCTGGTCGAGACGCACGTCTATCCCAATGCCCATCACAGCTTCGACGCGCTCGGCCTGCCGGTGCGCTATCTCGACGGCGTCGGCAACCGCAGCAAGCCCGGCGGCTGCTGCGGCGCGCACTACGGCGCCAACGAGCCGGCGTGGAAGGCGTTCGTGGTGGACGTGAAGGCGTTCCTGGCAAGGACGTTGCCGCC
>CAMFJT010000313.1 GCA_945957125.1 uncultured Rhodospirillales bacterium | reverse complement strand
GATCCGCCGCACCCGCAAGCTGATGCGCAAGCGCATGGAGCGCGAGGGCTACTAGCCCTTTTCGCCGCCCCGTCGTTTCGGAGCGAGACGAGACCCCCGGCCGAATCCGGGGGTTTTTGTTTGCGCGATTTCCCTCACAAGTGACGCACGATCACGCAAAACTCGCCGTTTGTTGCTCGGCGAGCCCTCACTGTGTCTGCTATCAAGGACACGATGGATTTCATTCTCGTGACAGTCCTGATCGGCCTGATGGTCACGGCCTGGGTCGTGGTCGTCCGGACGCGCAACAAGCATGCGACCGACGAGGAGATGGCCGGCCTGATGCCGCGCCGCCGGCGCAGCGGCCGGCGACGGCGTTCCTCGACCGACTGACCACAGCTTGGCCGGCGGCCCGTCAGCTCAGGCCATAGAGGCGCGTGACGTTGTCGTGCACGATTTTCTTTTGCACCGATTCTGAAAAGCCCGCGAGGTTCTTGGCCAGCGTCTCGCGCGAGTTGGGCCAGATGCAATCGGGGTGCGGGTAGTCGGCGCCCCAGATGATGTTGTCCTCGCCGATCAGCGGCACGATCGGCTCCAGGTACTTGTCCTGCTGGTAGGTGACGTAGCCCTGGCGCCGGAAATAGTCGCTGGGCTTCATCTTGAATCCGAGCGAGCGCGCGCGGTCGTGATACTCCGTGTCGAGCCGGTCGAACACGTAAGGCAGCCACGTCACGCCCGATTCGCCGAGCACGAAGTTGAAGTCGGGATATTTCTCGCACGCGCCCGAGGCGAGGATCGAGACCAGCACTTCCATGGTGTCGAGCTGGAACAGCGCCGAACGCACCAGCCGGTGCTGCACGGCGTACTGCTTTTCCATCTCCGGCGTGTCGGGTGCGCGCACCGCCTTGAAGCCGGTCGAATGAAACGAGATCGGAAAGCGGCACTCCGCCGACGCTTCCCACAGCGCGTACCAGTCGTGATGGTAGAGCGGCAGCCCCATGCGCTTGAAGGCGAGGTCGCCGCCCTTCAGCCCGAGCTTCGCGCAGCGCCGCACCTCCGCCGCGGCAGCGGCGGGATCGGTGTTGGGGATGATGGCCAGCGGGAAGACGCGATTGGGATCGGCACGGCGCGCGAAATCGGCGGCCCAGTCGTTGTAGCGCGCGTTCGACCACACCCGCAGCTCCGCGTCGTCGATCAGGTCGTTGATCATCAGGCAGCCGTAGATGATCTCCTTCGCCAACCCGTCGCGATCGAGGTCGGCGATGCGCAGCTCCGGCGTGGTCGGCCGCGGCGCGGCGCCGGGATAGCTGTCCCAGTCGAAGCCCGCGTCCTTCATCTCGTCGACATGGCCGAACGCGCCCCTGGTGTACGGCAGGAAGCCCGGACCGACGCCGTTCCACATGCCGCGATCCTTGTCGTCGACGAACCAGTGCTGGCCGTCGTTGCGCTCCTCGACCCGAGGCGCGTTCTTCTTCCACTTGGCGGGCGCCTGGGCCGACCACAGGTCGGCCGGGCAATAAGTCAGATCGATATGGTTGTCGCCGGAGATAAGCTCGTGCTGCATGGCGCGTCTCCCCTGTCTGCCGGCATGGTACAGCCGTTTTCGCCGACCGCTCAAGCCGCCGGCAAGAAGCAGAAGCGCCGATTCCCCTGCCCTCTTGGCACCTTGTTTGCGACACTGCCGCCATGGCCAAGCATCCGACCCACACCGTGATCCGCGGCGGCAAGCTGCTCGACATCGCCAGGCGCAAGGCGGTGCCCGTCGATATCCTGGTCAAGGGCGACACGATCGCCGAGATCGGCCGGCCCGGCCTCGCCGCGCCGGAGGGCGCCGCGGTGATCGACGCGAAGCATCGCCTGATGCATCCCGGACTGGTCAACGCGCACACGCACGGCCCCGGCAACCTCGCCAAGGGGCTGCACGACCGCTGGTCGCTCGAGCTGCTGCTGACGGCCAGCCAATGGACCGGCATCGGCCGCAACCTCGAGGACAAGTACCTGTCGGCGATGATCGGCGCGGCCGAGATGGTGCTGAAGGGCTGCACCGCGGCCTACGACCTCGCGGCGGAGTTCCCCCTGCCGTCGGTCGAGGGCCTGTCGGCGATGGCCAAGGCCTACGAGGAGGTCGGCATGCGCTGCGTGCTGGCGCCGATGGTGGCCGACCTCTCCTTCTTCGAGGCGATCCCCGGGCTGATGGCACGCCTGCCGCCGTCGCTGCAGAAGGAGGTCGAGAGCTTCAAGCTGGCGCCGTGGAAGGCGACCACGAAGCAGATGAAGAAGGCGCTGCAGAAATGGCCGTTCGAGACGGTCCATCTCGCGCTCGCGCCGACCATCCCACACCATTGCAGCGACGCCTTCCTCGTCTCCTGCCGCGACCTCGCGAAGGAGTACGATGTCGGCCTTCACACCCATGTCGCCGAGTCCAAGCCGCAGGTGATCGCGGGCTACCAGCGCTACGGCACGTCGCTGGCCGCGCACATGGACGCGCTCGGGCTGGTGTCGGACCGCTTCACCGTCGCGCACGGCGTGTGGCTCGACGACGACGACATGAAGCGGTTGGGCGATCGCGGCGCCTCGGTGGCGCACAACCCGGGCTCCAACATGCGGCTGGGCAGCGGCCTCGCCGACGTGCGCGGCATGCTCACGCGCAAGGTCAATGTCGCGATCGGCACCGACGGGGCGAGCTGCTCGGACAACCAGAACGTCTACGAAGCGATGCGACTGGCCTCGCTCGCCTCCAAGGTGCAGGGCCCCGATGTCGAGAAGTGGGTCACCACGGAGGAGGCGCTGCGCGCGGCGACCGAAGGCGGTGCCCGCGCGCTCGGCCTTTCCAAGCAGATCGGGCGGATCGAGCCCGGCTACAAGGCCGACATCGTCTTCCTCGACCTGCACCATATCAACTGGATCCCGATGAACGACCCGGTCAACCAGATCGTCCATGCCGAGGACGGCAATGGAGTGCATTCGGTGATGATCGGCGGGCGGATGGTGGTGGAGAATCGCAAGCTGCTGACGGTCGACCTGCCCAAGCTCGCCGCCCAGGCCGCCGCCTCGCAGGCCCGCCGCGCCGCGCCGATGGGCGAAGCGCGCAAGCTGTACGACCGGCTGGAGAAGGTGGTCGGCAGCTTCTGCCCCGGCCTCGCCAAGGCGCCACTGCACATCCATCGCTACGGCGCGGGCCACATGCATTGATCATCGGACCGCAAGCGCGTCCAGTGCCGCCTCCAGCTCCATCACGTCGGTGACTATGGCGTCCGGCGTCTCGGCCGCGTTGCGCGGGCGCTGGCGGCGGTAGCGGCCGCTGCGGAACTGGATGGTCGCCATGCCGCGCGCCTTGGCCGGGGCGATGTCGCGGTCGAGCCGGTCGCCGACGAAGATGCAGGCATCCGGCGGGGCATCGAAGTCGCGCGTGAAGAAGCGCGCGATCCCCGCCCGCTCCAGCCGATCCCACGGCGTGCCGACCGCGCCGAGCACCAATCCCTGCCGCTGCAGCCGGGCCAGCAGCGTCTCGATGCCCGGCCGGAGCTGGAAAGCGTCGAGGTTGCCGGTCATCGCCTCGACCCGCTGGCGCACGCGCCCTACCGTCACCGGCTCGCCGCACAGGGTCTCGATCATGTGGCCGCAAGTGTCCGCTGCGAAGGCCGCGACGGCCTCATCCGACGCCGTCTCGACCATCGCCTGGTCGACCCGCACGCCTTCCATCCCGCAAGCCGCGGCGATCGCGCCGTCGACCGCCATCTCCCAGGCGAACTCGAGATCGATCGCACCGCCGACGTCGAACAGGACGGCGCGGTAGCGCATGTCAGGCGAGATAGGTCAGGCAACCAGCCTGCTCGAGCACCGGATCGAGCCGTCGGCGTACGTCCGGCGCCAACGCCGCGAGCTTCTTGCGCAGCGCGTCGTGGCACTTGGCCTGGTAGCGGAACGGCGCCTGGGCATAGGGCCTGCCCTGGATGTCGAGCCTGACCTCGTCCGCCCCTTCCTGCAGGGCGCGCGTGTTGGCGGCGAGGAACGGCAGGTATGTCTCGCCGCAATGCGTCAGCAAGGCCGTCACGGTCTCCGGCAGGGGCAGCGACGGATCGCGCCACGTGCCGTCGACGCCCGAGGCATCGTCCAACCGCAGCAGCCAGCAATAGACGTCCGGCGCCCGCGCCCGCATCTCGGCCATCGGTGTGGGATCGACCGACAGGATCTGGAGCTGGCCGAACAGGCCGAAGTCGGCGAGCGAAGGCCGTGAGCCGAACAGGAACGGGATCTCGCGCACGTGACGGTCGAGCGTGGCGAGCAAGAAGCGATAGCTGTCCTCGATGATCGGCCGATTCTGCTCGGTGCAGCCGACCATCGCCATGCGGCCGACCTGGCGGTCGTTGAAGGCCTGCATCGCTGCACGGCGCGGGCCTTCAGGCATGAGGGGATCGCGCGAGGTGACGATCCAGGTCTGGGCGAACGCACGGTCTGCCGCATAGTACCAGCGGTAATGGAACATCATCTTGGTGACCCACTCGTCGCCGAAATCCTCGAGCAGGTCGTTGAGATAGGCGAGCACGGGATCGTCGGGAACGATCGAGCGCTCGCCCGGATGCTCGCGTTCGAGCGCGTGGGCGAGCGGCGTCGAATCGTTCATCAGCCGCCCGTCCGGGAAGCGAAGCACCGGGATCACCGGCGGCAACCCGGCCGCCACCGCCACGTCGCGCGGGTTTCCGGTCGCGTTCCAGACGAACGGGATGCGGCGATAGCGCAGGATCGCCCGCATCTTCACCGAATAGGGCGACGGGTTCAGCCCGTGGAGGACGTACACCTCACGCCTTCTCGACGTCGCCTCCGGAGTCGACCCAGCCCTTGAAGCCGCCGAGGTTGCGGACATTGTCGTAGCCCATGTCCTTCAGTGTCTTGCCGACCAGCGCCGAACGGCCGCCCGAAGCGCAGTAGCAGACAACGGTCTTGGAACGGTCGAACGCCTTGTCGTGCATCGGGGAGCCAGGATCGGCGCGGAACTCGACCAGCCCGCGCGGTACCGCGACCGCGCCCGGCACCTTGCCCGACGCCGCGACCTCGGGCGGCTCGCGCACGTCGACGAACAGCACGTCGGACTTCCCGACCAGCGCCTTGGCCTCCTGCGGGCTGATCATCGGCACGGCCGCCTGGGCCTCGGCAAGCATCGACTGGACGGTCTTCATGTCATTCCTCCGCAAACGAGGCCCGGAGTGGAGCGCGAAGCCGCTGCGGGATCAAGAGTGCTCATGGCTGGGACCGCGCCACTCCGTGGCGCCTCATGATCATGAGATGAGCGCCACAGAGTGGCGCGGTCCCAGCGAAGACCACAAACGCAACCTCTACATCGCTGGGAGCGCGGCTCTCCTGAGCCGCTCATGGAGCGTAGCAAACCGAAGAAAGAGCGGCTCTGGAGAGCCGCGCTCCCAGCGATCTAGTGCGCGCTGCCCTCCAGCGCCTTGACGATGTTCTCGCACATCACCTTGGCGTCGGCGAACAGCATCATGGTGTTGTCGCGGAAGAACAGCTCGTTCTCGACGCCGGCATAGCCCGACGACATGCCGCGCTTCACGAACAGCACGGTCTGCGCCTTCTCGACCTCGAGAATCGGCATGCCGTAGATCGCGCTGGTCGGGTCGGTCTTGGCCGCCGGGTTGGTCACGTCGTTGGCGCCGATCACGAACGCCACGTCGGTGGCGGCGAAGTCGCGATTGATGTCGTCGAGCTCGAAGACCTCGTCGTACGGCACGTTGGCCTCGGCCAGCAGCACGTTCATGTGGCCCGGCATGCGGCCGGCCACCGGATGGATGGCGTAGCGCACCTGCACGCCCTTCTTCTTCAGGATGTCGGCCATCTCGCGCAGCGCATGCTGGGCCTGCGCCACCGCCATGCCGTAGCCCGGCACGATGAT
>CAMFJT010000312.1 GCA_945957125.1 uncultured Rhodospirillales bacterium | reverse complement strand
CCAATCGACCGCAAGATAAATTCACAACCTCGGAGTGGCGCGGTCCCAGCAAGATCATGATCACACCCTCGCGCGGCCCGGGACGGGCTTCTGGCCGACGACCTTCAGGCCGAAGCCCTCGATGCCGACGATGCTCTTCTTCGCGTTGGTCAGCAGGACCATCTCCTTGACCCCGAGATCGATCAGGATCTGGGCGCCGACGCCGTAGTCGCGCAGCTCTACCCCGGCCGGGGCGATCGGCTCGCCGGCACGGCGGCGCTGCTCGGCCAGCACGACCGTCAGCGGCTCGCGGATCAGCACGACCACGCCGCGGCCTTCCTCGGCGATGGTGCGCATCGAGGCCTCGATCTCGCCGCCGCGCCCGCCGCTGCGCTGGCCCAGCGTATCGGTGAAGAGGTTGACGGCATGCATCCGCACGGTGACCGGACCGGGCGCCGCCGGATCGCCCTTCACCAGCGCCACGTGCTGCGCCATCGTCACCTTGTTGATGTAGACGACGCAGCGGAAGTCGCCGCCCCACATGCTGTCGAGCTTGGTTTCGCTGATCCGCTTGATGATCGAATCGTAGCGCCGGCGGTAGGCGATCAGGTCGGCGATGGTGCCGATCTTGAGGCCGTGGCGCTGGGCGAAGGTGATCAGGTCGTTGCGACGGGCCATCGTGCCGTCGTCGTTCATGATCTCGCAGATCACGCCGGCCGGTGTGAGGCCCGCGAGCCGCGCGAGGTCGACCGCGGCCTCGGTGTGACCCGTGCGCTCCAGCGTGCCGCCGTCGCGCGCGACCAGCGGGAAGACGTGGCCGGGGGTGACGATGTCCTGCGGCCCGCACGACGGATCGATCGCCACGGCGACGGTGCGCGCGCGGTCGGCGGCGGAGATGCCCGTCGTCACGCCCTCGCGCGCCTCGATCGACACGGTGAAGGCCGTCTGGTGCCGCGTGCCGTTGTTCTGCGCCATCAGCTTCAGCCCGAGCTGCTCGACCCGCTCGCGAGTCAGCGCCAGGCAGATCAGGCCGCGCGCATGCTTGGCCATGAAGTTGATCGCCTCGGGCGTCGCCCACTGCGCGGGCACGACGAGATCGCCCTCGTTCTCGCGGTCCTCGTCGTCGACCAGGATGAACATCCGCCCCTTGCGGGCTTCCTCGATGATGTCCTCGGCCGCGGCCTTCACCTCGCTGAAGGTGATCCGCCAGGCGTCCTTCTCGAGCGCGCTCATGTCTTTCCGTGCTCCAACAGTCGCTGAACGTATCGCGCGAGCATGTCGACCTCAAGGTTGACCCGCTGGCCGGGCTTCGCCGTCCCCAGGGTCGTGACAGCCTGCGTGTGGGGAATGATGTTGATGCCGAAGCGATTGCCGTCGACCTCGTTCACGGTCAGCGAGATCCCGTCGACCGCGACCGAGCCCTTGGGCGCGATGAAGCGCGCGAGGTCGCCCGGTGCCTCGAAGACGAAGCGCATGCTGCCCCCTTCGGGCGTCATCGAGACGATGGTCCCGACGCCGTCGACATGGCCATAGACCAGATGGCCGCCCAGCTCGTCGCCGAGCTTGAGCGACAGCTCGAGGTTGATGCGTCGGCCCTGCTGCCAGTCACCGAGATGCGTCTTGTCCAGCGTCTCGCCGGAAACTTCGACGGCGAACCAGTCGGCGCCCTTCTCGACCACGGTCAGGCAGCAGCCGGAACAGGCGATCGACGCGCCCATCGCGATGGGCGCCATGTCGTGCTTCGTCCTGATCGTGAACTTGCGGTCGCCGACCTGCCCGCCCGGGGTGAGAGCGGTGACCTCGCCGACATCGGTGACGATTCCGGTGAACATGACTTTCCTTAAGCTGCCCTGTGCCAGGTTTCCAGCGTGTCGCTGCCGACGGTCCGGCTGGCTACGAGGGTGAACCGGGGCGCGAAACCGAGCTTATCCAGCGCCAGAGGCCCGACCGCAGAGCGGCTGTCCGCGCCCAGCAGGATTCCTGCCCGATAGGACGTCACGCGATCGACGAGCCCGGCCTTGAGGAACGCGGCGGCGACCTCGCCGCCGCCTTCGATCAGAACGCGCGTCAGGCGCCGGTCGCCGAGCGCCCTGGCCGCCGCAGGGACATCGACCCTGCCCCGCCCGTCGGCATCGACCTCGATCACCTCTACTCCCCTCGCCCGCAGACCCTCGCGCGCAGCGATCGGCGCCTGTCGCGTACAGATAAGCCATACTGGAGTCTGCCCCGCGGACGCAGCAAGTTTCGAGCCGGGCGACATCTGCGCTTTCGAATCGAGGACGATGCGAACCGGCGAATAGGCCGCGAGGCCCGGCAGCCGGCAGGTCAGCTCCGGATCGTCGGCCGCGACCGTGTTCGCCCCGACCAGGATCGCATCGTGCGTGGCACGCAGGCGCTGACCGTCAGCGCGCGCCGCCGCGCCGGTGATCCATTTGCTCTCGCCGGACGGCGTCGCGATCCGCCCGTCGAGCGTGGTCGCCATCTTGAGATGGAACAGCGGCCGGCCTTCGCGCACGCGGAGCAGGAAGCCGGCGTTGATCTCCGCAGCTTCCTTCGCCCCCTCCCCGACCTCGACGGCGATGCCCGCCGCCCTCAGCCGCGCATGACCCTGACCGTTCACCTCGGGATAGGGATCCTCGAGCGCGGATACGACCTTGGCGATGCCCGCCGCGATCAGCGCATCGGCGCAGGGCGGCGACTTGCCGAAATGCGCGCAGGGCTCGAGCGTGACGTAGGCCGTGGCGCCCCGCGCCGCCGCACCGGCCTGCGACAGCGCATCCGCCTCGGCATGTGGCCGGCCGCCGTCTCGCGTGCGTCCGCGACCGACGATCGCGCCGTCCTTCACGAGCACGCACCCCACCGCCGGGTTGGGCCAGGTGCGCCCGAGCGACCGGCGCGACAGCGCGAGCGCCATGCCCATCATGACTTTTCCCCGTCGTCCATATCGTGCCGGTGGGAGCGCGGCTCTCCAGAGCCGCTCTTCCTTGGGCTTATACATCCCATGAGCGGCTCTGGAGAGCCGCGCTCCCAGCGGTTCGCCGATCAGGCTGGTTGGCGCGGATCGTCGACGTCGACCCTGATGTGGTCGGTCGGCAGCGGGGTCGCGGTCATCAAGGTCACCCCTTCGGGCGAGCGAAACCGATGCCACGCTCCCTGGGGCACGATCGCGATCATGCCGGCGCGAAGGCTGAGCGATCGGATCGGCTCTTCCCCGGTCGCGATATCGAGCGTCGTGCTGCCGTCGAGGACATGCACGAGCTCGTCGCCTTGCCGATGGCGTTCCCAGGCGCCCTTGCCGGAGAACTTGCCGGCGAACAGGGTGCCGTCGCGATAGGGACCCAGCAGGGCGGACGATCCCACCCGATCCGCGCTCGTCGTCTGCGGCGTGCGACCGTGCAGCATCGTCATGTTGGCGAGCTCGGCGGTCAGATCGATGATCGTCGTCATGCTCACACCACCGTCAGTCCTTGAGGTTGGTCTCGGCCAGGTCGGAAATGAACTCCTCGAAGTCCCGTGCCTCGCGGAAATTTCGATACACCGAGGCGAAACGCACATAGGCCACCGGATCCAGCGCGCGCAGCGCGTCCATCACCAGCTCGCCGATCTGGGTCGAGGGAATCTCGCTCTCGCCGGAGCTTTCGAGACGCCGCACGATGCCGTTGACCACACGTTCGACCCGCTCGGGATCGACCGGCCGCTTGCGGCACGCCACCGAGATCGAGCGGGCGAGCTTGTCGCGATCGAACTGCACGCGCTGGCCGTTCTTCTTCACCACCGTGAGCTCGCGCAGCTGCACGCGCTCGAAGGTGGTGAAGCGCGAGCCGCAGGAAGGACAGTAGCGCCGCCGGCGGATTGCCGAGTTGTCGTCGGTCGGCCGCGAGTCTTTGACCTGTGTGTCCTCGTGACCGCAGAATGGACAGCGCATCAAATCCCCCTGTTATTTTTCTTGCTTTGTCAGTCGCGGTAGATCGGGAAGCGGGCGCACAGCTCGCGGACCTTGCCACGCACCTGGGCCTCGACCTGGGCGTCGCCGTCCGGGCCGTTCTTGGCGATGCCGTCGAGCACATCGGCGATCAGGTTGCCGATCTGGCGGAACTCGGCGACGCCGAAGCCGCGGGTCGTGCCGGCGGGCGACCCCAGACGTACGCCGGACGTGATCGTGTACTTCTCCGGATCGCCCGGGATGCTGTTCTTGTTGACGGTGATGCCCGCACGATCGAGCACCTTCTCTGCCGCGACGCCGGTCGCTTTCTTGGGCCGCAGGTCGACCAGCATGACGTGGCTGTCGGTGCCGCCCGAGACGATCTTCAGGCCGCGCTCGGTGAGCGAGGAGGCCAGCGCACGCGCGTTGTCGACGGTCTGCTGGGCATAGACCTTGAAATCCGGCCGCAGCGCCTCGCCGAACGCGACCGCCTTGGCGGCGATGATGTGCATCAGCGGCCCGCCCTGCAGGCCGGGGAACACCGCCGAGTTGATCTTCTTGCCCAGTTCGGAATCGGTCGACAGGATCATGCCGCCGCGCGGGCCGCGCAGGGTCTTGTGGGTCGTCGTCGTCACGACATGGGCGTGCGGCAACGGGCTGGGATAGACGCCGGCCGCGACCAGGCCGGCATAGTGCGCCATGTCGACCATGAAGAAGGCGCCGATCTCGTCCGCCACCTTGCGGAAACGCGCGAAGTCGATCTGGCGCGAATAGGCCGACGCGCCGGCGATGATCAGCTTCGGCCGGTCGCGGCGGGCGATCTCCTCCATCTGCTCGTAGTCGATCAGGTGGGTGTCCGGCTTCACGCCATAGGACAGCACCTTGAACCACTTGCCCGACTGGTTGGCCGGCGAGCCGTGGGTGAGATGGCCGCCCTGGTCGAGCGCCATGCCGAGGAAGGTGTCGCCCGGCTTGAGCAGCGCCATGAAGACGGCTTGGTTCGCCTGCGCCCCGGAGTGGGGCTGGACGTTGGCGAAGCTGCAGTCGAACAGCTTGCAGGCACGTTCGATGGCGAGCTGCTCGGCCTTGTCGACCTCCTCGCAGCCACCGTAGTACCGCCGGCCGGGATAGCCTTCGGCATACTTGTTGGTCAGCACCGAGCCGGCCGCCTCGAGCACGGCGCGCGAGACGATGTTCTCCGAGGCGATCAGCTCGATCTGCTCGCGCTGGCGGTGCAGCTCCCCCTTCAGCACCGCATCGATCGCCGGATCGGACTCGGCCACGCCCTGCGTGAACATCGTCAGCGGAACGTCTTGCTTCTGCGCGGCAGCCTGACTCATGACTTCGATACTCCGGAAAGCTTGGCGACACGGCCGGCATGGCGGCCGCCTTCGAACGGCGTGGCGAGAAAGACCTTCAACGCCTCGCGCGCAACTTCGATGCCGATCAGCCGCTGGCCGAAAGCCACCACGTTGGCATCGTTGTGCTCGCGCGACAGGCGGGCGGACGTCGCATCATGCGCCAGGACCGCCCGAACTTTCGGATTGCGGTTGGCTGCGATCGAGATGCCGATGCCCGAGCCGCAGACCAGGACGCCCCGCTCCGCCCGGCCGGCCGCAATGGCGTCGCCCATGGCCATACCGAAGTCGGGATAGTCGACAGAAGCCGTCGAATTGGTGCCGAGATCGAGCACGGCGTATCCTGCCTGCTGCAGGTCGCTCTTGAGAATTTCCTTCAGGTCGAAGCCGGCATGATCCGACGCGACGGCGATTGTGTCCCCCGCCATATCGACGATCCATCCCCTCTATGGATTGAGCCCCCGATTACCATATCGGGGGTTCGCGTGTCACGAGAACCCAAAATCCTGTTTTCCGGGCCACAAGCCCTTGAATCGGCTGGGAAAACCGCGCGCCGGCAGAATCATGGCTGGTACCGCGCCACTTCGTGGCGCTCATGAGCGCCACGGAGAGCTTGTGAATTTATCGGCCGATGGCAAAA
>CAMFJT010000311.1 GCA_945957125.1 uncultured Rhodospirillales bacterium | reverse complement strand
AGTCGGTGACCCCGCCGCGCCTTCTCGGCCGGGTGTCCGCGATCAACACGCTGTCTTACGGCGCCCGGCCCGTCGGGGCAGGAGCGGGCGCGCTGGTCGGTGGATTGCTGGGGGCGGAGGCCTGCCTCTATCTGGCGGTCGCGGTGTTCGCGGTGCAGATGCTCGTCATCCTGACGTCACAGGCGGTGGGCCTGGCGCGTCAGCCCGAGATGGCGTGCGACTGATTTTCGTCGAGGAAATGGGAAGTGGCGCGAAGATGATCTAAGCTGGCTTCCCGAAAGCAGAGGGAGGCTACGGATGGCTGGACGTGTGGCATTGGTGACGGGCGGGACGCGCGGGATCGGCGCGGCCATATCGAGGATGCTGAAGCTCAGGGGCTACAACGTCGCGGCGAACTATGCCGGCAACGACGTCGCCGCCGCGGCCTTCAAGGAAGAGACCGGCATCGCCGTCTACAAGTTCGACGTGAGCGACTTCGAGGCGGTGAAGGCCGCCGTCGCGCAGATCGAGAAGGATCTCGGCCCGGTCGAGATCGTGGTCAACAATGCCGGTATCACCCGCGATTCGACCATGCGCCGGCTCGACCGCAAGATGTGGGACGCGGTGATCGATACCAACCTCGGCTCGTGCTTCAACGTCTGCAAGGCGGTGTGGGACGGCATGAACGCCCGCGGCTTCGGCCGCGTCGTCAATATCGGCTCGATCAACGGCCAGGGCGGCCAGTACGGCCAGGTCAACTACGCCGCCGCCAAGTCCGGCATCCACGGCTTCACCAAGGCGCTCGCCCAGGAAGGCGCGGCCAAGGGCATCACCGTGAACGCCATCGCGCCGGGCTACACCGACACCGACATGGTCTCGGCCGTGCCCGCGCCGGTGCTCGAGAAGATCGTCGCCAAGATCCCGGTCGGCCGCCTCGGCAAGGCCGACGAGATCGCCCGCGGCGTGCTGTTCCTGATCGCCGACGACGCCGGCTTCATCACCGGCTCGACCCTGTCGATCAACGGCGGCCAGCATATGTATTGATCTTGCGCTGGGGGCGCGCCACTAAAGGCGAATGTGAATTCGCCGAAGTGGCGCGTCTTCCTTGCCGTTGCAGCACCGCATGACGCGTCACTGGAGTGACGCGCCCCCAGCAAAAGAGGAGAGCGCCTTTGCCCAGGCTGGTCGAGTACGAGGACATGGCGCCGCGCGCCAAGGCGGTGGTCGACGGCATTGCCGCGGCGCGCGGGATCGATCCCGCCACCATCAACAACGTCTGGAAGGCGCTGGCCCGCGATCCGGGCGTGATGGAGCAATTCGCTGCCGAGATGAAAGCCGCATTCGCGCCGGGCAAGCTCGATTCGCTCACCAAGGAGCTGATCTATCTCGCCATCTCGATCGCCAACCAGTGCGAGTATTGCATCGCCTCGCACGGCACGATGGCGCGCAACAAGGGCATGACCGACGAGATGCACGAAGAGTTCATGCGGGTCGTGCTGGCCGCGCAGAAGGGCAACAAGATCGCTATGGCCTATCGCGTGCCGGTCGATCCGGCCTTCGACGGAGCGTGACCATGGCGCTCGCCTCGACCGTGTGGGATGCCAATCTCTACCTGAAGTTCGCCGATGCCCGCATGCGGCCGGCGCTCGACCTGATGGGCCGGCTCGATCCCGCCAACGCCGCGCGGCCGGGCCATGCGATCTACGATCTCGGCTGCGGCGCGGGCAACATCAGCCGCATCCTGGCCGAGCGCTTTCCCGGCGCGCCGGTGATCGGCATCGATTCGTCCGAGCAGATGCTGGAGAAGGCGCGCGAGCAAACCGCCGATCCGCGGGTCAGCTTCGCCAAGGGTGACCTCGCGCACTTCAAGCCCGGCGCCCCGCCGTCGATCCTCTACAGCAACGCCGCCTATCAGTGGCTGCCGGGCCATATCGACATGTTTCCCGGGCTGATGGAACTGCTGCCGTCGGGCGGCCAGCTCGCGATCCAGATGCCGCGCAACCACGAGGCGCCCTCGCATGCGCTGATGCGCGAGGCGGCGAATGCCGGACCTTGGGCGGCCAAGCTCGCCGGCGTGGGCGGCATCTCGCCGGTCGTCGAGCCCTCACGCTATTTCGACGTGCTGAAGCCGTTCTCGTCCGACCTCGAGGTCTGGGAGACGACCTACCAGCAGGTCCTGACCGGCAAGGATCCGGTGGCGCAATACACCTCGAGCACGGGCTTGCGGCCATTCCTCGAAGCATTGTCCGATGCCGAGCGGGGGCCGTTCTACGAGACCTACGCGAAGATGGTCGCCGCGGCCTACCCGACTCGCGCCGACGGCATCACCCTGTTCCCGTTCCGCCGTCTGTTCATCGTGGCCCGTCGCGCATGAGGCGATGGCTCGCGCTCGCCGTCCTTCTCTTCCCGGCGGCCGCGCAAGCAGAACCGCAGCAGATGGTCGCCGCCGCCCATCCCTTGGCGGTCGAGGCGGGCCTCGATGTCCTCAAGCGCGGCGGCTCGGCGATCGACGCCGCCGTCGCGGTGCAGATGATGCTGGGCGTGGCCGAGCCGCAGGCCTCCGGCGTCGGCGGCGGCGGCTTCCTGCTCTATTACGATGGCGCGACGCGCGGCATCACCGTCTATGACGGGCGCGAGACTGCGCCCGCGGGCGCCACGCCCGGCATGTTCCTCGATGCCGGCGGCAAGCCGTTGCCGTTCTTCGATGCCGTGGTCTCGGGCATGTCGGTCGGCGTGCCGGGCGCCGTCGCGCTGCTGGAACTGGCGCACAAGGAGCATGGCCGGCTGCCCTGGGCCGACCTGTTCGGCGCGTCGATTGCGACCGCGCGGGACGGCTTCGCTGTTTCGCCCCGGCTCGCGGCCTGGCTGCAGACGATCCGGATGTTCCGCGACGAACCCGCCGCGCGCGCGACCTACTTCAACGCCGACGGCAGCCCGAAGAAGCCAGGCGATCGGGTCGTCAACCCGGCGCTGGCCGATACGATGCAGCGCATCGCAACGGAGGGCGCGCGCGTGCTCCAGGAGGGTCCGATCGCCGAAGAGATGGTCGCCCGCGTGCGCGGCCACAAGCGGCCGGGCACGCTGGCGCTCTCCGATCTCGCCGCGTATCGGCCGATCAAGCGTGAGCCGGTGTGCGGGCCCTATCGCATCTGGATCGTGTGCGGCATGCCGCCGCCGTCGTCGGGCGGCATCGCCATCCTCCAGATGCTCGGCCTGCTCGAGCCGTTCGATCTCGGCAGGGACAAGCCCGACGATCCGCGCGCACTTCATCTGATCGCCGAAGCGGGCCGGCTCGCCTTCGCCGATCGCGGCCAATATGTCGCCGATCCCGCCTTCGTGCCGGTGCCGACGCAGGCGCTCATCGCTCCCGCCTACATTGCCGAGCGCCGCAAGCTGATCGCGGAGGATCGCGTCATGGACCCGCCGGGCGGCGCGGTCGCGCCGGGCTATGTCGAGCACGGCACCAGCCACATGACGATCGTCGACCGCGACGGCAACGCGGTGGCCTTCACCACCACCATCGAGGCGCCGTTCGGCGCGCAGATGATGGTCGGTGGCTTCATCCTCAACAACGAGCTGACCGATTTCACCCCCTTCCCCGAGCAGGACGGCAAGCCGGTCGCCAACCGCGTCGAGCCGGGCAAGCGGCCGCGCTCGTCGATGTCGCCGACCATCGTGCTCGACCGCGAGCGCCGGCTGGTGCTGGCGCTCGGCTCGGCGGGCGGCCAGCGCATCATCGGCGACACCTTCCAGGCGCTGCTCGGCATGCTCGACTGGAACCTCTCGCCGCAGGCGGCGCTCGACCTGCCGCGCGTCGCGAACATGAACGGATCGACAGAGCTCGAGGACAAAGGCGCACTGCCCGCGCAGGCGGACGCCTTGCGCAAGCTCGGCCATCAAGTACAAGTCCGCCGGCATGAAGGCGGCCTGACGGCCATCCGCCGCTCCGGCGACGGCTGGGAAGGCGGCGCCGATCCGCGGCGCGACGGCGTCGCCAAAGGAGAGTGATCTTGGCCAAGAAGCTGCCCAGCGTTCTGCTGCGCTCCGGCGAGGACCGCCGCGTGCGCGACGGCCATCCCTGGGCGTTCTCCAACGAGATCCTGATGGATGCCGAGACCAAGGCGATCCCGCCGGGCTCGGTCGCCACCTTGCGCACACCGGGCGGCGAGGCGCTCGGGCTGGTGACCTTCAACCCGCATTCCCTTATCGCCGCGCGCGCTCTGACCTCCAATCCCGAAGCGGTCGTCGATTCGCTGTTCTTCGGCCGGCGACTGGCGCGTGCGGCGGCGCTACGCGACAAGCTGGTCGGCGTGCCGTTCTACCGGCTGATCCATGCCGAGGCCGACGGCCTGCCGGGCGTGATCGTCGATCGCTTCGGCGACGCCTTGGTGGTGCAGGTCAACACCGCCGGCATGGATGCGCTGACGCCGGTGCTGCTCGAGGCGCTCGAAGCCGAATTTTCGCCGAAGACCATCGTGCTGAAGAACGATTCGCCGGTGCGCACGCTCGAAGGCCTGGCGCGCGAGGTGGTCGTCGCCAAGGGCGACGCATCGGCCGCCATCGAGCTGGTCGAGAACGGCGCGAAGTTCGTCGCCGACCTTTCGGAGGGACAGAAGACCGGCTGGTTCTACGACCAGCGCGACAACCGCCGCTTCGTGGCGGGGCTCGCGCGGGATGCCAGCGTGCTCGACGTCTACAGCTACAGCGGCGGCTTCGGCGTGCTGGCGGCGAAGCAGGGCGCGAAGTCGGTGGTGTGCGTCGACCGCTCTGCCGCGGCGCTGGACGCGGCGCGTCAGGCCGCGCGGCTGAACGGCGTGGACAAGATCGTGTCGTTCGAGAAATCCGAAGCCTTCGACGCGCTGGAGAAGCTGCGCGGCACGATGGCGCGCAAGTACGACGTGGTGATCTGCGATCCGCCGGCCTTCGTGAAGAGCCGCAAGGACCTCAAGACCGGTGCCCAGGGCTATCGCAAGTTGGTGCGCCTCGCGGCACCGTTGGTCGCGCGCGGCGGCTTCTTCTTCGTCGCCTCCTGCTCGCACCTCGTCGATCCGCCGCTCTTCGCCGACCAGGTCCGCCGCGGCTTGCGCGACGCCGAGCGAACCGGCCGCATCCTGCTGAGCTCCGGTGCCGCCCTCGACCACCCGGTCCATCCGAACCTGCCGGAGACCGCGTATCTGAAGGCGCTGACGCTACAGCTCGACTAATGTCGCGTCCGGCGCCGTGTGCGGGAAGGCTTCGATGCAAGCCATTGAATTCTGGAATAGAGTACGTATTCTATAGTTAATGCCAGACAGCGACTGGCCACGAAATAGAAGAGCGAGCCGGCCGATCCGACAAACTGCTTAAGCAGGGTGCCTAGGCGCTAGGGGGGGGGCCGGCTCCATCTATCTAGGAAAGCCCGATGGCGAAACCGCTATACGCCATCCTGCTGGATGGTGGTTTCTTAACGAAGAAACTCTACAAGGCAGGCGCTACGCCGGGCGCGCCAGGAACGCATGCAACCGCGGCTGATATTCTCGCTGAATGCGCGCGCCTTCAGGCTTTGCCGCTACTTGCCGACTACGAGTTGCTTCGCATCTATTATTGCGACGCATTCCCTTCGGCGGCGCGCTTGTAAAATCCCGTCACCAAGACCCCGCTGAACTTGGCGAATACCCTTCGCTATCGACAAGCGCAGAGCTTGTACGACCAGCTCGTGCTGATGCCACACTTCGCGTTACGAATGGGAACTGTGACCCTCTCGCCCGCAAAGTGGCGCCTCAAGCCGCGGGTCGCCAAGGCGTTGGTCGCGACTCCCCGTCCTCTGGTAGATGTCGACTTCCAACTCGATCTGTCACAGAAGGGCGTCGATATGCGAGTCGGCATGGATATGGCCCGACTAGAGCATCGAGCGATTAATCTGACGCATATCCCGAGTGCATGAAGAAGTTCC
>CAMFJT010000310.1 GCA_945957125.1 uncultured Rhodospirillales bacterium | reverse complement strand
ACGCCGTCGGCATCGCAGATCGGCCGGTCGAGCAGCGAGATGCAGTCCCAGCGCTCGAGGTAGGTCGTGTCCGGCAGCACCAGGTCGGAATAGGCCACCATCTCGCTGGCATAGGCGTCGGAATAGATGATGCGCGGGATGCGGTACTCGCCGGTCGCCGGATCCTTGTCCGTCAGCATCTCGATCGTGCCGGCGGTGTTCATCGAGGAGTTCCAGCTCATGTTGGCCATGAACATGAACAGCGTGTCGATCGGATAGGGATCGGCCGACCAGGCGTTGCGGATCACCTCGTGCAACATGCCGTGCACCGCCAGCGGCGCTTCCCAGGAGAAGGCGCGGTCGAGGCGCGAGGGCGAGCCGTCGGGCTCGACCAGCATGTCCTGCGGCGAGGAGGGGAAGCCGAGCGGCGGACCGGGCATCGGCTTGTTGGGATGGATGTCCTTGGACTTGCCGGCGGGCTTGACCGGCGGCGGCGTCGGGCGCGGGAACGGCGGCTTGTAGCGGAAGCTGCCGGGCGTATCGATGGCCCCCAGGATCATTTGCAGCACATGGATGGCGCGGCAGGTGTGAAAGCCGTTGGAATGGGCGGAGATGCCGCGCATGCCGTGCATGGCGACCGGCCGGCCGACCATCTTCTCGTGCCGGCGGCCGAGCCAATCGGTCCAGGGCTGGTCGATCTCGATCGTCTGCTCGAAAGCGGCGTGGGCGAGCTCGGCGGCGATGCGCCGGATCACGGCGACCTCGATGCCGGTCTGCGGCGCCACGACCTCGGCGGCGTATTGCGGCTCGAGGCAGCGGCTGGCGACGAGATGGAAGGAGGGAAAGGCGCTGCGGCCATCGGGCAGTGTGACCTTGCCGGACAGGCTGGCGCGCGCGTCGGTCCGGTCGGCCGGCACGACACCGCCGCTCAGCTCGTCGAACACCAGCGGTTGGCCCGCGGCATCGCGCGCGAACAGGCCGTCATCGGCGGCGCCGTCGTCCTGCACGACCAGCCACGCGGCATTGGTGTAACGGCGCAGATAGTCCTCGTCGATCTTGCCCGCCAGCAGTAGCTCGCGGATGAGCGCCAGCACGAACAGCCCGTCGGTGCCGGGGCGGATGCCGATCCACTCGTCGGCGATCGCCGAATAGCCGGTGCGGATCGGGTTGACCGAGACGAACTTGGCGTTGCCGCGGCTCTTCAGCTTGCCGAGCCCGATCTTGATCGGGTTGGAATCGTGGTCCTCGGCGACGCCGAACATCAGGAAGTAGCGCGTATGCTCCCAGTCGGGCTCGCCGAACTCCCAGAACGACCCGCCGATCGTGTAGAGCCCGGCGGCGGCCATGTTGACCGAACAGAAGCCGCCATGGGCGGCGTAGTTGGGCGTGCCGAACTGGGTGGCCCACCAGCCGGTCAGCGCCTGGCTCTGGTCGCGCCCGGTGAAGAAGGCGAGCTTGCGCGGGTCGCTGTCGCGGATGGCCTTCAGCCAGCCGGTCGCCGTCGCCAGCGCCTCCTCCCACTCGATCTCCTCGAACTCGCCGCTGCCGCGCGGCCCGACGCGCCGCAGGGGCTTGCGCAGCTTCGCCGGCGAATAGTGCTGCATGATGCCGGCGGAACCCTTGGCGCACAGCACACCCTTGTTGACCGGGTGGTTGCGATTGCCCTCGATGTAGCGGATGCGGCCGTCCTTGAGATGGACCCGGATGCCGCACCGGCAGGCGCACATATAGCAGGTGGTGTATTTGAGCTGATCGGCGCTCGGAACATTCAGTGCCGCATCCGTGGTCGCGCGGCCGCTCGTCGAGTCCGTTCTGCCCGGCATTGTCTCCCCTTCGTCGGGGAAACTATTTCTGCTTCCGGCGCGTCAAAGCAAACGATTTTTTGCGACGGGTCCGCGACTCTTCCGTTTTGTTTCGCCGTGGGTCCGCAAGGCGAAGCGCGGGGCGGCCTTACTTGGTCAGGATCAGCTTGTCGGACGTCGTCACCCGAAGCCGATAGAGGCTGCCGCCATGGCGAATGCGGATTTCGCGAGCCCCGTTCATCAACTCGACGCTGCTGACGGCCGAGGGCGTACTCTCTCGCGCAAGCGCGGGCGGCTGAGCCGTTTCGTCGACCTGTGCGGGCCGCAAAGAACCATCCATCGAGAACTTCCGATCGTTTGTGCGAGTGATTATTAATCGCCCAACATGGCCAGCCCGTCAACGCCTTCCGAGCAAAAGACGGAACGGGTAGCTCGGCGTCAGATGTCTTTTAGAGCCAGCCGTTCTCGCGGAATGGAGAGAGGTCTACGCCCGGCGGGGCATACCAGCCGCCGGTGCGATAGCGGGCCCCCAGTCTGATGGCGACATCCTTGTTGCCGTAGGGGATGTTCAAGGGCGTGTCGGCCGTGGCCTGCTGCGCACCGGAGGCGGATGGGGCATTGGCTGGCCGCTTTGCCCGTCTGCTCTTTCCCCCTTTTCCCGCTCTTGGGGCCTTCTTTCCCGCAGGCCCCGCACGGGGGCGGCGCCGCCGCGTGCTCACCGTCGGCTCAGGCTCGACCCCGTACGGCGGTGCGTGCGCCTCCACGGCGGCCTTCTGCGGCGCGTGCTGCGCCAGGAACGCGCGGCACGTAGAGCCCGACGTGGCATAGTCGGCGGGAAGTGCGATCTCCTTCTGCCGCGAGAGGCTTTCCGCGTACCGCTTCATCGCCGGCGTAGGAGGGCGTTCGCCACTGCCGTTCGCCCGGGCAGTCGCCGGCAGCAACGGCCCGCCGGCCGGAGGATCGCGGGTCAGCTTGCCGATGATGCGGAGCGCGACCTCGCACACCGCGTCGACCGCCCCCGTCATCTGCTGCTTTCCGACGACAACCTCGTCGAGCAGGCATTCGAGCTGCGCCGTCTGACCGGGGTCGACCAGCGCCGGATCGGCCTCCTTCAGCACGCCGAACAATCGCAGCCCGGTTTCGGTGGGTACGATGTTCTTGCCTTGGAGGACCAGGAACTCCTGCTTCTTCAGCCCGCCGATGATCTCGGCGCGGGTCGCCGGCGTGCCGATGCCCTTGGCTTCCTTAAGGCGGTCGCGCAACAGATCGTCTTCGACGAAGCGCCACGCATTCTGCATCGCCTCGATCAGCGTTCCTTCGCTGTAGCGCGGCGGAGGCTTGGTTTCCTTGGTCTCGACCACAGGATCGTGCAGCCGTGCCGCCTCGCCGTCGCGCATCGCGGGCAGCAATTGCCCGCCGTCGCCCTTCTCGTCGGCCGGCTGCCATTCCGGAAACGCCGCGCGCCAGCCGAGTTCGAGGGGTTGCCGGCCGGTCGCCTTGAACGGGAAGCCCTCGACATCGAGCGTGGCGGTCGTCTGGCGGTAGCGGAAATCCGGCATGAGCGCGGCGAGGTAGGCGCGGGCGATTACGTCGAACAGCTTCTTCTCGTCGATCGAGAGGCGTGGCCAGACCTCGCGCAGCGTTTCGACGGTGTTGACGTTGGGGATCACGGCGTGATGGCTCGCCCCCTCGAGACCCTTCTCGTAGAAAGCTCCGCCCGCCCCGCGGCGGATGACCGGCGGAGCGGGAACCGGAATGGCCTTGAAAGACTGGCCGACCTGCAGCCCCGCCACGATCTTCGGCACGTCCGCGATCAGGCTCTCCGGCAGGTAGCGGACCTCGGCGCGCGGATAGGTGATGATCTTCTTGCCCTGCCCGTCATAGAGTTCCTGGGCGATCTCCAGCGTGCGGGCGGCCGACCATCCGAAGCGGGTGGAGCACAATTTCTGGAGCGACGGAAGGTCGTGCAGCTTGGGCGGCCCTTGGCGCTTGTCCTCGACGCGCACGGCGAGCGGACCTTCGAAATCCCGCGCCGCCTCGACCACCGCCTCTGCCAGCTCGCGGCGCAGCATCCGTTCCGGCGGCGCGTACCGCATCTTGAAGTCGCCGCTCGCGATCTTCGCCGTGGCGACCACTTCGAAATAGGTGACCGGTACGAAGTTCCGGATCTCGAGCTCGCGCCGGCAGACGATCGCCAGGGTCGGGGTCTTCACGCGCCCGACGCCGATCACCCCGCGCGCGCCCCGCCCCAGGATCACCGTGGCGGTGCGGGTGAGGGAAAGGTTGTAGATCTGGTCCGCCTGCCGGCGCGCGACGGCAGCCGAATAGAGGCGGGCATATTCCGCATTCGGCCTCGCCTCCCTGAAAGCGTCGCGGATGGTCTGCGAGTCCTGTGCGGTAAATAGCACGCGCATGACCTCGCCGCGATAGTTGTAGTGCTCGAGGATCTCCTGGCCGATGAGCTGCCCCTCGCGGTCGCAGTCGGTCGCCAGCCAGACGCGCCGGGCGCTGCGCAGCGCCTCGCGGATCGCCTTCAGCTTGGCCGCCTTGTTGCCGCCGAGCGCCGGCCGCGTGCCGTACAGCCCCTCCGGCTTCAGCAGGATCGGCGACCAGCGCTTCCATTCGGGGACCACGTCCTCGGGCTCGAGCAGGTCGATCAGATGGCCTTCGGCGGGGAGGATCGCGCCGTAGCGCGCCCCGACCGCGCCCCGCACGTCCTTCGCCTGGCTGCTCTTCTCCGTGATCACGATCTGATCGGTCATTTTCCCATCTCGTGAGAGAATCACCCTTCGTTCGGAACATAAACAGAACGCGATATTACGACAAGCGCCGGTTTGCTCGCTGGCGGTGGCCCTCCTGCGATAGGGTGTCCACCACAGACAGAAGAGAGAACGGTCATGCGTATCTGCGTATTCGGGGCGGGGGCGATCGGCGGGAACTTCGCGGCGCGGCTCGCCGATGCCGGCAACGAGGTTTCGGTCGTGGCGCGCGGTCCGCATCTCGAGGCGATCAGGGCCAACGGGCTGACCCTGGTCTCGGGCGACAGGAAGATCGTCGCCAAAGTGCGGGCGAGCGATCGGCCGGCCGATCTCGGGCCCCAGGACGTGGTGATCTCGACGCTGAAGGCGACGGGGCTCGACGCTCTGGCTGCGAATGTCGGCCCGCTGCTGGATCCTGAGACGGCGGTGGTGTTCGCCCAGAACGGCATCCCGTGGTGGTATGGGCACGGTCTCGCTGCGTCACGGCCGCCGGCGCCCGACCTGTCACGGCTCGATCCGGGCGGCGCGCTCGCCAGGGTCGTGGGCTACGAACGCACGCTGGGCGGCGCGATCACCTCGCCCAACCACGTCGTCGCGCCGGGTGTGATCGTCAACGAGCAACCCGACCGCAACACGCTGTGGGTCGGCGAGATCGACGACCGCCAGACCCCGCGCGTCGAGGCGTTGCGCAAGACGCTGATCGCCGCGGGAATCGGCTCGCCCGCCACGCGCGATATCCGCTACGACATCTGGCACAAGCTGATGGCCAACCTGACGGGTTCGTCGATCTGTCTCATCCTGGGCCAGCCGGCGACGATCCAGAAGACGCCGATCGTCAACCGGATGGCCCGCCGCGCGCATGCCGAGGCGCTGGCCGTGGCGGCCGCGCACGGCGTGATGCTCGATGACAGTCCCGACGTGCGCTATGGCCCCAAGCGCGTCTATTTCGACCATCGTCCCTCGATCCTGCAGGACTACGATCTCGGTCGGCCGATGGAGATCGAGGCGATCGTGCGTGCGCCGGTCGCTTTCGCCCGCAGCGCCGGCGTGCCGACGCCGACGCTCGACGCCATCGAGGCTCTCGCCGTCAGCATGGCCGCGTCGAAGGGGCTCTACGTCCCTTGATCGGGACCTCTTCGCTGGGACCGCGCCACTCCGTGGCGCTCATGATCGAGCGCATTCATATGCGCGTATGAGCGCCACGGAGAGCTTGTGAATTTATCGGCCGATGGCAAGAAAGCGATCTGGCTACCCTCCCACCTCATCCTGAGGAGCGCAGCGAAGCGGAGCGTCTCGAAGGATGGCAACGCGAAGAATGCGGCGAAAACTGCCGCAAGCACGACGTTTTAGCCCAACTTGCGCAGTTGGAGGGCGCTTCAAT
>CAMFJT010000309.1 GCA_945957125.1 uncultured Rhodospirillales bacterium | reverse complement strand
ACAAGGTGGCGCCGCCGTTCAAGGTCGTCGAGTTCGACATCATGTACGGCGAGGGCGTCTCCAAGGTCGGCGAGCTGATCGACCTCGGCGAGAAGGCGGGCGTGGTCGAGAAATCGGGCTCCTGGTACTCCTACGACGGCCAGCGCATCGGCCAGGGCCGCGAGAACGCCAAGAATTACCTGCGCGAGCACTCCGAGGTGGCCGCCGCCATCGAGAAGAAGGTGCGCGAGAACGCCGGTATCCTCGCCGCCAGCCTCGACGGCTCGAAGGAAGAGGACGACGAGGACGAGGAATAGCGCCCAGGCGCGAATCGCTCGGTCCCGGGCGCGCAGCAGAAGACAGGACTCTCCCCTGGTCTTCGCTTCCGGCGGTGCTGTCCACGCAGCACCGCCGTTTTTCGTTCTTCAGGGAAAGGAATACCGTGCCGCCGGTCGCGGGATGCGGTCGGTGCCGTCGAAGCAGACGATCTCGGCCTCGTGCGCCATGTCGCCCTTGCCGTCGGACCAGTAGGTCGTGACCACGCCCTGCCAGCGCGTGGCGGCGAGGCGGTCGCGCACCGTGGCCGGCGTGACGGTGACGCCCTCGCGCAGCATCGCGCCGATCACGTGGCCCAGCATGTGGACGGCATCGAACTGGGCGGCGGCAAAGGCATCGGGGTCGCTCTTGTAGGCGGCCCGATAAGCGGCGAGGAAGTCACGCATCGCCGGCGTCGTCGCGGAGACCGGCGAGGCGGCGGTCTCGGCGCAAACGCCCTTGAGCTCGGCCGGCTCGAGCAGCGCGGCGGTGGCCGGCTGGTGCATCGCCGAGCCGGCGACGATCGGCACGCCGGGCAGGAGCTGGCGCGCCTGGCGTACCGCGAGAACGGTCGACGGCGCGTGAAGATGCAGCACCAGCACGTCGGCATTGGCCGCCTTGGCGCGCAGCAGCGCCGGGGCCAGATCGTTCACCGTCGGAGCGACGCTCTCCTCGAGAACCGGCGGGATCTTCAGCTCGGCGAAGGTCCTGGCGAGCTGCTCGCGGCCCGACTGGCCGTAGGCGGTGCTCTGGTAGATCACCGCCGGCCGTTTCGCGCCGAGCTTCTCCGCGACGTAGCGCGCATGCGCCACCTTCACCGTGGCGTCGCTCGGGAAGAAGCGGAAGAACTGCGGCACGCCCATCTCGCTCAACCGAGCGGTGCCCGAGATGGTGAGCAACGGCACGCCGCGCTCGCGGGCGAGCGGCAGCAGCGCCAGCATCTGCGTGCCGAGGATCGGGCCGATCACCGCGAGCGGCGTGCGGCCGCCCATCTCGCGCGCCCAGGCCGTGACCGCCGCCTCCGGCGTGGCGGCGGTGTCGAGCACCTCCGGCTTGAAGGCGACATCGCGCACCTGGCTGGCCGCCAGCAGCGCGCCGTTCTTCTGGCTCGTGCCTTCGAGGGCGACGAAACCGGTCAGCGGCACGAGCACCGGCAGGCGCACCTCCGGCGCCTGCGCGGCCGCGCGGCCGGCGACAGCCGCCAGAGCTGCGGCGATTACTGCGCCGCGCCGCCAGCCCATGGCGACATTACCTCGTTCATGCCGGTCAGCTCGCCGGTCTTCGGATCGCGTACGATGCAGGACGGGTTGGCGAACCCGAGCGGCGAGATCTGGTTGTCGACCTCGACGATCGGCAGCTTCGCCGCGATCGCCTGCTTGACGGCATCGGGCAGGGCGCGGTTGACGCGGATCGGCCCGACGCCCGAAACATCCACGCGCGGCTGGTGGAAGGCCGCCTCGACGTCGAGACCGCGATCGACCAGCATCATCGAAAGCTGCGTCACCGCCGGCACGATGCGCCGTCCACCCGATGCGCCGATGCAGAACCACGGCTTGCCGTCCTTGACCACGACCACCGGGCAGATGTTGCAGAGCGGCCGCTTGCCCGCGGCGATCGAGTTCGGCCGGTCGGCCTCCGGGTCGAACCACAGCATGCCGTTGTTCATGGTGATGCCGGTCTTCGGCAGCATCACGCACGAGCCGAACAGCGACATCAGCGTCTGGGTGAGCGCCACCATGTTGCCTTCGGAATCGGCGGCGCAGAAATGCGTCGTGCTGGTGTTGTTGGGCTTGTCGCCCAGGGTCTTGAGCCGCTCCTGGTAGGCGGTGTGCATGCCCTCGGCGATGGCGACGAAGAAGTCGGCGTCCGGTGCGCCCTTGCCTTTCGTGCGCTCGCCCGCCAGCTCCAGCGTGCGGCGCAGCGTCGGCCCCGCGGTCAGCCCGCCCGCGACGTTGACGGTGACGCCGTGATGCTCGAACGACAGCGGTTCGACGATGCGCGCCTCGTAGGAGGCGAGGTCGTCGTAGGAGATCGCCGATCCGCCGGCCTGCAGGTCGGCGGCGATGTCGCGCGCCAGGCTGCCTTCGTAGTATTCGCGCGGTCCGCCCTCGGCCAGCCGGCGCATCGTCTCGCCGAGATTGCCGAGCTTGAGGTAGCGCCTGGTGCCCTGCCAGTCGTTGGTCGGCACGCGGCCGTCGTCGCACAGATAGGAAGCCTTCGAGGCCGGGAACTTCGACAGGTGCTCCGCGCCGTTGGCGATCATCACCTGCATGTACCAGTCGAGCTCCATGCCGCGCTCGGCGAGCGCGACGCCGGGCGCCAGCACGTCCTTCCACTTCAGCGTGCCGAAGCGCTCGAGCGCCTTGCCCAGGCCGGAGACCATGCCCGGCACCGCGATCGAATGGTAGCCGACCTCGTTGTTGCGATCGAGGATGTCGGGCCACGCGAAGGGATTGGCCGGGCCGGGGCCGACGATCCGATAGTGCGCGGTGTCGAGCTTCTTCGCCGAGATCGGACCGTAGTCGACCGTCCAGGCACGCTGCTCCTTGGCGCTCCAGATCGTCATGAAGCCGACGCCGCCGATGCCGCTCATCCACGGCTCGAGCGCGCCGATCGCCATGCCGGTGGCGACCGCGGCGTCGATCGCGTTGCCGCCCTTGCGCAGGATGTCTGCGCCGACCTCCGCCGCGCGGACGTTCTGGGCGACGACCACGCCTTTGCCACGCACCGCCTGCTTGCTGATCTTCAGTTGCCGTGTCAGCGACTCGCTCATTCACCTGTCCCCGGATTGCGCGCGCACTCTAGCGGGGCGTCATTTCGCCATAAACCCTGTTAGACTGCTGTGCGGACGGATAATGAAAGACGGAACGCAGGCGTGACGGAGCTCGGCCAGATCGACCTGCGGTCCCTCGCGGCAGGTCACAAGCGAACCTGGGATACCTTCGTCGTCGCGGCCTCGCCGTTGATCAACGCCGTGGTGCGGCGCGCCCTGTCGAGCTATCGCCTGAGCGAGGACGACGTCATGGATGCCGCCCAGGACGTGTTCGTGCGTCTGTGCGCCAACGATTTCCGGCTGCTCAAGACCTACGATCCCGCCCGGGCCGGGCTGTCGACCTGGCTGGCGGTGGTGTCGCGCTCCGCGGCGGTGGATTTCGCGCGCCGCCGCCGGCAGGCCACCGCACCGATCGACGACGTGCCGGAATCCGTCCTCGCGGTCGAGGACCGGCACGTCGAAAAGCTGAAGATCCCGGAGGGGCTGCTGACCGAGCGCCAGACCCTCATCCTGAAGTGTCTCTACGACGAGGAACGCGATGTCGCGGAAGTCGCACAGTTGCTGAAGATCGACGCGCAGACGGTGCGCAGCACCCATCACAAGGCATTGCTGCGGCTGCGTGAGCATTTCAAGGAAGAAGCGCCCTGAGGAGGGGATGAATCCCACCATTGTGGCGTAAGATGGACGAGGAGACCCGTGATGAGTACCGAACGTATCCCTTCGAGCGACCGGGCACTGTGGCAGAGCCTTGCCACGGATCGTCCCGTGGCGCCCGAGGCGGTTTCGGACATGGATTTCGCGGCCTGGCTGGAAGGTCGCCTGCCCGAGGCAACCGCGGCCCGGATCGAGGCGGCGGTGGCGAACGATCCGGCAATGCGGCAGGCGGCGCTCGAGCTGGCGGAGATCCTGGGCACGACGCTGCCGGTGCCGCCTGCCCGCATGACCGTGCGGGCTCAGGCACTGGTCGGTTTCGAGGCCGAGCGCCAGTCGCCGCGCCAGTCGCCGCGCCAGACATGGCTGGCCGGCCTGTTCCCGGCCTTCGGGCGGGGTTTTGCGCTGCACCGGGGCGCCATGGCGGGCATGGCGGTGGTGATCGCGGTCGCGGGCTTCGTGCTGGGTGGTGGCCTGGGCGAGACCTATGTCGAGGGCAAGTATGCCTCGACCCGGTCGCAAACGGTTCCCAAGCCGTTCGGCCGCGACACGATCAACGACCTGAACGACTTGTTCACGGACAACACCTGAGATGTCGTCCCGGCTGACCCAGCTCCTGCTGGCCCTGTCGCTGCTGCTCAACTGCTTCGTCCTTGCGGGCTTCGTCTATCGGAGCTGGATTTCTCCGCCGCATTGGGAAGGGCGGATGGGCGGCCCTCCGCCGCCTCCACCGGGTTTCCGCAGCCCTCTCGACGCGCTCTCGCACGACCTCAAGCTCGACGACAGCCAGAAGCAGGCGCTGAAGGACCTCTTCGACCGCTACAGCGCGGCCCGGCGCGATCGCTTCCGCGAGATCCAGAAGGTGCGCGAGGCGATGTCGGCGGAGCTGCAGAAGCCCGAATTCGACACGGCGAGAATCGACGCGCTGGTGGAACAGATGAGCGGCCTGCGCGCGGAGCAGCAGAAGGAGAACCTGCGCTCCATCTCCCAGCTCTCGCCGCATCTGCGTCCGGCCCAGCGCGAGGAGCTGCACCGGATCCTGGCCGAGCGCTATGGTGGCAGCTGGGCGGGCCGCGCCGGCGGTCCCGATGGCCCTGGCGGACCGCGTCCGCCGCGCCCGCCTCAGTAAGAGGAGAAGCGACATGGCTGCCGATCTCGGCCGGAGGATATTCCTGGGCGGAGCTGCGGCCCTCTCCACCGCTGCCCTGTGGGTGCCGCGGACCAGCCGCGCCGCCCTTGCCATGGGCTTCGACGAGGCCCGGCACCTGTTGTCGCGGGCCACGTTCGGCGCGACGCCGGCGGAGATCCGCGCCGTCGAAGCGCTCGACTACGCCGCGGCGGTCGAGCGGCTGCTCGAGGCACGGCGCGCCACGGCGCTCACGGCGGCGCCGCCCTGGATCGGGGAGGGGCCGAGCGAGCTGCGTGCGGCGCAGAAGGTCGCCAAGGAGAAGAAGGCGGCGTCGGAGAAGGCGGGCGTCGACGGCAAGACGCTCACCGTCGTGCGCCCGGTGCAGGAGCAGGCGCGCGAGCTGCGCAACTGGTGGCTCGAGGAGATGCTGGTCACCGACCAGCCGCTGGTCGAACGCATGACGCTGTTCTGGCACAACCATTTCACCTCCTCGCTCGACAAGGTGACGTACGCGCCGGCGATGTATCGCCAGAACGAGCTGTTCCGCCGCGAGGCTTTCGGCAATTTCGGCCGGCTGCTCAAGGCAGTCGCCCGCGACCCGGCGATGCTGATCTATCTCGACGGCGTGCGCTCGGTCGCGCGCCAGCCGAACGAGAACTTCGCCCGCGAGCTGCTCGAGCTCTTCACCCTGGGCGAGGGGCACTATACCGAGGCCGACATCAAGAATGCCGCGCGCGCCTTCACCGGCTGGTCGATCGACCGCAAGACCGGCGCGTTCGTCGTGCATGAGGACGCCCGCGACCTCGGCCGCAAGACCTTCCTCGGCCAGACCGGCGAGTTCACCGGCGACGACATCGTGGCCATCCTGCTGCGCCAGCCGCGCACCGCCGAGCTGGTGGTCGAGAAGCTGTGGCGCGAGTTCGTCTCGCTCAAGCCCGATCCCGCCGAGGTCAAGCGCCTCGCCGCCATCCTGCGCAACGGCAACTACGAGATGAAGCCGGTGCTGCGCGCGATGTTGCTGTCGCCGGCCTTCCGCGAGCCGTCGACCCGCGGCACGCTGATCAAGTCTCCGGTCGACCTGATCG
>CAMFJT010000308.1 GCA_945957125.1 uncultured Rhodospirillales bacterium | reverse complement strand
GAGGTGATTGGGTCGCGGGACCGCCATGATCCATTGTCCGGCCATAAATTCACAAACTCGGAGTGGCGCGGGCCCGGCAACGAGATCCTTACCTCTTCTGCAGCACGTCCAGAACGACGAGACTCATGGCTTCTGCGCCGGTACGGATGCTGGGCTCGGGGACCGGCGCGAATTCGGGCGAGTGGTTGCCTGGCAGGGGCGTTTTGCTCGCCGTTGCCTGTGCGAACGTCGCGGGGTCGATCCCGCCGATTCCGAAATAGAACGACGGTACGCCGGCGATGACGAACTCTGAATAGTCCTCGCTGGCCGAGCCCGGCTCGGCGCTGAGCCGCGCCTTGTCACCGAACGCTTCCTTAAGCACGGCGCCGCTGCGTGCGGCCAGCCCATCGTCGTTGACCACCGCCTTGGCCCCCTCGACGAGCCGGTAGTCGGGCGGTGGCGCGCCGGCCATCAGCGCGACCGCCTTGGCCGTACGCTCGACGCCCGCCAGCATCTTGAGCCGTGTGTCGTTGTCGTAGGAGCGGATCGTGCCGCGCAGGGTCGCGGTGTCGGGGATGACGTTGCCGGCATTGCCGGCCTGCAGCGAGCCGATCGAGACGACACCGAACCGGGCGGCGTCCTTCTCGCGGCTGATCACGCTCTGCACGTCGACGATGAAATGCCCCGCCATCACGATCGGGTCGATGGTCGTATGCGGCCGCGAGCCGTGTCCGCCCTTGCCGATGAACGTGACCGAGAAGCTGTCGGAGGTCGAGTTGATGACGCCTGGCTTGTAGCTGACATAGCCGTAAGGCCCAGGACCGACATGCAGGGCGAAACCGTAGTCCGGCTTGGGGAAGCGCGTGAACAGGCCGTCGGCGACCATCGCGCGCGCGCCGCCGCCGGCCTCCTCCGCGGGCTGACCGACGAACATCAGGGTACCGCTCCACTGGTCTTTCAGCTCGATCAGGGTGCGTGCCACCGCGACCCAGGCGGCCATATGGATGTCGTGTCCGCAGGCATGCATGACCGGCGTTTCGACGCCGCGCAGCATCTGTTTGGCCTTGCTGGCGTAGGGCAGGCCCGTCTTCTCCTCGAGCGGCAGCGCGTCGAGCTCGGTTCGGACCATGACCGTCGGTCCCGGGCCATTGCGATAGAGCGCGACGATGCCGGTCTTGCCGACCTTTTCGGTCACTTCGTAGCCCAGCGCCTTGAGCTCGGCCGCCAGCATCGCGGCGGTGCGCGATTCCTGGAAGCTGAGCTCGGGATGGGTGTGGATATCGCGGTAGAGCGCGTCGAGGCGCGGATATTGCCCATCGAGGCTGCGGCCGATCGCGGCCCGCGTACCGGCGATATCCGCCGCGGGGGCGATCCCCGGCCACAAGCCTGCCAGCAATCCGAGGGCAACGATCCTGATCTGCATGGGCGTCTCCTGCGACCGGCGCCAGCCTATCGGGCGAAGGGTTGGCGAGCCAGCGGCATGGCGGCGTCGATGCCCGACCCATCCGCGCGTATTCACCGCCGCGGCGCCCCAACCGGTTGAGCCGCCGGAGGCCATTGGCTATTGTTCGAGGCGGCCCGCAATGTGCAGCGGATATTTCGCAGGGGGCCGGGGTGCGTTGAAAGGCAAATGGTAATGCCAAGCTCGTCGGTCGCCATGCGTAGCTTGGTCCTCGTGGCCCTGAGCATTGGCGTCGGCACCGCCGCAGCCAGGGCACAGAACGTCATGGCCTTCAATCCCTACAACGGCGTCGGTCTCCCAGACAGCGCCGCCCCCTCGAGCGGCATATCCGCAGGAGGGGTTCGAGTGGTCCCGGCGCGGAACGAGCCGCTCGTCGATGCCATGCCGGCACCGAGCGGAGGAATGGCCTTCAACCCCTGGCGTTCGACGCTTGCTGGCGCAAGCGCCGTGGGCGTTCCGAACGTGGGCGCCAGCACAACCCCGGGCATGGTGGCGGCCCTCCCTGCGGCGACGCTGCCATCCGCCTTTGCGCCAAGCCAGGTCAGCGGCGACTGGGGGGTCGGCTCGAACCTGCCGCCACCGCCGCCGGGTGCCCTCCAGAGCCGCATCGTTGCCGTCCCGGAACGAGGCGACGGGCCTGGAGCACGGCGCACTGCGGCTGCCCGACCGCCCATAGCTTCGGCGCCGCCAGCCGCCACGCCGCCGGTGGAGCCCGCGCGTCCGCCTGCCCCGGTACCGGCAACGCGTGCCGAGCCGACGGCTCCCGTGCCTGCCGCGCAAGCGGAGGCCGCCGCCGCGCTCACCGCGCCGACGCTTCGCTCCAAGGATACGATCGCCTCGCCACCAACGCCGCCTGCCTCCGCGAGCCCGACGCCGAAGCCCGCCGCATCGCCTGCACCGGCCACGGCGACCCCTGCTCCCAGGACAGCGGTCCTGCCGCCGCCCCCGCCTTCGGCACCACCCGCGCCCAAGCAGGACGGCCTTCCTTCACCCCCGCCGACGACGGCGCAGCCTTCGCCGCCCATTGTCGTGCTCCCCACGCCCAACAGCTCACCTCCAGCCCTCACGCCGGGCAGTGCCGCCATAGCCGCGCCGGCCCCGCCGTCGTCGGGCCGCGTCACGACGAGCACGGCCACACCCGCTCCGTCGCCGGCTGCCGAGCCGCCGGCCCCGGCAACCACGAACCCGGCAACCACGAACCCGGCAGCCGCGCCGATGACCGTATCGTTCGCGCCGCAGTCGGCCGAGATCGACGCCGCCGGGCGGAGCGCCCTGGATACCCTGGCGCGGACCGTCAGCCAGCGCGGCGTGAGGCAGGTCGAGCTGCGCGCCTACTCCAGCGGCGAGCCGAGCGACGCCCGCAAGGTGGCTCTAGCCCGTGCACTCGCGGTACGCAGCTACCTCATCGACCAGGGCGTGAAGGCACGCATCGAGATCGGCGCCTTCTCCGCCTCGCCTCGTGGCCCGGCCGGCGATCATGTCGACGTGGCGATACCGTGATGGCGCCGAGGCTTACCCCGGTGCTCACCGTCGAGATCGAGAGCGCATGAGCAGTCCCCTTCCCTACCTTATTCGTATGCTCGTGTTCCTTGCCGGCGTGGTGGCGCTCGCCGTCACGCTGCACGAGGACCTGCTGCGCGTGTTCCGCAACACACCGGTCCTCGACAGCGTGATCCTGGGAGTGTTGCTGATCGGCATCTTCTTCATCTTCCGCCAGATCGTGCTGCTGTGGCCGGAGGTGACATGGATGCGCCGCTACCGGCATCGCGAGCCCAGTGCGCCGCCGCCGTCGGCGGAGTCGGTCAACCTGCTGGCGCCGATGGCGGCGATGCTTGGCGAGAGCCACGGCGATATCCGCCTTTCCCCCACCGCCAGCCGCGCGGTGCTCGACGGTATCGCTACCCGCCTCGACGAGCGCCGCGAGCTGGCGCGCTATCTGATCGGCCTCCTGATCTTCCTCGGCCTGCTCGGCACTTTCTGGGGGCTGCTCGAGACGATCGGCGCCGTCGCCGATGCGATCAACAGCCTTCAGGTCACTGCCAGCGAGCCGCTGCAGATGTTCGCCAGGCTCAAGGGAAGCATCGAGGGGCCGCTCAAGGGCATGTCGACGGCATTCGGCGCCTCGCTGTTCGGCCTGTCCGGATCGCTCGTGCTGGGCTTCCTCGAGCTGCAGGCGAGCCAGGCGCAGGGCCGCTTCCATACCGAGCTCGAGGAATGGCTGGCGCGGGCGACCAGCCTGTCGACCGGTGGCGCGCCGCAAGGCGTGGCGCAGAGCGTACCGGCCTATGTCGAGGCACTGCTCGAGCGCAATGCCGAGGGCGTCGACGGCCTGGTCCGCGCCCTGCAGCGGGTCGAGGAGAGCCGCCAGTCCACCGCCGCGGCCAATGCCGCGCTGGTCGAGCGGCTGGCGGCGCTCGCCGAGACGACGCGCACGCAGCAGAACACGCTGACCCGCTTCACGGAGCTGTCGATCGAGCTTCGTGACGCGGTGGCCCGGCTTTCGGAGCGTTCGAGCGGGCCGGAAGCCGACCGCGCCACAGCCCTGGCGCATCAGGGCAATGTCGAGGCTCTGCTCACCCGCTTGGTCGAGGAGAGCATCCACGGTCGCGAGTCGGTCCTCGACCACCAGCGGAGCATCGAATCGAAGATCGTGCAGATCGGGGAGGCAACGGCGGCGAGCGCGCCCGAACGCCATCGGATCGCCGACGGGCTGGGCACCCTGCTGGCTGATCGCGAAGCCTCGGAGCGGCATCGCCAGGCCGTCGAACACGAGCTTCAGCAAGCCCTCTCCCGCGTGGTCGACGAGAATGCGCGCAACCGCGGTACACTCGCCGAGGAGATGAGGGCGGCCGTCAAGCATCTGGCCGAACGCTTCGCCGACGTCGACCGCGATTCGATCGCCGCACACCAACGCAAGATCGAGGCCCACCTCGCCCGCCTGATGGAGGACAACGAGGTCAGCCGTACCGCGCTGGCGGACGAGCTGCGCGGGGAGATCCGCCTGCTCGCCCGCACCGTGGCGCTGGCACGCGCATCGACCGACGGGCCGGCGGCGGGCTGACCGGCGGTGGCTGCCATCTCCCGCCGGCGCGAAGGCGCCGCCGACTACACCTGGCCAGGCTATGTCGACGCGCTGACGACTCTGCTGATGGTGCTGATCTTCCTGCTGTCGATCTTCAGCGTGGCGCAGTTCACCCTCTCCACCGTGCTGACCAATCGCGAAAGCGCGATCGATACGCTCAATCGCCAGATCGCCGACATCGCCAGCCAGCTTTCTCTCGAGAAGCGATCGGCGGAGGACTTGCAGAAGGACGTCGTGCGCCTGACCCTGCTGACCCGCCAGCTGCAGACGGAACGCGAACGGCTGAACGTCGATCTCGCCGGCCAGCGCAAGACGGCCGAGGAGCTGAGGGCCGAGCGCGAGCGCCTCACCCTCGATCTTGCCGGCCAGCGCAAGACCGCAGAGGAGCTGAGGGCCGAGCGAGAACGCCTCGACGCCGACCTCGCCAGCCAGCGCAAGAGCGCCGAGGCGCTGAAGGCCGAACGCGACCGCGCCACCACCGACCTCGCCGCGCAGCGCAAGACGATCGACGAAGCGACCGCCGAGCGCGACCGGCTGAGCGTCCTGTTGCGCGACGCCACGCGCGAGGTCGAGGCGAAGACGACCGACATGCAGAAGGAGATCGAGCGGCAGCGGCTCGAGCTCACGCGTCTCGCCGCCTCGCTCGCCGCGGCCAACAACGAGAAGGGCAAGCTGTTCGCCGACCTCACGGAAGAGCAGAAGCAGACCGCCGAGCAGAAGGCCGCTGCGATCCGCCTCACGACCGAGGTCGCCGCCCTGAAGGACGAACTCGCCCGCCTCGGCTCCCTGCTCGACGCGGCAGAATCCAAGGCCAAGCAGCAACAGGCACAAATCGTCGATCTCGGGCAGAAGCTCAACCGGGCGCTGGCCAGCAAGGTCGAGGAGCTGGCGCGCTATCGCTCGGAGTTCTTCGGCAAGCTGCGCGAGGCGCTGGCCGGCCAGCGCGACGTGCAGATCGTCGGCGATCGTTTCGTGTTCCAGTCCGAGGTACTGTTCCCGTCAGGCTCCGCCCAGCTCCAGCCGGGCGGCGAGAAGCAGCTCGCCAGTGTCGCCCAGCGGCTGGTCGAAATCGCCTCCCGGATTCCCAAGGACATCAACTGGGTACTGCAGGTCGACGGCCATACCGACAACAAGCCGATCAAGTCGCCACAGTTTCCGTCCAACTGGGAGCTGTCGGCGGCGCGCGCCATCGCGGTCGTGAAGTTCCTCCACGAGCAGGGCATCCCCAACGAGAACCTTGTGGCCGCAGGCTACGGCGAGTTCCAGCCCCTGTCCTCGACCGACACCGCCCGCAACCGCCGCATCGAGCTCAAGCTCACCAACCGGTGACGCTTATTCCTTGCTGGGACCGCGCCACTCCGTGGCGCTCATGAGCCTGAGCGCCACGGAGAGGTTGTAAATTTATCGGCCGATGGCAAAAAAGCGATCTGG
>CAMFJT010000307.1 GCA_945957125.1 uncultured Rhodospirillales bacterium | reverse complement strand
CTTGTCCTTTCCGCCGAACGCCGGCACACTGCGGCGATGAGCCAGCGATAACCACACTTTCGGTCCGTTGCCCGCCGCCGGGCGGGCGATGTGCGTGTGTCGTTTCGTTGGAGCCTTCCTTGTCCCATCCTCTCGTCACGGCGCCCATCGGGCGCAGCCTGCTGCGGCTCGCGGGACCGACCACCGCGGTCATGGGCGTGCAGGTGCTGGTCGCGATCGCGGAGGCGTGGTTCGTCGCGCGGCTCGGGGTCGAGGCCCTCGCGGGCATTGCGCTGGTCATTCCGTTCATCACGCTGATGATGAACATGGCCAACGGTGGCATGGGCGGCGGCGTCGCCTCGGCACTGGCGCGCGCGCTCGGCGCCGGCCGGCTCGACGACGCCCGGGCGCTGGTGATGCATGCACTGCTGCTCGGTCTCGGCTGCGCGACGGTCTTCACGATCTTCGCCTGGACCGCGCTGCCGGCCGTCTTCCGCTGGCTCGGCGGCAGCGGTCCCGTTCTCGAGCGGGCGCTCGCCTTCAGCACGGTCTGGTTCAGCGGCGCCGTCGTGCTGTGGTGGGGCGCGTTCTTATCCGCGCTGCTGCGCGGCGGCGGCGATTCGGCAACGCCGGGCCGCATCGGCTTCGTCCTGTCGGTGGCTTACATCCCGCTGCTCGGGTTGCTGACGCTGGGCATCGGCGATTGGCCGGGCCTGGGCCTCGTCGGCTGCGCCATCGCGCCGTTGGTGACCGGCATCGCCGGCGTCGCGCTGCTCGGCCGCGCCATCGCGCGGGGACGGCCCGGCTTCTGGCGCATGCTCGGCAAGGCACCGCTCCAGTTCCGGCTGTTTGCCGAGATCCTCCGGGTCGGCGCGATGGGCTCGGTGACCACTATCACCTCGACGGTCACGGCCATGCTCGTCACCGCTCTGGTCGGCCGCTTCGGGACGGCCGCGCTCGCGGGCTACAGCATCGGCATGCGGCTGGAGTTCATGCTGGCGCCGCTCGCCTTCGGTATCGGCACGGGCGCGACCACACTGGTCGGCATTGCCGCCGGCGCCGGCGCATGGCCGCGGGCGGTGCGGGTCGCGTGGACCGGCGGGTTGGTCGCCTTCCTCGCCATGGGCGCGATCGGCGGGACGATCGCCCTCCTGCCCGAGACGTGGTCGCGTCTCTTCGCCTCGGACCCGGCGGTGATCGCCGCAGCCGTTGCCTGCATCGCCCACGTCGCCCCGTTCTATTGCCTGTTCGGCTTAGGTCTCACCTTGAACTTCGCCAGCCAGGGGGCCGGGCGCATGGCGGTGCCCGTCCTCGCCAGCGTGGCGCGGCTGGTCGTTGCGGCAGGGGGCGGCTGGCTTGCCGTCGAAGAGCTGGGACTCGGGCTCGACGGTGTCTTCATCGCGATCGCCGCCAGCCTCGCGATCTACGGCCTGCTGATCGCCGGTGCGCTGCTGCTATTTCCCTGGAAGCCGCGACGGGGGTAATTGCCACGGCCCTGCACCGGAATCGCCTTGCGACACCGGGCATGCCGGTCTAAACCGGCGCCCGCACCCTTGGGCGTTGCGCCTTTGGCAAGGCGTCGTGCTTTCGCAAATTGCCAGTAATTACAGAGACTTAGCGCAATGCTGTCGCGTGTGATCGGGCTTTTTTCGGCCGACATGGGGATCGACCTCGGAACGGCCAATACGCTGGTCTATGTGAAGGGCCGCGGCATCGTGCTGAACGAGCCGTCGGTCGTTGCTCTGACCACGCAAAGCGGCAAGCGCCAGGTTCTCGCGGTCGGCGAGGAGGCCAAGATGATGCTCGGCCGCACGCCGGGCAACATCCAGGCCATCCGCCCGCTGCGCGACGGCGTCATCGCCGATTTCGAGGTCGCCGAGGCGATGATCAAGCACTTCATCTCGAAGGTGCACAACCGCCGGTCCTTCGCCCATCCGCAGATCGTGGTCTGCGTGCCGTCGGGCTCGACCGCGGTCGAGCGCCGCGCCATTCAGGAATCGGCCGAGAGCGCCGGCGCGCGCAAGGTTTGGCTGATCGAGGAGCCGATGGCGGCGGCAATCGGCGCCGGCCTGCCGGTCACCGAGCCGACCGGCTCGATGGTGGTCGATATCGGCGGCGGCACGACGGAAGTCGCCATTCTGTCGCTCGGCGGCATCGTCTATCCGCGCTCCGTGCGCGTGGGCGGCGACAAGATGGACGAAGCCATCATTGGCTATATCCGCCGCAACCATAACCTGCTGGTCGGCGAGAGCTCGGCGGAACGAATCAAGAAGACCATCGCCTCGGCCTGCGCGCCCGACGACGGCGAAGGCCGCACCATGGAGATCAAGGGCCGCGACCTGATGAACGGCGTGCCCAAGGAACTGGTGATCACCGAACGGCAGATCGCCGAGAGCCTGCAGGAACCGGTGAGCGCCATCGTCGAGGCCGTGAAGGTCTGCCTCGAGAACACCGCCCCTGAACTGGCCGCCGACATCGTCGACAAGGGCATCGTGCTCACCGGCGGTGGCGCCATGCTGAGCAACATGGACACGGTCCTGCGCCAGGCGACCGGCCTGCCGGTCTCTGTCGCGGAGGACCCGCTGCTTTGTGTCGCGCTCGGGACCGGGCATGCCGTGGAGAACATCGACCGCCTGCGCGGCGTTCTGTCCACGATGTACTAATCCCCGCGCGCCGTCGCGCGCTTGGGGTAGAATGGGCCGAACATGGCGATCCGCGATGATTTCGAGGTAGCTGCCGGCCAGGTTCGCCAGGCCGTCCAGAGATTCGCCCTGGCGCTGCTGGTGATCGGCGCCTTCGCCATCATGCTGATCGGCAAGGCCGACACCGTACTGGTCGAGAATGCCCGCGTGCTTGCGCTCGACCTTGCCAGTCCCGCTCTCGAAGCGATCGCCCGACCTGTCGCCGTCGCCAATCGCACCATTGCCGACCTGAGGGAATTTGCCACCCTGCGCGAGGAGAATGCCCGCCTGCGCGAGGAGAACAGCCGGCTGTTGTCGTGGCAGACGGCGGCGCGGCGGCTGGAGAACGAGAACGACCGCCTGCGCGAGCTGTCGCAGTTCCATGAAGGGCCGGAAGCCTCGTTCATCACCGCGCGCATCGTCGGCGACAGTGTCAGTGCCTATGTCCGGGGCGCGCTGCTCAATGTCGGGCGCAAGGCCGGCGTCGCGCCGGGACAGGCGGTGGTGACGGCCGAGGGCCTGGCCGGCCGCATCGCCGAGGTCGGCGACAACAGCGCGCGCGTGCTGTTCGTGACGGACGTCAATTCCCGTCTTCCCGTGCAGATCGAGCGGACCCGGGAGCGCGCAATCCTTGCGGGCGACAATTCGTCGCTGATGCGGCTGACCTTGGCGCAGACCGTGCAGGGTGTGCAGCGCGGCGACCGGATCGTGACCTCCGGGCATGGCGGCAGCTTTCCTCTGGGCATTCCGGTCGGCGAGGTCGTGCAGGCCGGTGATGGCACCAGCGTGAAGGTCCGGCCCTTCGCCGACTTCTCGCGCCTGGAGTTCGTCCGCGTCGTCGACTACGGCGTGACCGGGCTGGTCGGCGCCGGCAACCCGCCGGCCACGCCGCTGCCGCCGGTCGGACCGCGGGGCCGCTGAGAGATGAAGGCCGACGGCATCCTCGCCACGCTCGACCACTGGGGCCGGTTGCTGATGCCGGGCGTGGTGCTGTTGTTCTTCGTTCTGCTTACGTTGGCGCCGCTGCACGTCCCTTACATCTCCGACATCCTGCCGCTCCTGCCTGCGCTCACCGTCTTCCAGTTCAGCCTGGCGACTCCCGAACGCCTGCCGGGACCGCTCCTGCTGGTGATGGGCGTGTTGCTCGACCTGCTGCTCGGTGGACCGGGCGCGCCGGTCGGCGTCAGCGCCCTGGGATTCGTGCTGATCCGTGCCCAGGTCGTCGCGAACCGGCGCTTCCTGGTGGGCGTCCCTTTCCTGTTCCAGTGGATCGGCTTCTGCCTGCTGATCCTGGGTTACGTGGTCATCGTCTGGGTGTTCACCGCACTGTTCACCTGGACCGATCTCGATGCCGGTCCCGCGCTGGGCCAGTACCTCGTCATGGTCGTGGCCTATCCGCTCCTCGCGCCCCTGCTCGCACGCGTGCGGCCGCGCGACCCGCTGAACGTCCCGGAGCCCTCGCGCGGCACCGCGCAGCCGGGCGAGACCACGTCATGATCCGCCATCGCAAGGGCGACGGCGAACGGTCGAGCCTGTTCACGCGGCGCGCGCTGCTGCTGGGCGGCGCGCAGGCGGTGCTGATGTCGGCGCTGGTCGGCCGGCTCTACCAGCTCCAGGTGCTCGAGACCGGTCGCTTCTCGACCATGGCGGAAGAGAACCGCATCAACCTCCGCCTGTTGCCGCCCTCGCGCGGCCTGATCTTCGACCGGACCGGGCAACCGCTGGCGATCAACCGCAACAACTTCCGCGCCATGGCGACCTCCGATCGCGGTCGCGGCGCGGAGCTGCTCGTGGAGCGGCTCGACCAGATCCTCAATCTCGGCGAGACCGAGCGCGCGCGGCTGCTGCGCGAGCTGCGCCGCAGCCGCAATGCCCAGCCCGTCGTGGTGCGCGAAAATCTCGGCTGGGAGGAGGTGGCCCGGGTCGAGTTCAACGCCCCCGACCTGCCCGGCGTGTTCATCGATCTCGGCCAGACGCGCGACTATCCCGAAGGGGAGCTGATGAGCCACATCATCGGCTATACCGGCCGTGTCTCGGACGAGGACCTGGCCGGCCGCGACGATCCGGTGCTGGGCCTCGCCACCATGCGCTTCGGCAAGAAGGGCGTGGAGCGCTCGCTCGAGGATGACCTGCGCGGCCGCGCCGGCGCCGTGCAGGTCGAGGTCAATGCCGTGGGCCGCGTCGTGCGCGAGCTCGACCGCAGCGAGGGCCAGCCCGGCTCGAACGCCCTGCTGACCATCGATCTCGACCTGCAGCGCTTCGCGGCCGAGAAGCTGGCAGAGCACCAGTCGGGCTCGGTCGTGGTGATGGACGTGGTCACCGGCGATATCATCGCCATGGTCTCGACTCCGGGCTTCGATCCCAACACTTTCGCGCGCGGCATCACCCAGAGCGAATGGCGCGAGCTGCTCGACAGTCCCGAGCGGCCGCTCAACAACAAGTCGATCGCCGGCGTCTATCCGCCGGGCTCGACCTACAAGATGGTGACCGCGCTGGCGGCACTCGAATCGCGGGCGATCGAGCCGTGGACGGTGCTGCCGTGCAACGGCTTCATCGAGCTGGGCGACATCAAGTTCCATTGCTGGCTGCGCGGCGGCCACGGCGGGCTGAACGTGCAGGGCGCGATCGCGGCGTCCTGCGACTGCTTCTTCTATGAGGCGGCCCGGCGCGCCGGCGTCGATCGCATCGGCGAGGTCGCCGCCAAGCTCGGCTTCGGCAAGCTGAGCGAGCTCGGCCTGCCCGGCGAATCGCCCGGCAACCAGCCGTCGCGCGCCTGGAAGCAGGAGAAGTACGGCAAGCCCTGGCAGCAGGGCGACAGCTTCAACCTCGGCATCGGCCAGGGCTACATGACCGCAACGCCCATGCAGCTTGCCGTGATGACCGCACGCCTCGCCAATGGCGGCTACGACGTACAGCCCAACCTTCTGCTCGCCAAGGCTTCGCTGCGCGAGGAGCTGGCGCCGCCGCCGCCGCGCAACAAGCCCAACGCGCCGTCGCTGCGCTTCAACCCGCAGTTCCTCGCACTGGTCCGACAAGGCATGAGCGACGTGGTGAACACCGGCGCGGGCACCGCCAATGCGCTGCGCAACGATTCCAAGGGCAAGCTGCTGGAGCCTGGCCTGCGCTTCGCGGGCAAGACCGGCACCGCACAGGTCAAGCGCATTACCGAGCGCGAACGCGAGTTGGGCATCACCCAGGCCTCGCTTCCGTGGCACCTGCGCCATCACGCGCTGTTCGTCTGTTTCGGACCGCTCGACAGCCCGCGCTATGCCTGCGCCGTCATCGTCGAGCACGGCCAGGCCGGCGGCGCCACGGCCGGCCCGATCGGCCGCGACGTGCTGGTCGAGACCATGAAGCGCGACCCGTCCCGCCGCGTCGACCGCTTCAAGAAGATGGCGTCGCGATGAGGCCGCCGTATTCTTCTCCTCCCCCGTC
>CAMFJT010000306.1 GCA_945957125.1 uncultured Rhodospirillales bacterium | reverse complement strand
CTGCCCCACCGCAGCGTCATCGCCGTCGGCGGGCCCGATCGGGCCGAGTTCCTGCAAGGGCTGATCTCGAACGACACCGGCAAGGTCGGTCCCGGGCAGGCGATCTGGGCGGCGTTGCTGACGCCGCAAGGTCGGTTCCTCAACGACATGTTCGTGGTCGAGGACGGCAGCGGCACCTTCCTGCTGGAGACCGAACGCGAGCGGGCGGCGGCGCTGGCCCGCAAGCTCAAGATGTACACGTTGCGCTCCAAGGTCACGGTCGAGGATCGCTCGGCGGCGATGGAGGTGGCGGTCGTGTTCGGCCCGGACGCGGAGAAGGTCCTGCCGGTCGCCGGCGCGACGGCGTTCGTCGATCCCCGCCTGCCCGAGCTCGGCGTGCGGGTGCTGGCGCCGACCGGCCAGGCGACGGCATTGCTCGGGCTGGCCGAGGCGCCCCTGGCCGACTACGAGGCGATGCGCCTGCGGCTCGGCGTGCCGGACGGCAGCCGTGACCTGCCGGTCGAAAAGGCGCTGCTGCTGGAGAGCGGCTTCGACGAGCTGCACGGCGTCGACTGGAACAAGGGCTGCTACATGGGCCAGGAGCTGACCGCGCGAACCAAGTATCGCGGCCTGATCAAGCGCCGGCTTTTCCCCGTACGGATCGAGGGGCCGCTGCCGCCGCCCGGCGCGCCGGTCCAGCGTGACGGCAAGGAGGTCGGCGAGATCCGGTCCGGCCAGGGCGACCGCGCCCTCGCCATGCTGCAGATCGACGCCGCCGACGGGGCATTGACGGCCGAAGGGGCAACGCTCTTTCCGGAGCGCCCCACATGGATGCATATTCCCGAGCCCAGATAGGCAAAGGAGCGGAACGCGTGCCGGAATTCGTCACTACCGAGACCGAGCTCGAGGCGATCTACGGCCAGCCGGCCGGCGCCGCGGTGATCAAGGAGATCGACCATATCTCCGATCACTACCGCCGCTTCATCGAGACCTCGCCCTTCGTCGTCCTTGCCACCTCCGGACCGGAAGGGCTGGATTGCACGCCGCGCGGCGACCCGCGTGGCTTCGTCCGGGTGGTCGACCGTCGTACCGTCATGCTGCCGGACCGGCGCGGCAACAATCGAATCGACACGCTGCGCAACATCGTGCGTGACCCGCGCATCGCCCTGCTGTTCCTGATCCCGGGCATCGGCCGCACGCTGCGCATCAACGGCCGCGCCGCGATCCGCGTCGATCGCGAGCTGTGCGACTCCTTCACCCTCGAAGGCAAGGCGCCGCGCAGCGTCATCGCGGTGACGGCGGAGAGCGTCTATACGCAGTGTCCCAAGGCGCTGGTCCGTTCCCGGCTGTGGGATCCGTCGCTGCATCTCGACGAAGGCAGCCTGCCGAGCAGCGGCACGATCATGAAGGCACTGCAGCAGGACTTCGACGGCGACACCTACGATCGCGAGTATCCGCAGCGCCTCAAGGAAACGATCTATTGACGACGGCGTTGCGCTACAGCCTCGCAGCCGGGAAGCGCTAGCTCCGATTCTCTCCTCCTCCCCTCGTCGTGGGAGAGAAGAAAGAAATGAGGAGCCTGCGCCAACGGTTCGCCACGCAAGTCGAGCGCCTGGGACGGTACACGCCTGGCAAACTTCGATACACTGGCCCGATGTGGCGTTCGCTTTCGGCTGTTTTCTCGTCGGCGTTTCTCCTGCTGAGTCCGCTCGCTGCCCATGCGCAGCCGGATGCGCGCGCGTCGTTCGCTGCGGCTTTCCAGGAAACGCTGCAACGGCCGACCGATGCGCCGACGCTGCTGAAGTACGCTCGGCTTGCCGTGCAGATCGGCGACCTCGAGGCCGCCGTTTCCGCCTACGAGCGCTTGCTGATGATCGACGGCGACCAGCCGCGGATACGCTACGAGCTCGGCGTGCTCTACTATCGGCTCCGCTCCTACGAGGCCGCTCGCGCCTACTTCGCGACCGCGCGCGATTCGCCCAAGTCGGCGCCCGATCTCAAGGCCGGGGCGGCCGAGTACCTCGCCGAGATCGACCGTACGATCGGCAAGTCGCGGTTCTACGGCGACCTGTTGTTCGGGCTTCGCTATTCAAACAACGCCAACGACGCCAATGCAGGAGCCGTCAGCTTCTACGGCGCGAGCGTGCTGCCCAATCCGAGCTTTTCCCAGCGCCCTGATGTTGCCGCGATCGGCGCGGCAAGATTGCGCCATCGCTACGATCTCGGCACCCAGGACAGCGGCACGCTCGAAACCGATCTTGACATCTATTCGGCACGCCAGTTCCAGGTGACCGAGGCCAACACGCTTCTGTTCGACATGACTATCGGCCCCCGCACACAGCCGTTCGAAGGGGCCTTCCGCGAGGTGACGCTGAAGCCGTTCCTTGCCGGTCGCTACATCTCGGTGCACGACCAGCCGACCTACTGGTCGTGGGGCGCGGGAATCGAGGCAACGGCGAAGCCGCGCGATTGGCTCAAGACGACGCTGGTCGTGCAGGGCCGCCGGCGCGACTTCATCGACAACGCCGATGCTCCGACCAACGCCCGCAGCTCGGGCAACGACGCCCTCGCGGGGCTGAAGGTCGAGGCCGAGCTCGCCGCGGATGTGCGGTTGACGCTCGGCATCGCCGCCACCCGCTACATCGCGTCCATTCCGTCGGAGAGCTATCGCGAGCTGGGCTTCGGCGGCTCGCTCGATATCGGCTTCACCGACCCGCTCGGGCTGAACGGCCGCAAGTGGCACCTCACGGGCAGCGCGGGCGGTGCCGTGGCGGGTTACGACGCCCCCGATCCGACCGTGGATCCCCTCGTCGCGCGCACCCAGGCCGACCTCACTTTCGGGCTGCTGCTGGCCGTACCGCTCGACGATCGGTTCACCCTGGTCGGCCAGACCAGCTATTTCCAGCGCACCGCTCCGTTCGGCAACTATGCCTTCCAGGCTTTCAACAGCCTGCTCGGCGTGAGCTGGCGCTTCTAGGAGGCTCGCATGTCCCCGCTCGCCCGCATCGTCTTCCTCGCGACAATCGGCTTGGCGCTACCCGCCACGGCACAGACCGTAGGCGTCGCCGCTGCAACCAGCGGCCAGCCGCGCGGCACGCCGCCGGCACAGAACGAGCGCGTGCTGCAGGTCGGCGTCGACGTGTTCGCCAACGAGCGTGTCCGCACCGGACCGGCCGATCGCGCGCATCTGGTGTTCCGCGACGGGTCGGCCCTGTCGGTCGGCGTCAACAGCGAGCTCGTCATCGACCGCTTCGTCTACGACCCGGGGACACGGGCGGGCGATCTCGCCCTGAACGCGACACGGGGCGCCTTCCGGTTCGTCGGCGGCGCGATCAGCAAGAAGAGCGAGGTCAGGATCAACACGCCCGCCTCGATCATCGGCGTGCGCGGCGGCATCGCGACCGTCGTGATCGGCGCCGACAACTCGTCGACGATCACGTTCCTGTTCGGCGATTCGGTGGTCGTGAGCAACGCGGCCGGCAGCCAGAAGATGATCCGGCACGGCTCGCAGATCTTCGTGCCCTATGGCGGACCGCCCTCCCCGCCGGTCGTGCTGCCGCCGGGCAGCCTGCAGGCCTATCTCGGCCTGTTCGAGCAGGCGCAGGCCGGCGCCGCCGTGCCCGGCCCCGGCGACCGCGCGCAACTCGAGGCGGTCGTGGCGTCGCTCAACAGCCAGCCGCTGCCGCGCCCGGACACCGCCGCGGGACTGCAGCCGTGGCTAGCCTACCTGCAGGTCCTGTCGATGCAGGCCATCACCACGACCAACGCCAACCGCATCTCGGGCGGCCAGCCGCCGTCATCCCAGCCCCAGTCGCCGCCGACGACGCCCCCGGGCACCGGCCCCTGATGACGGCGACCGCCACGGCCGGTGCTGGCCGAACGGCCTGACGGGGCTTAAGGTCGCCTCCGGATTCTTGCACGCTCCGGAGGCCGGCCTTGAAGCTGATCAATCCCAACCCGTTCACCACTCGGCCCGAGATCACCGGCACGTTCGGTGTCGTCACCTCGACGCACTGGATCGCCACGGCGGTCGGCATGGGCATCCTCGAACGCGGCGGCAACGCCTTCGACGCGGCGGTGGCGACAGCCTTCACCCTGCAGGTGGTCGAGCCGCATCTCTGTGGTCCGGGCGGCGATGCGCCGTTGATCTTCCATGCCGTGAAGAAGGGCAAGACGGAAGTCATGTGCGGCCAGGGCGTGATGCCGGCCAGGGCGACGATCGCGCATTTCAGGGGGCTGGGCCTCGACCTCATCCCCGGCACGGGCCTGCTGCCCGCCGCCGTGCCCGGCACCTTCGACGCCTACATGCTGATGCTGCGCGACTATGGCACGATGCGGCTCGCCGACGTGCTGGCGCCGGCCATCGGCTACCTCATGAACGGCCATCCGATCGTCGAGCGGGCGGCGGCCACCATCGACACGGTGAAGCAGAACTTCCGCGACAACTGGCCGACGTCGGCGGCGGTCTACCTGCCGGGCAACAAGGTGCCGGCGCCGGGCTCGCTGTTCGCCAACCCGGCCGTCGGCAACACCTACCTGCGGATCATCAGGGAGGCCGAGGCGGGCGGCGGCGGCCGCGAGGCCGAGCTGGAGCGGGCGCGCAAGGTGTGGAGCCAGGGCTTCGTCGCCGAGGCGATCGACCGCTTCTACACCCATGAGGAAATCATGGACGTGTCGGGCCAGCGCAACAAAGGCCTGCTGCGCGGCGACGACATGGCGAAGTGGCAGGCGACCGTCGAGGCGCCGCTGACCTACGACTACGGCCGCTACACGGTGTGCAAGGCCGGCCCCTGGGCGCAGAGCCCGGTGACCCTGCAGCAGCTCGCGCTGCTCAAGGGCTTCGATCTCGACGGCGCCGATCCGACCAGCGCGGACTTCATCCATACCGTGGTCGAGGCGAGCAAGCTGGCCTTCGCCGACCGCGAGGCGTTCTACGGCGATCCGAAGTTCGTCGACGTGCCGATGCAGACGCTGCTGTCCGACGCCTACAACGCCGACCGGCGCAAGCTGATCGATCCGGCGCGCGCCTCGCTCGAGCAGCGGCCGGGCAAGGTCGACGGCTATGGCGGCGTGGTGCGGCTGCGCAAGGCCGACGGCTCGCGCGCCGCGGTGGCGGCGAGCGGCGCCGGCGAGCCCACGGTCGGCCGCATGGGGCAGATGAGCGGCGACACGGTGCATTTCGACATCGTCGACAAGGACGGCAACATGGTCTCGGCCACGCCGTCGGGCGGCTGGCTGCACGGCTCGCCGGTCGTGCCGGAGCTCGGCTTCCCGGTCGGCACGCGCGGCCAGATCTGCTGGCTGGAGGAGGGCCAGCCCTCCTCGCTCGCGCCGGGCAAGCGGCCGCGCACCACGCTGACGCCGACCCTCGCCCATCGCGACGGCGAGCCGTACCTGTGCTGGGGCTCGCCGGGCGGCGACCAGCAGGAGCAGTGGATTACGCAGATGTTCCTGCGCCACGTCCATTGCGGCATGAACCTGCAGGAGGCGATCGACGCGCCGGCCTGGCACAGCGAGCATTTCCCCTCCTCGTTCTGGCCGCGCACGGCGCGCCCGGGCGTTCTGGTGCTGGAAGGCCGCGTCCCCGAGGAAACGGTCCGCGAATTGCGTAAGCGCGGCCATGAGGTCGAGATGAACGACGACTGGTCCGAAGGCCGCCTGACCGCCGCCAGCCGCCAGGACCCGTGGCGCCGCGCCGCCGCCAATCCGCGCGGCATGCAGGGCTACGCCGCGGGACGATGATGCGCTGGGACCGCGCCACTCCGTGGCGCTCATCCTCTTCGACGAGACGACAAGAGCGGCACGGAGTGCCGCGGTCCCAGCAAGCCGGATGAACACTCCGCTGCTCGAATTGCGGCGGCTGGCCGTCAGCTTCGCGACCGACGACGGAACCGTGCAGGCGGTCGACGGCATCGACCTCGCGCTCCACGGCGGCCGCACGCTGGGGCTGGTCGGCGAATCGGGCTGCGGCAAGAGCGTCACCTCGCTCGCCGTGATGGGCCTGCTGCCGCCGGAAAACTCGAAGGTGAGCGGCGAGGTTCATTTCGAAGGCCGCGACCTCCTGAAGATCGCGCCGCGCGAGCTGCGCGACCTGCGCGGCGCGCGGCTGGCGATGATCTTCCAGGAGCCGATGACCTCGCTCAA
>CAMFJT010000305.1 GCA_945957125.1 uncultured Rhodospirillales bacterium | reverse complement strand
AGCGCAACAACTGCGGCAAGGCGCTCGACATCGCCCGCGTCGCCCGCGACATGCACGGCGGCAACGGCGTCTCTGACGAATATCACGTGATCCGCCACGTCATGAACCTCGAGGCGGTGAACACCTACGAGGGCACGCACGACGTGCACGCGCTGATCCTCGGCCGCGCGATCACCGGCATCCAGGCGTTCAGCGCGGCCGGCTGATCGCGGTGGGCCTGCCGCCGACCGGCGACATCGCGATCGTCGTCGCCGGCGCCTTGGTGGCCGGTTTCGTCAATGGCCTCAGCGGCACGGGCTACGCGCTCGTGGCGCTGGGGTTCTGGCTGCACGCCATGTCGCCGGTCACGGCAGCGCCCCTGCTCGCCTTCTGCTCGGTCGCCGGGCATATCCAGTCGCTGCCGCGAATCTGGAAAGGCGTGATGTGGGGGCGGCTCTGGCCTTTCCTCGTCGGCGGCCTGATCGGCGTTCCGGTCGGCACCGCGCTGCTCGGCTTCGTGCTGGTGCGGCCGCTCAAGCTCGGAGTCGGCATCCTGCTGCTGCTCTATTGCTCCTGGATGGGAATGGTGCGCCGGCCGCCGGTGGTGACGGGCGGCGGCCGCCTGGCCGACGGGGCCGCGGGCCTGGGCGGCGGCATCCTGGGCGGCATGGCCAGCCTCAGCGGGCCGATCCCGGTCATCTGGGTTCAGTTGCGCGGCTGGAACATGCAGGCGCAACGCGGCGTGAACCAGCCGTTCAACATGAGCATCCTCGCGCTGTCGGTCGTCTCGGCCGCCATCGCCGGCTTCCTGGACGGCACCTTCTTCGTCTGGGCGGCGATCGCCTTGCCCACGACCCTGATCGGCGCCCGCCTGGGCCTGCAGCTCTACGGCCGTATCAACGACGCCCAGTTCCGCCGCATCGTCCTCGCGCTGCTCGGCCTTTCCGGCTTCACCCTGATCGCGTCATCGCTCCTCTGATCGCGGCATCCGCCTCAGCGGAGCGCGGCAAGGCAGCCTGTCTTTTCGAGGATGGCGTCCAGACCTGACGCATCCTTGGCTGCGGCGTACTTGCGGCGGATCTCCTGGAGCGATCGGGCGTGGTATTTCTGGGGCTCCTGCGACCAGGTCGATCCGCCGAGGGGCATCGAGAAGCTCGGCTGCCCCTTCGCGATCGCTTCCGCATTGGCCACCGACCACGGCAGGAAAAGCCGCCCGACCTCTTCGGCGAGCAACGGCATCAGGCCGGTGGACAACGCCGCCCAGTCCTCGAACGCGCCCTCCGCCCTGGGCGACATCATGCGCTCCACCCACGCCATGACATGGGGCGACGACGCCCGCATCATGCCGCCCGCCGTCGGGTCCGTTGCCGCTTCGTAGATCTGTCCCCACAGCCCGAAATCGGCCATCGCCGGCCGCCCGCCCAGCATGTACGGACGGGACGCCAGATGGGCTTCGAGTATCTCCAGCATGCGCTTGAACGAAGCCTCGATCAGCGGCCGCGTCGTCGGATTGGAGCCGACGAAGCCCAGCCGCCCGCTCATCCGCTCGGCGATCGCGCTACGCGCCTGCGCCACGGCCAGCGTGCCCTGCGCGCCGGCCATCTGCACGGCGATGCGCTCGGCCGTCGCCCAGCAGTCGGCGGGATAGGTCCAGCGATAGTGGAACATCCACTTGTTGCCCCACTCGTCGCCATACTCCTCGAGCAGCGCGGAGAGAAAGGCGAGCGTCGGGTCGGCGGGGGCCAGCGACGGGGATGCCGCCTCGAAGCGCTCGATGATCGGCGTGGAATCCTGGATCCCCTCGCCCTCCGGCGTCACCACGAGCGGCACCAGCGGCAGCTTGGCGTATTTCTGGAACTCCGCCTGGGTGGCCGGCGAGCGCAACAGCCATTCGTGCGGCAGGCCCTTGTAGCGGAAGTACGAGCGGACCTTGACCGAATAGCCCGATAGTTCCGACCCGTAGATACGGTAGGTGTCGCCCATGCGTCAGATCCAGCGCTTGCGTTTCAGCCACAGGTACAGGCCGCCGACGATCACGACCACCAGCACCCAGAAGAACTCGTAGCCGTATTTCCAGCCCAGCTCGGGCATGTTGCCCACATCGCGCTCGAAGTTCATGCCGTAGATGCCGGCGAGGAAGCTGAGCGGCATGAAGAAGACGGTGATGACCGCCATCGTCTTCATCACCTCGGCCATCCGGTTCGAGGCCTGCAGGAGATAGATTTCCATCAGGCCGTTGCACATTTCGCGATAGCTCTCGAGCAGGTCGAGCACCGCCACGGAATGATCGAAGCAGTCGCGCAGGTAGGTGCGCGTCTCGGGCATGATGAACGGTGTCTCCGGCCGCATCACGCCGAGGATGGTCTCGCGCTCCGCCCATTCGAGCCGATGGAAGGTGACCAGCGCGCGCCGCGCCTGGTGGATATGTCCCAGCGTGTGACTGGTCGGATGGCCGAGCGCTTCGTCTTCCAGCGCCTCGAGATGGCTGGCCAGCGTCTCGATCAGCGGGAACTTGCGGTCGACGACCAGATCGATCAGCGCATAGACGAGATAGTCGGTACCGAACATGCGCAGCCGCGAACCCGAGGCCTGCAAGCGATCGCGCACCGGCTTGAAGATATCCTGCTTGTGATCGTGGAACGAGATCACGTAGTTGTCGCCGAAAAAGATGCTGACCTGCCGGAGCTGGAGCTCGCCCTCCTCGTAGGCGGGATCGTTCAGCACGATGAAGCCCTGGCCCTCATAGAGGTCGAGCTTGGCCCGCTGGCTGCCGTGGAACACGTCTTCCAGCGCCAGCGGGTGCAGGTTGAAGGCCATGCCGAGGTCGCGCAGCATGTCCGAGCTCGGCCGGCCCGCCACGTCGATCCAGGTCCGGCCCGGCGTGCCGAGATGGAAGCGGCACTCGTCGACCTCGACATTGTGCAGGACCTTGACGTCCTCCTGCATGTACTCGACCAGGGTGAAGTCCAGCGCCTCGTCGGGCACGGGCGCACGGCCGGCGAGCGTGCCCGGCGCGGTTCCCGGTTGGGTGTGGCGCGGAAGGACTCCATCCATGATCTGTTGCCGCCTCCTAGATTTCCTGCAGCGCCTGCACGTCGGGCTTGCCGGCGAGATAATCGCCGAGCTTGCGTCCGAGCTCCCTGAAATGCGGCGCCGCGCGATGCGCGGCCAGCGCCGCCTGATCGTCATAGCGCTCCAACATGACATACACGTTGGGGTCGTCCGTCTTGTGCAGGGCGTAGAGCTTGTTGCCGGGCTCGTCGGCCTGGACCCTGGCCTGCAAGGCCTTCATCGTCGCCTCGAAATCGGCATTGGTGCCGGGCTTGATGGTCAGCTTCGCGATGACGCCGATCATGACTGTTCCCCCTGTTGTGGTCGCTTCTTCACAAGGTACTTGTGTTCGCCGTCGCAGACCAGCAGGCCGGCCTGATTGTGGATGGTGAGCTTCATCGTGACGACGCCCGTCGTCCGGCCGGCCTTCAGCCCGCTGACCTCGAGCAACGGATAGAGCGTGTCGCCGCAATAGACCGGTTTGAGGAAACGCGACGACTGCTCGAGGAAGCCGACCAGCGAATCGCCGATGACATGTGGAAATATCCCTGCACCAGCCGCCCCCTGGATCGCCACCTGCAGGCCGTGCGCCAGCAGGTCGCGATGGCCGCGCGCCTTGCAGTATTCGCGGTCGTAGTGGATCGGATGGTTGTCGCCGCTGGCGAGCTGGAACGCCCCGAACAGCGCTTCGGTCTGGGTCCGCGAGTTGATGTAGAATTTCTGCCCGACGGCGAGATCCTCGAACCAATGGGTCGGTCCGAAACGATGCTCGGCCGGGTCGAATGTCTTCGCTTCCGCCACGTGTTCCTCCTTTGAAGGAGCACAGCTTAGACCGCGGGAAATAACCGGCCCAGCGCGTCGAGCGACGGTTCGAGATAGTCCGGCCGCGCATCGTCCCGCGGCGGCAGCCCGATGCGGTTGTGCCAGTAGACCGGCATGCCGACACCCTTCGCGCCCGGCACGTCGGACGCCGAACCGGCCACGAACAGCGTCCGGTCCGCCGGCGTGCCGAGCCGTTTCAGCACGGCGCGATAGACCTCGGCGCGCGGCTTGTAGAAGCCCACGCTTTGCGCGGTCTCGACGACCGCGAACCGCACGCCGACCCGATCGGCCGCCTGCTGCCCGAGCCGGATCGAGCAGTTCGTCGCCACCGCGAGCGGCACCGGGATCGCTTTCAGGATGGCGGCAGCCTCAGGCCACGGCTGCAGCTCCGACCACCGGCGCTCGAGCTCGCCGCCCAGCCGTTCCGCCAGGCCGACATCGACCGCCGCCTCGCGCACCAGCGTCTCGTAGGGCCGATAGACGCCACAGCCGTAGGTGATCTCGAGGTAGCGCCGCCGCCATCGCATGCCGGCTTCTTCGGAGCCGGCAACGGCGTTCCACAGGGTCCAGGAATCGAGCAGCGCGGTCAGCAGGTCGAAGACGACGGCGTCGTACCTCACGCCGCCGCCGGCGCCTTGCGCGCCATGCCGTCGAACAGGTCGAGCATCCGCTCGCGCCAACCGTAGACGACGTCGTCCTTGTCGAGCAGTTCCAGCGGGCTGATCGTTCTCGGCCAGAGGAGAGAACCGAGCAGGATGTAGTCCGGATAGGCCGGCGCCCCGCCGGACAGGAACGGCTGCTCCTTCAGGACGCGGCGTGCGGGTTCCAGGGCCGCCCGGAACGTGGCCACGCCCTTCTCGCGCGCCTTGGACTGGAAGCCCGCGAAATCGGTCGTACCCAGCCGCTTGCCCCGCGATTCCACGATGTAGTCACGGTCCTGCGGCCGCACGCGATCGACCAGGTCGCCGACGACGATCGGAAAGATCGTGACGTTGAGCGCGGTGTCGGCCCAGCCGTTGACGAAGCGCGCGTACGGCTTGTCCGGCATCAGCGGCTTGTCGGGATAGGCCGCGTCGAGATGCTCGGCGATCGCCCAGCTATCCTTCACCACTGTCGTGCCGTCATGGATGACGGGATAGGTCTGCGAGCCGGCGAAGGCGACTTTCTGCTTCTCGCCGAAGCCGCACGGCTCGTCGCGCCAGGCCAGCCCCTTGTGCTTCAGCGCCAGCTTGGTGCGCCAGCAATACGGGCTCGGTCGCAGATCCTTGTCGAACGCAAGGTCGTAAAGGGTGATCATTTGCCGTCCAGCATCTTGATGATTCCGGAGAAATCCTTGCCGGCGTTACCCGCGTTCACGAACATGCTGAAGAGCTGCGCGGCTTCCGCGCCGAGCGGCGTGGTGGCACCGGCGGCCGCCGACGCCTGCTGCGCCAGCAGGAGGTCCTTCAGCATCATCGCGGCGGTGAAGCCCGCCTGGTAGTCGCGGTTGGCGGGCGAAGCCGGCACCGGCCCCGGCACCGGGCAGTAATTGACCAGCGACCAGCACGAGCCCGACGCGGTCGAGACGACGTTGAACAGCTTCTGTGCGTCGAGCCCCAGCCGCTTGCCCAGCATGAAGCCCTCGCTGACAGCGATCATCGAGATGCCGAGGATCATGTTGTTGCAGATCTTGGCGGCCTGGCCGTTGCCGCTGTCGCCGGCATGGACGATGTTCTTGCCCATCTTCTCCAGGATCGGCCGCGCCTTGGCAAAGACCGCTTCCGGCCCGCCGACCATGAAGGTGAGCGTGCCGGCCGTGGCGCCACCGACGCCGCCCGACACCGGCGCATCGACCATCTCGAAGCCTGCCTTCGCAGCGGCCGCGGAGACATGGCGGGCGCTTTCGACATCGATCGTCGAGCAGTCGATCAGCAGCGCGCCCTTGGCGACGTTGGGCAGCACGTCCTTCTCGTAGACGTCGCGCACATGCTTGCCGGCGGGCAGCATGGTGACCACGATCTCGGCGTCCTTGACGGCCTCGGCCGCGCTGGCCGCCTTGTGGGCACCCTTCTCGACCGCCGCGGCGACGGCGGCGTCCGACAGATCGAAGGCGGTCACATGATGCTGCGCCTTGGCGAGGTTGGCGGCCATCGGACCGCCCATGTTGCCGAGACCGATGAAGGCGACTTTCGCCATGGCGTGCTCCCTTGGATGTCGTGATTCTAGAATGCGTGCGACCGTCGTGTCATCCCGCGCAGCGCAGAGGAGTTCTGCTGGGGGCGCGCCACTCCAGTGGCGCGTCTTCCTCGCTGTCGCAAAAACCCATGACGCGCCACTGGAGTGGCG
>CAMFJT010000304.1 GCA_945957125.1 uncultured Rhodospirillales bacterium | reverse complement strand
GGACGCCATGGGCTACGAGCAGGAGACGCTCACCAAGGTGATCCAGGCGCGCAACGCGGCGGTGGCGGCGTCGGGGCCGGGACAGGCCGGGCCCGCGGAAGCCAACCTCACCGCCGCGACGCGCGGGCTGTTCGGCCTGGTCGAGAGCTATCCGCAGCTCAAGGCCAACGACAACATCCGGCAGCTCCAGGAGGAGCTCACCGGCACCGAGAACAAGATCGCCTTCGCCCGCCAGTTCTACAACGACTCGGTCGCCGCCTATAACACGCGGCGCCAGAGCTTCCCGGCGGTGCTCGCCGCCGCGTCGCTCGGCTTCGGCCCGATGGAGCTGTTCAACATGCCGGAGTCCGAGCGCGAAGTGCCCAGGGTCGCGCTGCGCTAGAGGCAGCGGCTCATGCTCTTCGCTGGGACCGCGCCACTCCGTGGCGCTCACGCTCATGATCATGAGCGCCACGAAGTGGCGCGGTCCCAGCCATGACCACGAACTTCGTCGCGGCGCAGGCCGCGAATCGGCGCAACACGGTCATCCTGCTCGTGATCCTGACCTTGGTCGCGGCCGGGTTCGGCTACCTGATCGGCTGGGTCCTGCAGAGCGAGGCGACCGACGAGGTCCCGCTGGTCAGCCAGGCGGGACTGGTGCTGGGCAGCGGGCTCGCCATTGCCAGCGTCGTGTGGAGCCTGATCTCTCTCGCCTTCGGCAGCCGCATGGTCGTGGCCATGGCGGAGGCGAAGGAGATCAGCAAGGAAGACGCGCCGCAGCTCTTCAACGTCGTCGAGGAGATGTCGATCGCCTCGGGCGTGCCGATGCCCACGGTGCGGGTGATGGAGACCGACGCGCTCAATGCCTTCGCCTCCGGCACCTCGACCGCGAACGCCACGATCGCGGTGACGCGCGGCCTGCTGGCTGCGCTCAACCGCGACGAGCTGCAGGGCGTGATCGCGCACGAGATGGCGCACATCGCCAACCTCGACACGCGCTACATGACGATCGTCGGCGTCACGGTCGGGCTGATCGCGCTGGTCGCCGACATGATCCTGCGCACGATGCGCTGGGGCAGCAGCAGCTCGCGCGACGGCAGCAGCGACAAGAAGAGCAGCGGCGCGGGCCTGCTCGTCGTTGTGCTGATCGTCGTCGCCATCGTCGCGCCGATCGCAGCCAAGGCGGTGCAGATGGCGGTGTCGCGCCAGCGCGAATACCTCGCCGACGCGACCTCGGTGCAATTCACCCGCAATCCCGAAGGCCTGATCTCGGCGCTGCAGAAGCTCGCCGCGGCCGCCGCGCCCTTCCCCGGAGTGAGCCGTGCCACGCAACACCTGTTCATCGTCAACCCGATCCATACCTTCACGGCCAAATCGTCGGCACTCATGGCGACGCATCCGGACGTGGCCGACCGCATCGCTCGCCTGCGCAATCTGGGCGCTTAGCGTCGTGGCCGGCCAGGCGTTCGACCTGCAGGCCCATCGCGGCGGACGCGGCCTCGCGCCGGAGAACACGCTGGCGGCCTTCCGCAGCGCGCTGGCGCTCGGCGTCACCACGCTCGAGACCGACCTCGCGATCACGAAGGACGACGTCGTCGTGCTGAGCCACGAGCCACGGCTCAACCCCGACCTGGTGCGCGGCCCTGACGGTCGATGGCTCGACTCCATCGGCCCGACCATCCATTCGCTGACGCTCGACTCGCTGCGAGGCTACGACATCGGCCGGCTCAATCCCGCGACTCGCTACGGCCAGCAGTTCCCGGCGCAAAAGCCCGCCGACGGCGAACGCTTCCCGACCCTGGCCGAGCTGTTCGCGCTGGGCGGCGACCGGGTGCGTTACAATATCGAGACGAAGATCGACCCGACCAAGCCGGGCGAGACGGTCGACCCCGTCCGGTTCGCGAAGCTCGTGGTCGACGCGGTCCGCGCGGCGCGCATGAAACGGCGGTCGACGCTCCAGTCGTTCGACTGGCGCACGCTGATCGAGGCCCGGCGGATCGCGCCGGAGATCGACACGGTCTGCCTCACCATCGAGTCTTCGGGCATGAACACCGTCGCCGGCCACCCGTCGCCCTGGCTCGCCGGCCTCGACGGCGGCTCCCTCCCGCAACGTGCCAGGGCGGCCGGGTGCGCGACCTGGTCCCCGTTCTGGCGCAACGTCACCGCCGCCAATGTCGCGGAGAGCCACGCGCTCGGGCTGAAGGTGATCCCCTGGACCGTCAACGAGCCCACGGAGATGGCCCGCCTGATCGACCTCGGGATCGACGGCCTGATCACCGACTATCCCGACCGCGGCCTCGCGGTGCTCGCGCAGAAGGGCCTGTCGGCGCGCTGAGTCCGACGCAGGATCAGGACACGCCGAAGGCGAGATGGACCGTGATGCCCGCAAGCGCGCTGGCCAGCAACACCGCGATCATCCCGGCCTTGAAGCGAAAGATGGCGACAGCCGCGGCCAACGAGAGCACCAGCGACGGCCAATCGACGGAGCTCAAGACAGGCAATTCCACCGTGGCCCCGGGCAGATGCACCGGGACCTGCCGGGCGAACAGCACATGCAGGGCGAACCAGACCGCGAGATTGAGGATCACGCCGACCACCGCGGCGGTGATCGCGCCCATCGCCGCGCCGAGCGCCTTGTTGGCCCGCAGCGCCTCGACGAAGGGCGCGCCGAAGAAGATCCACAGGAAGCAGGGCACGAACGTCACCCAGGTGGTGAGCAGGCCGCCCAGCGTGGCCGCGAGGAGCGGCGGCATCGTTCCCGGCTGGCGCCAGGCGGCGAGAAAGCCGACGAACTGCGTCACCATGATGAGCGGACCGGGCGTGGTTTCCGCCATGCCGAGCCCGTCGAGCATCTCGCCCGGCGTCACCCAATGGTACGTATCGACCGCCTGTTGCGCGACATAGGCCAGGACGGCGTAGGCGCCCCCGAAGGTGACGACCGCCATCTTGCTGAAGAAGACGGCGATCTGGGTGAAGACGTTGTCGCCGCCGAGGCCGACATGCAGGACCGCGACAGGAACGAGCCACAGCGCCAGCAGCACGGCGGCGATCGACAGTGACCAGCGCAGGTTCGGCCGGGCGTGGTCTGGCGTCTCCTCGCCGAGAAGCGAGTCGGCGTCCGCGACCTGCGTGGCGCCGACCTTGCCGTGGCCGCCCCCGGCGGTGAAAGCCGGCAGCCCGGCGCGGCCGCCGAGATATCCGACGATGCCGGCCGCGAGGATGATGAGCGGGAACGGCACGTCGTAGAGGAACAGGGCGATGAAGGCGGCCGCCGCCAGCCCGCGCAGGGCATTGTTGCGCAGCGCACGCTTGCCGACCCGCAGCACGGCTTCGACCACGATCACCAGCACGGCCGCCTTGAGCCCGAAGAACAGGCCTTGCACGACCGAGACCTTGCCGAGCAGCACGTAGATCCAGCTCAGCATCATGATGGCGAGCAGGCCGGGCAGGACGAACAGGGTGCCGGCGACGAGGCCGCCCCTGGTCCGATGCATCAGCCAGCCGATATAGATCGCGAGCTGCTGCGCCTCGGGGCCGGGCAGCAACGTGCAATAGTTGAGAGCCTGCAGGAAGCGGTTCTCGCCGATCCACTTCTTTTCCTCGACGACGATACGATGCATCACGGCGATCTGGCCCGCAGGGCCGCCGAAGGACAGCGCGGCGACCCGCGCCCATACCTTCATCGCCTCGCCGAAGGGCACCGTGTGCGGCGTGCTCATGGCTTTCTCGCCGCCGGCGGCCAGTCGTGGCCTTCGTTCACGGCGTCGCGGCACCATCGATAGAAGGCATCGTAGAGCGCGAGGCCGGCTTCGAGCTGCTCGAGATCGTCGGCGTACATGCGCGAGAGGCCGAGCGAGGCCGCCAGCAGTCCCGCGGATTCCGGCGCGATTTCGGGACGGCCAGTGTCGGCGCCGCGCACGATCGCGGCGAGGCGCTTCAGCGGGTCGGTCTCGAGGCCGAGCTCCTCCACCATCAGGTCGAAGGTGCAGCGCTCGCCGCGATGGCTCCAATGGACGCGTTCGTGGTCGACATCGAAGGGTGTGGCGTCGAAGCGCTCCGCCACGTCCAGGACCTCGCCCGGCGCGACGAACAGGAACACGGCCTCGGGATCGACGAAGCGGCGAATCAGCCAGGGGCAGGCGATGCGGTCGACCTTCGGCCGCGCGCGCGTCACCCAGACCGTCCTGCCCCGGCTGTCGCGCTTCGGCAGCCTCGCAGCCGGGACCATCGGAAGCCGGCTCCGCTGCCAGCCGACGAACCCGTCCTCCAGAACGTCGGCGGCCGCGCCTTCGTGGCGCAGCCACGCGGCAACGCCCTGGCTCAGCTTCAGGCCCTTGTGGCAAACCACGACGGCGGGGCGTCGCTTGGCCACCAGTGCGGGGCCCCACGTCGTGACGTCGGCCCAGCCTCTGCGCAGCGAACCGGGAATGAGATACGGGCTGGCGGCGAAATCTTCGTCCGTCCGCACATCGATGAGGGTCGGCGAATCCGCCCGACCGATGAGCCGTACCAGCTTGTCGACAGTGATCGTGTTCGGCGAGGGCATCGAGCTGCGTCCCCATAAAGTCATTCAGGACGCGATGCTTCGGCTGACGCCTCATGGGGAGACCGCAGTCCCCATCGACCAGACGCTAGGCGAGGCCCGATCGCATAGTCAAGTCCGCCCGCGATAAAGCAATTGACATACCACCATCTGTGTTCTGTATACACATCCGCCATGCGAGCCCTCCTCCCCGAGCCCGATCTGTCCGAGCGTATCCATGACGCCGTCCTGGAGGCGATCTGCTCGGGCGAACTGAAGGCAGGGACCCGCCTGACCCAGGAAGACCTCGCCCAGCGGTTCGGTGTCAGCCGGCAGCCGGTGCTGCAAGCGATGATGCTGCTGCGCCGGGAAGGGTTTCTCATTGAAACTGGCCGCAAGGGAGTCTGCGTGGCGCCCCTCGACATGCAGCAGGTGCGCAACCTCTATGTCGTGCGCGGCGCGCTCGATGGCGCCGCCGCGCGGCTGGCGGCGGCCCGCTACACGCCGGAGCTGGCCCATCGCGGGCGGCTGCTGCTCGATGTCGGCCGCCGCGCGGTGGCGAGCGGCAGCGTGCCGTCGGTGATCGAGGCGGACATCGACTTCCATCTCTTCGTCTACGAGGCCTCGGGCAATCCGCTGATCGGCGAGACCGCCCAGCCGCACTGGCAGCATCTGCGCCGCGTGATGGCTGCGGCGCTGAGCGAGGACGACATGCGGGTCAGCGTGTGGGACGAGCACGAGGGCATCCTGCGCGCGCTCGAGGCGCACCAGGTGGAAGAGGCCGAGGCGCTCTGCCGCGGCCATGCCGAGCAGATGGCCGACATCCTGACCGGCCGGCTCAAGGTCGTGATTTCAAGAGCGGCTTAGGAGGAAACGATGAAGCTCACTGCGGAACAGCTCAGGCAGTTCGACGAGGAAGGCTATCTGTTCTTCCCCGACTATTTCTCGCCGGAGGAGACGGCGATCCTGAAGACGGAGATCCCCGGCGTCTTTCAGCAGCGCCGCGAGGAGAACGTGCGCGAGAAGACCGGCGACGTGGTGCGCACCGCCTTCGCCGTGCACACCTACAACCCGGTATTCGAGGCGCTGGTCCACCATCCGCGCTTCGTCGAGCCGGCCGAGCAGCTGCTCGGCGACAGGACCTACATCCATCAGTTCAAGATCAACGGCAAGGCCGCCTTCGACGGCGACGTCTGGCAGTGGCACCAGGACTACGGCACGTGGAAGGCCGACGACGACATGCCCGAGGCGCGCGCCATGAACCTCGCCGTCTTCGTCGACGAGGTGAACGAGTTCAACGGCCCGCTCTGGTTCATCCCCAAGAGCCACAAGAAGGGCGCGATCGACGCCAAGCACGACCTCACCACGACGTCCTATCCGCTGTGGGTGATCGACAACGACACGATCGCCAGGCTGGTCAAGCAGGGCGGCATCGTGGCGCCCAAGGGCGGGCCGGGCTCGGCGATCTTCTTCCACGGCACGCTGGTGCACGGCAGCCCGCCCAACATGTCGCCGTGGCAGCGCCAGATCATCTACGTGACCTACAACGCCGTCTCGAACGCCATCCGCCGCTTCAAGCGGCCGGACTATATCGCTCATCGCGACTTCACGCCGATCGACGCCTGGCAGGACAATGCCGTGGCGCAGGCGGCACGACGCAAGGCGGCCGCCGAATAACAGCCCTGCTGGGAGCGCGGCTCTC
>CAMFJT010000303.1 GCA_945957125.1 uncultured Rhodospirillales bacterium | reverse complement strand
CGCCCCGACGGCGGCCCTGCCGCGCTGCACGTTGGGCGCCGGCGTCGGCCGCGGGGCAGGCGGTGGCGCGGCGGCGCGGCGGGCCTCCAGCGCGCACAGGCCGCACGGCCGCGAGAAATGCATGTGCTCTTCCGGCCGGCGGCTGCACTTGCGCAGGATGCCGGCGGTGATCAGGCCCTGGAGATGGGCCTTCCATTCGTCGGCGGTCGGCCGCGCCGCGGGATCGCCGCCGAAGGCGCGGTCGAACAGCTCGCGCGTCGAATCCTCGAAGCTTTCGTGGATCGTCGCCGGCGCCGGCCGGACGGCGCCGGAGGGCGTGCGGCCATAGGCGTAGAGGCCGTCGAAGATGCGCTCCTGCAGCGTCGTGGGCAGGCCGGGCCGCACGTCGAGACCCTGGTAGGGATGCAGCCCGTTGTTCAGCAGCCGGAAGATGATGACCGCCAGCGCGAACAGGTCCTGCTCGACGCCGAGCACCTCGGGGGGCTGGTTGCGCGCCTCCGGCGCGATGTACTCGTCGGAGAACTGCCGCGCCGGCCAGCGCGCCGTGCCGTGGACCGAGAAGCCGTCGGTGTCGAGGATCGCCAGGTACCACGCGCCGGGATAGAAGCGGATGTTGATCGGCTTCATGTCGATGAAGTAGTGGCCGTGGCGGTGCAGCTCGGCCATCAGCGCGGCGAGGTTGGCGGCCAGCAGCACGCGCCCGCCATAGAGCTCCGGCAGGCCGCGCGCGCGGCGCGAGGCCTTCTGCAGCACGTTCTCCAGCTCGGTCGCCGCCGACATGTCGATCTCCGGCATGACGAAGCCGACGAACGTGCCGTCGTGCTCGCGCAGCTCGGCCAGCGGCCAGGCGATCTGCACGTATTCGTGGCCGTTCTCCTGCAGCGGCGGCAGGTCGGGCGGCTCGCGGATCATGTCGGCGATCTTGTGCTCGTAGGCGTCCCGGTCGCCCGGGGTGCGGTAGAGCTTGGCGACCCAGCCCGGCCGGCCTTCCAGCCGGTAGACGTCGCCCACCGCGCCGCCGCCGATGCGCTCGCCGACCTCGACGGCGGTGCTGCGTCCCTCCCCGATATTGGCGATCAGGATGGCGGTCATGCCGTGCGCCTCGCCCATACCAGCGACTTGTCGTCGCCGGTGATGGTGCGCAGCGCGTCGCGTTCGAGCAGCTCGACCAGGGCGGCATGGCCGGTCTCGGCGTCGGCATCCTGCAGGAACCGCGAGACCGGCTCGAAGAACGGGCGGAACGGCGCGGCGCCGCCCTTGGCCAGCGCGAACGGCGTCACGCCGTCGCTCATCAGCGCCAGCAGGTCGTATTGCGGGCCGAACGGGGTCAGGCGCAGATGGCTGCGCCATTCGTCCATCGTGAAGAAATAGGTCTCGTTGGAATATTCGCCGTTGGCGGCGGTCGAGATCGCGAACTGGCCGAGATCGCCCGACGCGGCGGCGATCGCCGCGCCGTCGCCGATGTGGAAGAAGGCGCCGCCCGAGCCGTCGGCGATGGCGCCGACCAGCGTGGCATGGAAATCGGCCAGGCTGCGGCCGCCGGCTTCCGCCTCCGCCTGCAGGGCGGCGCGGACCGCGTCGATGCCGTGCTCGACCCAGCCGCGCAGCGTGTCGGGATCGAGCGCCGCCAGCGCGGTGCCGGCGTGGGCGCGGCGGGCCGCGATCAGCGCCTCGCCCAGCCCCTCGCACAGCCGCTTCGATCCATCCGCGGAGCGGACCGCGGAGCCCGCGCCGTCGGACACCAGCGCGACCAGGCAGCCGTCGTCGTCGAGCCGGACGGCATGGGCGTCCTGGCAGGGCTGCGAGGTGCTCTTGTGGTCGAACCCCGGGACCGACGCGGCGTGCCACGTCCAGCCGGGGCACCGGGGGACGGGCGCCTGCGCGTCGGATTCATCGCCCATGCGTCAGGTCGCGACCTCGGCCCAGCTGAACGGCGAGGCGAGCTGGGTCGTCTTGCCCTGGGCCGCCTTCGACGCGGAGCTGGCGCTGCGGCTCAGCCAGACGAACAGCTCCTTGAAGCGGATGCCCTGCAGGCGCATCGGGGGGCGGGCGGAGAAGCGCGACAGCACGGTCATGTCGGCACCGCCGACGCCGATGCCGAAGAACGAGAGCTGGTTGTTGGCCTCGGCCGCCTTGCAGGCGGCCGCCGCGCTCTCCCAGTCCGGGTCGGTCGGCGCGCCGTCGGTCAGCACGAACAGCCACGGCCGCTTGTAGGGGATGGCGTTGGCCCGGTAGCGCGCCTTCTGCTCCTCCAGCTTGTGCATCGCCAGCCGCACGGCGGCGCCGAGCGGCGTGGTGCCGTGCGCCTGGATGGTCGGCGCGGCGAAGCTCATGGCATCGGTCCAGTCGGTCACGACCTCGGCGCTGTCCTCGTCGCCCAGGCGGATGAGCAGGAGCTGCACCCGCTGGCTGGCGGTGGCGTCGGCCTTGAGCTCGTCCTCGAGCACCTTCAACCCGGCGTTGAGCTCGGCGATCGACGGGCCGGCCATCGAGCTCGAGCCGTCGAGCACGATGGCGCACGGCAGCCGCTCGCTCGTGTTGTCCTGCAGCTCGACATCGATGATCGTCAGCGCACGAGATACCATCACCCACCCCCCGGGAGGGGGGACGGTACTAGAGAGAGGGCAACGCGCACAAGCCGTGCCGGGCGGCGGCGGCGGGCCGGATTGAAATCAGCTCTGCCGTATGCCCGCCCGAGCGGGCTAGGCGGCGTGCAGCCCGCCGCGCTGGCCGCGGATGAAGGCGATCAGGTCGCCCACCGTATGCAGGTCCTCGGCGGCGGCGTCGGCGATCTCGATGCCGAACGCGTCCTCGACCGACAGGGTGAGGTCGAGCAGGTCGAGACTGTCGGCCGACATGTCGGCGCGAAAATTGGCCGCCGGGGTGATCCTGTCCTCCTCGACGCCGAAATGGCGGACGATGATCTTCGAAAGCCGCTCCTCGATGTCGCTCATGCTCCGCTCCCTCGCTGGACGAGATCCGCAGGTGCCATCTTCGGGCAATCCGGCAGCGACGCCAGCCTGTCCGCTGCCGCCCGACAGCGTCGCAACAACTACGCCAGAGATGTTTCGGGAGTGTAACGCGCGTTTCGGTGGCGTTCTCTTGTTGAAGGTCCACGCTCGTTTCGAGGCGGTGCAGCCGTTTCGCGGCGGGAACGGGCGCGCCGGCCGGCTCCTGCTCCCCTCATGATGGCAGCCGTGGGCCAGATGCCGCTCTATTTGTTATCGTACGCGATCTGCTCAGATCGCTGGGAGCGCGGCTCTCCAGAGCCGCTCAAGGGGGCGATGCAAACCGGAGAAAGAGCGGCACTGTAGAGCCGCGCTCCCAGCCGCACCGCCGGCCGTGCCGATCGTTTTCCTCCCCGCGTGCCGGTGACGGAGAGCCTGGCACGACCGGACCGGTGGCCGGGACGGCCGAAGCACGCGGTTGTGCATCCTGGGCGGGGCTGGTCTATGGTCGTGGGCGGAGCGCGCACGGTGGATCGGGCCGCGAGAGGGACGAAGCGATGGCGGGAGACGGATGGATCGGGGAGCGCGGCGGCCGGACCCGGCCGGCGGCGCAGGCAGGCTTCGCCGTCCGCCGGCCGGCATGATGCGCCGACCGAGTTCCCCGATGCTCGCGGCGGTCGCCCTCGCGACGTTGCCCGCCGCGGCCCTGGCCCAGAGCGGCGGCTCGTCCGCCTATATCGACGACCGCCTCGCCCAGATCACGCGCTCGATCGCCGACCTGCGCAGCCGCGCCGACCAGCTCCAGAAGCAGAACCAGCAGCTCCAGCAGCAGCTCGACAAGATGAAGGCCAGCTACGAGAGCCGGCTCGAACGGCTGGAGAAGGGCGGCGGTGCGCGCACGCCGACGCCCAACACCGGACAGTCGCGGCGCTAGCGCGGTCTACGGCGAGGGGCCGCGGCCATAGCGCTGCCAGAGGTCGCGGACCCGCGCGACGGCGGCCCGCGCCCGCGCCGGATCGGGCGCCTCGCAGAGGAACACGAGCGCCAGCATCGTCGCGGTGTAGAGCCGATAGAGCAGGGCGAGCGGCAGGGGGATCGCCGCCAGCGGGTCGGGCGCGCCATAGCCCGCGGCCATCGCCGGCAGCCAGAGCCCCGATTCCGCGACCCGGGCGATCTCCAGCGCGGGATCGCCGACCAGGCTGTTGTCCCAGTCGACGAGGCCCGCGATCCGCCCGTTGCGGGTGAGGATGTTGGCGTCGCGAAAATCCATGTGCAGCAGCGCGCGGCGCGCCGAGGCCTGCCGCAGGGCGCGTTCGAGGGCGGCCGGCTGCGGCAGGTCGAGGGCGAGCCCGGTCAGCGACGCGACCGTGCGGCTGCGGCGGTGGAGGCGCGCCGCCACTGTCCGCGGCAGGGTTCCGCCGACCTCCGCCACCGGCGTCCCGTCCGGCGGCGGCACGGCATGGAGCCGCGCCAGCAGCCGGCCCATCGCGGCGGGATCGGCCGGCGAGCGGTCGTTGTCGACGAAGGCGCTGACGATGAAGGACGGCTCGGGCTCGCGGTCGTGCAGGTGGAAGACCTGCGGCACGGGAAGGCCGAAGCCCGCGAGATGGGCCGAAAGCCGGCGCTCCTGCCGCAGCAGCGCGCGCGAATCGATGCCCTGCTCGTTGGCGTTGGCGACGATCCTCTGGCGCGGCACCCGGACGGCGACCGCCCCCCAGACCGGGTGATCGGCCCGATAGACCTGCGATCCCAGACCCTCGCCGCAGGGCACGAGGGCGGGCCTCCAGTCGGGAAAGACGTGGCGGAGTGCACGTCGGACGGCAGCGGATGTCATCGGGGCAATCGCAATCGGAGAGGGCCTTCCGCCGGGCGCGCGCCCTTCACAGGCGCCAACTTCTCCCATCTTCCACCTCCCTCCGTCATGCGGGGGAGGCCGGGTGGGGCAGGCGACCCGGCAAGTGTTTCCGTCTTCAGATGATGATCTGCAACGAGACGACAACTCTGCTGAGGCTTTCCCCAAGCCCAGCCTTCCTCCGTGTGACGGCTATGGCATCTACAGATCTCAAGTCCTCCCCGCGCTGCGCGCAGGGAGGAAATCAGTGCCCATAAGCGTCAGGTGTAGTCGTCGGCGGCGAACACGATGTCGTTCGTGGCCAGGCTGCTCTTGTCGACGCCGACCAGGGTGACCGTCAGTCCGGCGCCGAAGCGGAACACCGTGTTGCCGTTCACCATCGAGGCCGCGGCCATGACGCTGACGAAGTCGTGGTAGGCCGGGCCGAGGTCGAGCACCAGCCGGTCCTCGGCGATCGCGCTGCCGGCCTGGAAGCCGTAGATCAGGTCGCGGCCCGAGCCGGTGTTGAAATAGAACGCGTCGTCGCCCTCGTCGCCGTACAGCTTGTCGTTGCCCCCGCCGCCGTCGATGAAGTCGCCGCCCCTGCCGCCGTGGATGACGTTGGACTGCGCGTCGCCGTACAGCGCGTCGGAGACCTGCCCGCCGGTCAGGTTCTCGAAGCCGCTGAAGGTGTCGCCCGAGGCGCCGACGCCGTAGGCGAAGCCGGTCTGCAGCGAGACGGTGATGTAGGACATGGCGCTGGCGTAGCTCAGCGTGTCGATGCCGGCGCCGCCGATCATGGTGTCCGCGCCGAGCCCGCCGGAGATGGTGTCGTCGCCGTCGCCGCCGTCGAGATGGTCGTCGCCCGATCCGCCGGACAGCCGGTTGGCGCCGGCATCGCCGGTCAGCGTGTCGGCGAAGGCCGAGCCGTCGACGCCCTCGAAGCCGCTGAACGTGTCGCCGGTCGCATCGCCGCCCGAGCCCGTCCCCGCGGCGAGGTCGATCGTCACGCCGGCCATGGAATGGGCATAGCTCAGCACGTCGAGGCCGCCGCCGCCGATCAGCGTGTCGGCGCCGGCGCCGCCCTCGACGACGTCGTTGCCGTTGCCGCCGTCGATATGGTCGTTGCCGGCATCGCCCGTCATGCGGTTGGCCCCGCCGCTGCCGACCAGCGTGTCGCCGGCCAGGCTGCCCCACACGTTCTCGATGCCGGTGAAGGTATCGCCCTGGGCGTCGCCGCCCGAAGCGGTGCGCGCGCCGAGGTCGATGGTGACGGCGCCGGTCGAGCCGCGATAGCTCAGCGTGTCGATGCCGTCGCTGCCGAACAGGGTGTCGGCCCCCGCGCCGCCGATCAGCGTGTCGTCGCCGGCCTGCCCGTACAGCAGGTCGTTGCCGGCGCCGCCCTCCAGCGTGTCGTTGCCCAGGTCGCCGTGGA
>CAMFJT010000302.1 GCA_945957125.1 uncultured Rhodospirillales bacterium | reverse complement strand
TCGCTCCCGGAAGCGACCACGATCCGTACTCGATGCAAATTCACTCGTCTGTCCGACTGCGCGGGCGCGCTTGGCGCTCGAGTCAAAATAGTGCATTGACTCGCGCGATTTCGGTCGGGGGACGATACGATGAAGATGGGGCCGTTGTTCCGAGCGGCAATTGCGGCAAGCGCTGCAGTGGCCTTCGACGCGTCCAGCACGGTCGCCCAGCCGTTGACCGGAACGCCGACGCCGCCAGCCCCGACATACGCCACGCCGATGCCCCCAGGCGTCGTCGTGCCCGACAGGGTCGACACGCGCTTCGGCTCGTTGCGTTTCCTGGGCGGGGTGCCCGACCAGGCGAGCACCGACAGGATTTACGACAATCTCGACTTTCAACGGGCGCTGCAGGCCTATCTGCTTGCTCTTCCGGTCGTCAACCAGATGGCCAACCGAGCCGCGATACTTTCGCTGGGCCCGGCCAATACGACCGTGCCGATCTGGGAGCAGATGGTGGACTCGCGGACCGTCGAGCTCACGGCGAACGACAACACGCCCTACACGTGGTTCTGGGTCGACCTGCGCAACGGCCCGCTGGTGCTGGAAGCGCCGCCGAAGGTCCTCGGCTTGGTCAACGACATCTGGTACCGCTGGGCCGGTGACATTGGCTTCACGGGGCCCGATCGCGGCGAGGGCGGCAAATTCCTGCTCCTGCCGCCGGGCTACAAGGGCGACGTCCCGCCCGGCTACCACGTCATTCGTCCGGGCAGCCTGAGCGTCTGGGTCGCCTGGCGCAGCTTCGTCGTCGACGGCAGCCCGGCGCCGGGCGTCGACCTCGTCAAGAAGACGACGAAGGTCTATCCGCTCGGTCAGGCCGGCGCGCCACCATCGATGAACTTCGTCGACATGTCCGGCAAGCCGTTCAACATGGTCGGTCCCGGCGACTACCGTTTCTGGGAGTTGCTGAACGAGGCGGTGCAGAATGAACCGACCGAGGCGCTCGATCCCACGACGCTCGGCTTCTGGGCGTCGCTCGGTATCGAGAAGGGCAAACCGTTCGCGCCCGACGAGCGGATGAAGAAAATCCTGGTCGAGGCGGCGGCCGCGGGCGACGCGACGGGCCGGACGCTGTTCTACCGCAACCGCGAGAAGGAAGCGCTGTTCTTCGAGGACCGCAAGTGGAAGCGTCCGTTCATCGGTGGCTACAAGTTCGAATGGCAGCCAGGGGTCGCCAACCTTACCGGCAGTGCGATGTACTTCTTCGCCGCCACCGGCGTCACGCCGGCGATGGACACGCAGGCCGTCGGCGAGGGCTCGACCTATCCGTGGACGGCGTCCGACGCCGACAACAATCCGCTCGATGGCGGCAGGAGCTACAAGTTGCATCTGCCGCCGCACGTTCCGGTCAAGACGTTCTGGTCGGTGATCGTCTATGACGCGCAGACCCGCTCCATGCTCCAGACGGATGCGCGATTCCCCAGTGTGAGCAGCCAGAACAAGTCGGTGCAGACCAACGCCGACGGCTCGGTGGACGTATATTTCGGTCCGAAGGCACCGGCGGGACGAGAGGGCAACTGGATCCAGACCGTACCCGGCAAGTCGTGGTTCACGATCCTGCGCCTCTACGGCCCGCTGGAACCCTGGTTCAAGAAGGCGTGGCGGCCGGACGACATCGTGCTGCAGCCGTGAGCTGACGGCGCCTTTCACGCGCTTCGTGCCCGATGGCCGTTACGGCAGCCTCGGCCGGGAAAGGAAACTCGAGTGGAATCGGCGAACTGGGCGTGGGGCCTCTTGTTGATTGCGCTGACGATTGCGGTTCATGCAGCCGGCATCGTCCTCAGTGGCCTGGCGTTGGTGGCGATCCGGCACCGGCTCGAAGCCCGACGTCTGCCACGACGGCAGGCAATCGCCACGCTGATCTGCCTCGTCAGCGCCGCGGGCGTCGTGCTGGCGGTGCTGCACGGCATGGAAGCCGGCATCTGGGCCGCCGCCTATGTATGGCTGGGAGCAATCGCGTCGCCGGCTGACGCGATCCTTTACTCCGTGGACTCGATGTCCACGCGCGGGGCCTCGGGCCTCATGCTCGCCGCGCCGTGGCGCATGATGGGAGCGCTGGAATCCGTCGACGGCATGCTGCTGTTCGGCATCAGCACGGCCTACATCTTCACGATCTTGCAGGTATCCTGGCAGACTCTCGCCGAGCGTCGATGACAGCCTCGGGGTGACGGCCTCGCGGTGATGGGCGAGGTCACTGCAAGGCCGAAAGCCGCCACTGCGGTATCGTCTGCCGCTGCGCTCGGCAGTGACGAAGCAGGCGCCTACCTCCCGCCCAACCGCGCCGCTATCGCGTCGGCGAGCTGTCCCATCGCCTGGCTGAGCGCTTCGGCATAGGCGGCATTCGAACGGTCCGCGAGCGGGGCGGAGAGGCTCAGCGTCTGGACCGTGGTCGCGCCGGCCTCGCCGCCGGGCCGCGTCTGCGTCCAGGTGACGTCGAGCGAGAGGGTGGTGGCGGTCTCGTGCACGGCCACGATCTCGACCGAGACATCGACGACCGTCGCCGGCTTCGGCGCGTCCGTCGGCAACACCCGGCCGTTCGGCAGGCGCTTGATGAGGTTCTCGACCAGCACGCCACGCAGGAGCTGGCCGAGCGGCGCGGACCATTGGCTGAGATCGTCGACCTTCACCTGGTTGCCCGCCCGCTCGCGCACGATCTCCGGCCGATCGAGAGGACCCGGCACCTCGACCCGCGCGATACGAAGCGGCGCCGTCGACACCGCCTGGACGCCGCCGGCCGATGGCACCGAGCGCAAGGTGTAGAACTGCGTCGGCGCGCTGTGCCCGCACGCGCCCAGCAGGGCGAGGCTCAGGGCGCAGGCCGCGACGAGGCGGCACGCTCTTCGGCTCATGGTCAGTTCCTCTTGCCGTTGAGAAGCGCCTCGGGATGGCGCTGCAGGTAGTCGGCGAGCGCCCGGATCGAGCGCGCGGCATCGGTGAGCTGGCGGACCGCGCCGGCAAGGCTGGCATCCTGGCCGGCGCCGATGCCGGACAGCACGCCGTTGGCCGAGACCGATGCCTGGCGAAGCTGCTCCGCCGTCTGGTTGAGCTTGGCGACCAGCGGCCCGATCTGCGGCCGCACCTGCGCCGCCATCTGGTCGAGTGATTTCAGCGTGCCGTCGAGATGGGCGATGCTGCTGTCGAGCTCCGGCGACGACACCAGCTTGCTCAGCCGGCCGGTAATCTGCCGCACGTCGTTGCCGATCGCCTCGAAGGGAATCGCGTTCACCTTGGTCAGGATCGAATCGGCCTTGTCGAACAGCGAGCCGCCTTCCGTTTCGGGCGCCGCCGGCACACGGGGATGGCGCCCGGAGCGGTCGAGCACGACTGGCCCCGGCTCGGCCACCTTGTCGAGGCCGAGCTGGTAGGAGCCGAGCAGCGGCGGCGACTGGCTCACGTTGGCGCGATAGCCGAGATCGACCAGCTTCTGCACGGCGCGGTCGGCGATCGCCCGCCAGTCCCGCGTCGGCGCCGGATCGGCGCCCGGCCCTTCCAGCCGGAGAGGAAAGAGCGCGAAGGTCACCGGATTCGACAGCACGCCGGTATCGGGATCGAAGTGCAAGCCGACGCTTTCGACGCGGCCCACCCTCGCCCCTCGCAGCAGAACCGACGCGCCGGCCTGGAGCTGCCCCGCGGCACCGCGGAACTCCGTGTCGTACAGCACCGGCGGGCCGTCCAGCCCCTGCCGTGCCCGATCCTCGCTGGCGAACAGATGGAACAGCGCATCGTCGGGACTCATGGGGCCGCGCAGCGCACCGAGCGGCGTCTCGAAGGCAACACCGCCGCCCAGCGCCGTCTGCGGCGAGGCAAGCTGGCCGGTAATGCCGTCGCCTCCCAACGAGATCTTCAGCGGGCTCACGTTCCAGAACAGGCTCTGCGGCCGGATATACTGGTCGTACGGAGCACGGACGAAGATCGTCAGCTCGAACGAGCCCGCGCCGGTCGTCCGGGTCTCGACGACCGTTCCGACCTCGTCGCCGCGATAGGAGACGGTCGATCCGCGCCGTAGCGGCCCGAGCGAATCGGTTTCGAGCCGGAAAGCACGGCCCGGCGTATCCGGCGGGATCGACGGCTCCTGCGCCAGGCCGACGAAACGGCGCGTGGACGGCCCGGGCTTCGGTGCCATGCCGATGGAAATCCCGGCGACGGCGGCCTTCAACGACCGCAGGTCGGTCAGGCTCGGCGTCGAGCCGATCAACCAGAACTTGCTGTCGGGACCGAGCTGCGATTCGAGCTTGCGATCGAGTCTCAGCGTCAGGTTGGCATGCTGTCCGTCCGCGGCCAGCTCGATGCCGGAAACCTGGCCGACCTCGATCCCCTTGTAGATGACCTTGGTGTCGCCTTCGCGCGCGCCGTCCGCGGAGGGGAAGGTCACCACGACGGTGAATCCACGCTCGGCCAGGCTCTGGATGCCGAGGAAGGCGACGAACATCAACGCCGCGAGCGGCAACGCCCAGACGATACCCGGCCACAGCGACTTGCGTGCCCTGGCCATCATGCCCGACGGCGAAGGGGCGGAGTCGCTCAAGGTAGCCTCCGCTGCTTCTGCTTGGCGGCATCCCACATCAGCCGCGGGTCGAAGACCTGGGCGGCCAGCATGGTCAGCACGACCACCGCGGTGAAGTAGGTCGCGGCCGGCTCGGCGCTGCTGGTGAACGCGGCGTTGTATTGCGTCACGGGCACGAAGCAGGCGACGACGAACGGATCGACCATCGACCAGCGGCCGATCTCCTCGACGACGCGGTAGGTCTTGGTCTTGGCCGAGAGCGCGAAGGTCGAGCGCCGCAGGACCGAGGCGATACACCAGGCGAGCCCGACCAGCTTGAAGAAGGGGATGGCGAAGCTCGCGACGAACACCAGGGCGGCCAGGCCGAACAGGTGCGCGTCGACCAGCTCGATGACGCCTCCCAGGATGGTGTAGGAGGTGGGTGTAAATCCGATCGGTATGCGGGCGATCGCATAGAGATTGGCCGGGATGTAGAGCAGCATGCCCGCCACGGTCAGCGCGATGGACGCCGAGATCGCGTCCGGGATCCGCCGGCTGATGCGCGCGCCGCATCGCGGACAGAGGCAGCCCGGCTCGGGATGCCGCATCACCATCTCGCAGGCGCCGCAGGTGACGACGCCGTCCAGGTCGCACGAATCGTCGGACGGCCGGATGCGCTCCCAGATCTCGTCGGTGTCCAGCGTCGCCCGCGTGAGGAGGGTGGCGATCGCGGCCGCGATGAAGCAGTAGGCGCCGATGCCCAGGGTCGTATGAACGGTCGCCGCCAACCTCTCGTAGGCGACCAACAGGCCAAGCAGGAAGACGTCCGCCATCGCCCAGATCTGCAGGCCGTTGCTCCAGCGGAAGACCCGGCCCAGCCAGGCCGGCGACGTCTCACGCTGCACGAGGACGAGCACCACCGTCAGGAGGCCGAAGCGCACGAACGGCAGGACGATGAGGAACAGGGCGACGGCGATCGCGAGCAGCGGCCATTCCTGGCGCCACATCACCGTCACGCCCGATACCAGGTAGCTTTGCCGCGGAGAGCCGAGCACCGACGTGGAGAGGAACGGCAGGAAATTGGCCGGGATGAGCAGCGCCAGCGTCGTGGCCGACAGGGCAAGCGCCGCCGCCAGGCTTCGGCCGGTTCGCCGCTCGAGCTGGCAGTCGCATTCGGCACACAGCAGCAGGTCGTAGCCGGCGACCGAGGGTCGGGTCTGCACGGCGCCGCAGTCGCGGCAGCTCAGGACGGGGCAGCGCAAGCGAACGTCACCGTCATGCCGCGATGGTGTGTCGCGTCGTCAGATGAGCGCGCATTCAGTCCGCCTTTCCGTGTCGCACGCGACGTAATGCCGAAGCGCCGGAAAAGTTCCCTCGGTTCGGAAAAGCGGCGCCTATGTATAGCGCTCGCGCACCTTCTTTTCGACCCAGCCGGCGGCGAGAAAGGCCGTCGCGGAGATGACCGTGGCGACCAGCGAGGCGCCGAAGGCCTGCTCGGTCTGGAAGTCCGATTTGGTCTTGGCGAACAGGTAGCCCAGCCCGGTGGTGCCCATCAGGAACTCCGCGACCATGGCGGCGAGGATGGCGTGCGCGGCGGCGAGCTTGAAGGCGATGGCGAGGTTGGGCATCGCCGCGGGCAGCGCGAGGCGGCGCAGCAGGTCGAGGCGCGAGGCGCCAAGCACGCGGAACAGGTCTTCCGAGCCGGGCGGCGGCTGGCGCAGGCCGGACGAGGCGAAGACGAAGCTCGGGA
>CAMFJT010000301.1 GCA_945957125.1 uncultured Rhodospirillales bacterium | reverse complement strand
ACCGTCAGCGAGGTCATCCGCGAAGCGGTGCGCGAGTGGCGGGCGAAACGAGTCACCACCAGCAGGAACTACGGGCGCTCAAGAGCGACATTCGGAACGGACTTGCAGACCTCGAAGCCGGGCGTCTCACGGATTTCGAGGCCAATCGCATCGCCGCGCGGGGGAGGAAGCGGGCGCTCCGAATGCGAGATCAAGTTGCAATCGCCGAACACGGCGGGTTTCAGTTGACTAGGGCAGACACATCAAGCACTGGCACCAATCTCTTTAAGTGCCGCTTGAAATACTGCACCCCGCGCTCGTGCTGCTCGTCTGCGGCGCGGGACTTGAAGGTGCCGAGGTTACGCCGCTTGCCGGTCTTGGGATCGGTCTTTCGCGAATAGAGGCGATAAACGCCCGACGGCAGCTTGCGGATCATGACGACCCCCGTCGTTTCTAGGCGAACGTCAGCAATCTCCGCGGGTTGCGCACAAGGATGGCGTCGATCTCCTCGGCGCTGTAGCCGCGTTTCTTCATCATCGGCACGACGTTGCGGAAGATGTGGCCGTAGCCATGGCCGCCGAAGCTCGCCAGCCGCGTGCGATAGCAGATGTCGTGGCTGATCACGACCCTGTCGAGATGGCCATGGTCGATCAGCGCGCGGATCAGCTTGAGGCGCGTGGCGTCGTTCGGCATGTCGATGTCGCTCAGGCCGTAGTAGCTCGACTCCTGTCCGAACAGGTCGAACTCGATCGTGACGCCCGAGTCGGCGAGCTTCAGCAGGCGCGGCTCGTCGAAGATCGTGCGGTCGATATGGCTGATCACGATGCGCTCGGTCGGATGGCCGGCCGCCGCGATGAAGTCGGCGACCTGCTGCGGCTGGTCGGGATCGCGTCCAGGGTGGACGTTGATCGACGCGCCGGTCTGCGATGCCGCGACCAGCGCGGCCTGCATCACGCGCTTCTCCAGGTCGGTCCACGGCGACTGGCAGCCGATCTCGCCGATCATGCCGGCACGCACGTCGGTGCCCCAGGCTCCGTGCAGGATCTGACCGATCATCTCGGCGGCGAAATCGTCGACGGTACGATCCTGGTTCCTCGGGTCCTGGTAGTCGTTGACGTAGTAGCCGCAGCCCATCACGAGATGCACGCCGGTGCCCTCGGCGATTCGTTTCAGCCCGGCCGGATCGGGCGAGAGGCCGCCGCAGGTCAGCTCGACGATGGCGTCGCCGCCGTCGTGCTTCATCATCTCGACTTCCCGCGTGGCGATGTCCTCGAGGTCGAGCATGTACTTGCGTCCGGCGCGCTTCAGCCCGCGGCCGTAGTTGATCTGCCAGACGTTTTCGAGCGTGATCTCCGGCCCGAGATCGTTGTCCGAGCGCGTGCCGGGCGGGCGGATGTCGCACAGCACGTGCTCGTGCATCAGCGTGCGGCCGAGCGCTTCCGGCTCGATCGGGCCAAGGACGGTCTGGACCTTGCCCTTCAGTTCGGCGCGGGTCATTGCGGCTCCAGCCCGGCGGTCTGGATGACCTTCTTCCACTTCACCGTTTCCTTCTTGATGTGCTCGGCCAGCGCTTCGGAATCGCCGATCAGGTCGGAGGCGCCTGCGTCGCGGATCTTCTTGACCACGGCCGGCAGCCGGCCGCCCTTCACCAGCTCGTCGGACAGCTTCTGCACGATCTCCTTCGGCGTGCCGGCGGGCGCGGCGACGTACCACCACGGCGCCGCATCGAAGCCGTCGAAGCCCTGCTCGGCGATGGTCGGCACGTCGGGCAGCGCGAACCAGCGCTTGCTCGTGCTGACACCCAGCGCCCGCAGCGCGCCGCTGTTGATGTGCGGCAGGTAGGGCGGCAGGTTGTCCATCGTGCTCGGGATGTTGCCGGCGAGCAGGTCCTGCAGCACCAGCGAGCTGCCGCGATAGACGATGTGCTCGACCTTGAAGCCGGCCAGCGCCTGGAAATACTCCATCGCAAGATGGCCGGTGCCGCCGATCGCCGGCGAGCCGAAGCTCACCTTGTTCGGCCCCGCCTTCTTGCAATAGTCGACATATTCCTTCGCCGTGTTGACCGGGATGTTCTTCGTCACGGCCAGCACGTTGGCGACCTCGCCGAACAGCGCGACCGGCGCGAAAGCGGTCGCGGTGTCGTAAGGCATCTTCTTGTAGAGAAACTGGTTGGTGACGGCAGTCCCGGTCGTGCCGAGCAGCAGCGTGTAGCCGTCGGCCGGCGCCTTGGCGACCAGCTCCGCGCCGATATTGCCGCCGGCGCCGCTCTTGTTCTCGACCACCACATTGGCCCCCCAGGCGTTCTGCAGGTGCTCGGCGGCGATGCGGCCCAGCAGGTCGGTCGTGCCCGCCGGCGCGAACGGCACGATCATGCGGATCGGCTTGCTCGGATAGGCCTGCGCCCAACCGTGCCGCGCGATCAGCGGCGCGGCGAGGGCGCCGGCGACGACGGTCCGCCGGCCGAAATTCTTTGCCATGACGATTCTCTCCTTATGCAACGACTATATCGGCCGAGGACGGAGACACAACGCGACAGAGAGGGCCTTCCGCCGGGGGCGCGCCACTCCAGTGGCGCGCCCCCAGCGCAATTCTTTGCCATGGCGATTCTCGCCGAGTGCGGCGACTATGGCGGCCGAAGACGGGGAGACGACGTGACAGCACCGCTCACGGGCTACGCCAATCGCGTTTCGGTACGCGCCGGCAAGACGATTTCCTTCAAGGTCTCGAGCCAGGGGCCGGGGCCGTTCAATGCCACGCTGGTCCGCATCATCTGCGGCGATCCCAATCCGGCCGGCCGCGGCACCACGCTGGAGGATCACTCCGAGCAGTTCGACGGCCGCTTCCCCTCGAAGCTGCAGCATGCCTGGCCGGGCTCCTACGGCATCGTCGAGGGTGCGGTCTCGGTCGCCCTGCCGCAATCGCTCTCGGTCGAGGCGCTGATCTGGCCGACCCTGCCGGCCGACTCGCCTCAGACCGTGATTTCCCGCCGAGACGGCAAGAGCGGCGCAGGCTTCGCGCTGGTGCTGACTCCGGACGGCATGCGACTCGAGGTCGGCGAGGCCGGCATTTCGGTCGGCAAACCGCTGCGCCCCCACACCTGGTACCGCGTCTGGGCGAGTGCCGATGCCGGCACCGGCATGCTGCGCGTCGGCCAGCAGCCGCTCAAGCGCGCCTTCGCGGTCGAGGACGAGGGCGACGCCAGCCTGGCCGCGCCGCTGCCGCTGGCCATCGGCACCGCGCAGCCGATCCTGATCGGCGCCGAAGCCGCGCCCGACCGCCCGGCGCGACGCTGCTTCAACGGCAAGATCGAGGCGCCGTCGATCGCCGGCGTCGCGGCGTGGGACTTCTCCCGCCGCATGGACTCCATGGACATCGAGGACACCGGCCCCAACGCCCTTCACGGCCGGCTGGTCAACCTGCCGACGCGGGCGATGAAGGGCGCGGCCTGGACTGGCGACGAGCGCGATTGGAAGCGCGCGCCGCACCATTACGGCGCGATCCATTTCCACGACGACGACCTGCACGATTGCGGCTGGGAGGACAGCTTCAGCTTCACCGTGCCGAAAGACCTCAGGAGCGGCGTCTACGGCATGCAGCTCACCTGCGGGGCGCATCGCGACATCATCCCGTTCTTCGTGCGGCCTCAGCTCGGCAAGCCGAAATCGAAGGTCGTCTACCTCGCCTCGACCTTCACCTATCAGGTCTACACCAACTTCGCGCGCGGCCTGTACACCGACACCTTCCGCAAGCGGGTCGCCGACTGGAAGGCCGCGCCGAACAATCCCGACGAGCACGCCGACTATGGCCTCTCGACCTACAACCATCATCGCGACGGCTCGGGAGTGGCCTATTCCTCGCGCCTGCGGCCCCAGCTCACCTGGCGGCCGAACTTCCTCGCGCTGTTCGATCCCAAAGGGTCGGGCCTGCGCCACCTGCCGGCCGATTCGCATCTCACCTCGTGGCTCGACCGCATGGGCATCGAGTTCGACGTGGTCACCGACCACGATCTCGACCGCGAGGGCGCCGCGCTGCTCGAGCCCTACAAGGTCGTCCTGACCGGCGCGCATCCGGAGTATCACACCGCGGGCACGCTCGACGCGCTTCAGAGCTACATCGATACCGGCGGCCGGCTGATGTATCTCGGCGGCAACGGCTTCTACTGGCGTGTCGCGCTGTCGGAGAAGGTCCCGGGCGCCATCGAGGTGCGGCGCACCGAGGGCGGCATCCGCACCTGGGCCGCCGAGCCGGGCGAATACTACCACGTGTTCGACGGCAATTACGGCGGGCTGTGGCGGCGCAGCGACCGGCCGCCCCAGGTGCTGTGCGGCATCGGCTTCACCAGCCAGGGCACGTTCGTGGGCGATTCCTACCGCCGCGCGCCGGCCTCGCGCGACAACCGGCATGCCTGGATCTTCGAGGGCGTGAAGGCCGACGCGCTGTTCGGCGGCTACGGCTTCTCGGGCGGCGGCGCGGCGGGCTTCGAGCTCGACCGGCTCGACCATCGGCTGGGCAGCCCGCCCAATGCCGTGGTGCTGGCCTCGTCGGAAGGCCACGACCGCAAGAACTTCGTCGTGGTGCACGAGGAACGGCTGGGTTTCGACACCACGATCCCCGGCGAGACCCTGGACCGGCTGATCCGCGCCGACATGACCTATATCGACAAGCCGATGGGCGGCGCGGTGTTCTCGGTCGGCTCGATCACCTATTGCGGCGCCTTGCCGGCGCACGACTTCGACAACGATGTCTCGCGGCTGACCTTCAACGTGCTCAACCGCTTCGGCGAGCTCAACCGGACCTGGCCGCTTTGAGCTCGGCCTGGAAGCCCGCGAGCAGGCCCTTGCAGGCCGCTTCGATGAGGTTGAGCGACTCCTCGTAGCCGCGCGCCGGGCCGCCATAGGGGTCGGCCACCTCCTCGACGCCCAGCTCCGGGGCGAACTTCATCAGCAGGGTCGGGCGATCCTGCCGGTCGCGCGGCGCCATCCAGCGCATCGCGCCAAGATGGCTGCGGTCCATCGCCAGCGGCAGGTCGAAGGTCCGCAAATCCTCGTTGGTGAGCAGCCGCGAGCGATGGTCGCTGATGTCGTAGCCGCGCAGCCGCGCCGCCTCGATCGCCAGGAACGAAGCCGGCGCGCCGACATGGCCGTCATAGGTCCCCGCCGAATCGATCGTGAAGGCGTCGGTCATGCCGGCGCGGCGGACGAGAGTACGGAACACCCCCGCCGCCATGGGGGAGCGGCAGATGTTGCCGGTGCAGACGAAGAGAACGCCGATGGCCATGGTCGGGCACCCTAGCACAGGGTAAAGGTGCCGCCATGCATCAGGATTTCCTGCCGCCGGGCATCGTCGCGCTGACGGGGGCCGGCATCTCCAAGGAGAGCGGCATCGACACGTTCCGCGACGAGGGCGGGCTATGGCAACGCTTCGACCTCGAGGAAGTCGCGACGATGGAGGCCTGGCACCGCGACAAGAAGAAGGTGCTCGACTTCTACAACGACACCCGCCGGATGTTTCGCGCCGCGCACATGGCGCCCAACGCCGCGCACAAGGCGCTCGCGCTTCTCGAGCGCAAGTACGAGGGCGAGGTCACGGTGATCACCCAGAACATCGATCCGCTGCACGAGCAGGCCGGATCGCAGCGGGTGATCCACATGCATGGCCGCGACGGCGAGATTCGCTGCATGAGCTGCGGCACGGTAACGGAGTCCGACGCGGACCTTAGTCCGGCCTCGGTCTGCCCGCATTGCAAGGCAGTCGGCGAATTGCGGCCCAACATCGTCTGGTTCGGCGAGATGCCGATGCATATGGACGAGATCGACGCGGTGCTGGAGCGCTGCGGCCTGTTCCTGTCGATCGGCACGTCCGGCGACGTCTATCCGGCCGCAGGCTTCGTGCTGCAGGTCCGCAGGCACAACCGCCGCGCCCGCGCCGTCGAGCTCAACCTCGAGCCGACCGGCAACGAGACCCTGTTCCACGAGCATATCTACGGCCCCGCCACGCTCACCGTGCCGCCTTATGTCGAGCGCGTGCTGGCCTACGGCTGGAAATGAAGAGGAGGAAACCATGCCCGACATGACCCTGCAGCCGCACGGCGCCCACTACATCGCCCCCGACATCCACGGGCAGAATTTCTACGCCATCGACCGGCAGTTCCAGGACCTCATGGGGCTCTACATGGAGCCTGCCCTGCGGACACAGATGACGCCGCATTTCGACCGGCTGGGCGCGCTGGCCGGCAACCGCCTCGATGAACTGGCGCAGGTCGCCGACAAGCATCCGCCGGTGCTGCAGCCGCGCGACCGCTTCGGCCGCGAC
>CAMFJT010000300.1 GCA_945957125.1 uncultured Rhodospirillales bacterium | reverse complement strand
GCCGCCTTCATGAGGGCCAGCGCCTCGGGCTTGTCCCAGTCGGCGTCGCCTTCGAGGCGGCCGAGCTCGCGGCCCTGGGAGTCGATCAGAATCGAGGTCGGCAGGACCGAGACGTCGAGCGCACCCAGCACCTTCTTGCCCTTGTCGAAATAGATGCCGAGGTTGGCGAGCTTCCGGTCGGCAAAGAACGGCGCGACCTTGGGGCGGGACGGGCCGTCGAGCGACAGCGGCAGCACGACGAACCTCTCCTTGCCCATCTCGGCCTGCAGCCGGTCGAGGCTCGGCATCTCCTTGACGCACGGCGCGCACCAGGTGGCCCAGAAGTTCAGCAGCACCGTCTTGCCCTTGTAGGCGGCGAGGGTCAGCGGCTTGTCCTCGGCATCGGTGAAGGCGAGGTCGGGTAGCGCCTTCGGTGCCTTGGCGAGTGTGAACTTCCCCATGCTGCCCGCGAGCAGCTCCGGCCCCAGATTGGCTAATGCCGGCACGGCAAAAAAAGCCGGTATTGTCGCGAGCAGGAACCTGCGGCCGATGAGGAATTTGTGACCGGGATGTGCCATAGACGGCTTCATGGCACGGAAGACTAGCAAGAAAAAGGCGAACCCCAACACGATGTGGGGAGGTCGCTACGCCCTCGGCCCGGCCGAGATCATGGAGAAGATCAACGCCTCCATCGGCTTCGATCGCAAGCTCTATGCGCAGGACATTGCAGGTTCGCTGGCGCATGCCGAGATGCTGGTCGCGCAGGGCATCCTGACCGCCAAGGACGGCCGCGCGATCAGGCAGGGGCTGGCGCAGGTCAAGGCCGAGATCGAGAGCGGCAAGTTCAAGTTCTCGACCAAGCTTGAGGACATCCATTTCAACGTCGAGGCGCGCCTTACCGATATCATCGGGCCGGCCGGCGGACGCCTCCATACCGGCCGCTCACGCAACGACCAGGTGGCGCTCGACGTCCGCCTGTGGACGCGCGACGCGGTCGACCGGCTGGAGGCGATGCTGCGCGACCTGCAGGCGGCGCTGATCGACCGTGCCGAGGAATATGCCGCGACCATCATGCCTGGCTTCACCCACCTGCAGACGGCGCAGCCGATCACGTTCGGCCATCACCTGCTCGCTTATGTCGAGATGTTCGGCCGCGACCGCAGCCGGCTGCGCGACTGCCGCGCGCGGATGAACGAATCGCCGCTCGGCGCCGCCGCGCTCGCCGGCACGCCGCATCCGATCGACCGCAAGCGGACGGCGAAGGCGCTGGGCTTCGACGCGCCGATGGCCAACTCGCTCGATGCCGTGTCGGACCGCGACTACGTCGTGGAGTTCCTTGCCACGGCCTCGCTCTGCGCGGTGCACCTCTCGCGGCTTGCGGAGGAGATCGTGATCTGGTGTTCCGCGCCGTTCCGCTTCATCGCGCTGTCGGACGCCTTCACGACCGGCAGCTCGATCATGCCGCAAAAGCGCAACCCGGACGCTGCCGAGCTGACGCGCGGCAAGACGGGCCGCATCATGGGCGCGTTCGTGGCGCTCTGCACCATGCTGAAGGGGCTGCCGCTGACCTACGGCAAGGACATGCAGGAGGACAAGGAGCCGCTGTTCGACGCCACCGAGTCGATCGAGCTCTGCGTCGCGGCGATGACCGGCATGGTGCGCGACCTCAAGGCCAATCCCGAGCGCATGCGCGCCGTCGCCTCGGCCGACTATTCGGTGGCGACCGATCTCGCCGACTGGCTGGTGCGCGAGGTCGGCCTGCCGTTCCGCCAGGCCCATCACGCGACCGGCGCGCTGGTCGGCAAGGCCGCCGCCAAGGGCATCGATCTCGACAAGCTCTCGCTCGCCGAGATGCAGGCAGTCGAGCCCAGCATCACGAAGGACGTCTACAAGGTGCTGACGGTCGAGGCCTCGGTCGCCGCGCGCAGGAGCGAGGGCGGCACCGCCCCGTCCAACGTCGCGCGCGCCGTCAAGGACGCCCGCAAGCGGTTCCTTGGTGTGGGGAAGAAGGCATGACAATCGAAATACTTCCTTCCCCTGCCTTCATGCTCCTCTCCCCCGCTAGGGGGAGAGGTTGGGTGAGGGGGTTGCAAGCATTTGCTGGCAACGAGCGTTGCCCCCTCTCCCCGCCTCTCCCCCTAGCGGGGGAGAGGAGCAATAAGGGTGAGCAGTCATGAGCGCCTTCGCCTATAACGCCGAGGGCGACATGATGGCCGAGGGCGTGGCGCTCGAGGCGATCGCGCGGCAGGTCGGCACGCCGTTCTATTGCTACTCGACCGCAGCACTGCGCGCCGGCTGGCAGGAATTCGCCGACGGCATGAGAGGCATGAACGCCTCGGTCTGCTACGCGCTCAAGGCCAACTCGAACCTCGCGGTGATCAAGCTGTTCGGCGACCTCGGCGCCGGCGCCGACATCGTCTCGGTCGGCGAGATGCGGCGCGCGCTGGCGGCCGGCATCCCGGGCCGCAGGATCGTCTATTCCGGCGTCGGCAAGAAGCCGTCGGAGCTGATGGCCGCGCTCGAAGCCGGCATCGGCCAGATCAACGTCGAGAGCTCGGCCGAGCTGGAGATGCTGAACGCGGTCGCGGGCCAGCTCGGCGTGAAGGCCCATATCACCATCCGTGTGAACCCGGACATCGATGCCGGCACGCACGAGAAGATCACCACCGGCCGCAAGGACGACAAGTTCGGTATCGACATCGACCTGGCGCGCGAGGCCTTCGCGCTGGCCGGACGGCTGCCCAACCTGAAGGTGGTCGGCGTGGCGATGCATATCGGCTCGCAGCTCACGACGCTCGACCCCTATCGCGACGCCATCGCCCGTGTGCGCGAGCTGATCGTGCAGCTCCGCGCCGACGGCCACCGGATCGACCGTTTCGACATCGGCGGCGGCCTGGGGATCGTCTACGCCGACGAGAAGCCGCCCGCGATCGGCGATTTTCTGCAGGTCGTGCGCAAAGAGACCGACGGGCTGGGCTGCGAGCTGACCTTCGAGCCCGGCCGCCGGCTGGTCGGCGAGGCGGGCGTGCTGGTCGGCGAGGTGATCCTGGTCAAGCCCGGCGTCTCGAAGACCTTCGTCATCGTCGACGCGGCGATGAACGACCTGATCCGGCCGACCCTGTACGACGCCTGGCACGATATCCTGCCGGTCCGCCGGCCACGCCCCGATGCCGCCACGATCCGTTGCGACATAGTCGGACCGATCTGCGAGTCGGGCGACTACCTGGCACAGAACCGTGACCTGCCCCCGCTTTCTGCCGGCGACCTCGTCATGGTACGCTCGGCGGGCGCCTACGGGGCGGTGATGGCTTCGAGCTACAACACCCGGCCGCTGGCGCCGGAGGTTATGGTCGATGGCACGCGATTTGCGGTCGTCCGGCCAAGGCCTACGATCGACGAGATGCTCTCTTCGGAGCGGTTTCCGCCCTGGATGGAGAAAGCCTAGAGCGCAAGCCGAAAGGACGCGATGGACGCCACCGAAGCCACCCCGATCCCCGCGCCTGGCGTCGAGCGCAAGATCGGCCTGGCTTGGCTCGCTCTCGCCTGGGAGGGCGTGTGGCCGCGGCTGATGCCGCTGGTTGCCGTGCTGGCGTTGTTCGTCGCGGCGGCCCATCTCGATCTGTTCGGCGGCCTCGATCCCTGGGTGCATACCGGTGTACTGGCGGCGCTGGCCGTGGGCTTCGTCGGCTTGGGCTGGTGGCAGTTCCGCGGGTTTACATGGCCGGTCCGGGCGGAGGCGATCCGCCGGCTCGAGCAGGATTCCGGCGTGCCGCACCGACCGCTCGTCGCGGTGCAGGACAGCCTCGCCGCGGGCAGCAACGATCCCATGGCGGCCGCGCTGTGGGCGGCGCATCGCCGTCGCGAGGCCGCGCGCCTTGCAGGCCTCAGCAACAAGGCCGCCCATCCGGGGCTGGCCCGGTTCGATACCTGGGCGCTGCGCATCGTGCCCGTCCTTGCCCTCATCGTGGCCGTCGCCTCTGCCGGCGGCTGGCGGACCGACCGCATGATGGCGGCGGTGACGCTGGCCTTTCCGCCGCCGCCGCCGGTCGTCGCCAACCTGTGGATCGCGCCGCCGGCCTATACCGGCAAGGCGCCGATCTATCTCGACATGGCCGATCACGAGAAGGTGCTGCGCGTGCCGGTGGGCAGCAAGCTCGCCGGTTTCGTCGACGATGTTCGCGGCCGCCATGCGCCGAAGCTGGTGATCGACGGCAAGGAGACCGAGTTCAATACCGTTGCCAAGGGGAAGTACCAGATCGAGGCGGTGATCACAGAAGGCAACAGGATCGCCTTGCAGGCGCGCGGCGAGGAGCAGGCGGGCTGGAAGCTGCACGTCATCCCCGACCTGCCGCCGACCATCGAGTTCGCCCGGCCGATCGGCGTCGACAAGTGGTCGACCAAGGTCGAGTACATCGCCGGCGACGACTTCGGCATCACCGGCGTTCAGCTCCAGATGCGGCTGCACGGCTCGGTGCTGGGCGCCGACATGCTGGACGAGGGCGAAGAGCCCGAGGTCCTGCGCGTCGACCTGCCGGTTCCGGGCAACAGCCGGAAGGTGTCCGACACCTTCGTCCGCGACCTCACCTCCCATCCCTGGGCAGGCCTCAAGGTGCGCGTGATCCTGTTCGCCACCGATGCGTTGGGCCAGAAAGGCAGCAGCGCGGCCGAGACCTTCCTCCTGCCCGAGCGGGTGTTCAACGACCCGACGGCGCGCGCGCTGATCGTGCTGCGCAAGCAGCTTACCCGCGATCCCAAGGCACTCAGGCTTGATGTCGCCGACGGCATGCGGCTGATCCAGGCGCATCCCAAATCCTACCGCGAGGACCCCGTGGTGCAGCTCGGCCTGCGCATCGGTGCGGCGCGGCTCGCGGCCAGTGCCGACAAGGCGGTGATCGCCGACACACAGAAGCTGCTCTGGGACCTCGCCATGCGGCTCGAGCAGGGCGCGACCTCCGATGCCGAGCGTGCCGTCGAACAGGCTCGCCAGGACCTGCGCGATGCGATGCAGCGCCAGGCGGGCGACGAGGAGATCGAGCGGCTGATCCAGCAGCTCTACCAGGCGATGGACCGCTGGCAGAAGGAGCTCGCCGAGCGGATGAAGGATCCGGAGGAACGCCGCCGCATGCAGGAGCAGGTGGAGAAGATGGATCCGAACAACACCATCACCGGCGACGACCTGCAGAAGATGCTCGACAAGATTCGCGAGATGGCGAAGAACGGCGACCGCGAGGGCGCCAAGCGGATGCTGGAAGAGCTGCGCAAGATGATGGAGAACGCCACGCCGATGATGGCCCAGCCGGGCCAGCGCGGGCAGCAGCGGCAGCAGGGCCAGAACGGCCAGGGCAACCAGCAGGGCCGCGAGATGATGAACCAGCTCGACCGGCTGTCGCGGCGCCAGAACCAGCTCCTCGGCGAGAGCGAGCGCGAGAGCCGCCAGCAGCAGGGCCAGCGTGGGCAACAGGGCCAGCAGGGACAGCAAGGTCAACGCGGCCAGCAGGGTCAGGGCCAGCAACCCGGCCAGCAACCCGGCCAGGGCGATCCGCAGTGGGGCCAGAACCAGGGCAATCAGCAGGGCGGCCTGCGCGGCCAGCTCGGCGACTTCATGAAGAAGCTCGACGAGAACGGCATGCCGATGCCGGAATCGCTGGGCCGCGCCGAGCGCTCGATGCGTGAGGCGGAGGATGCGCTGCGCCGCGGGGATTCGCGCGAGGCCAGCCGCGCCCAGCGCCGCGCGCTCGACAACCTGCAGCAGGGCATGGGCGATCTCGCCGAGCAGATGCGCAACAACAATCGCGGCCCGGGCAACGGCCAGGACATCGCCGAGATCGAGGAGCGCGAGCGGCGCAGCGAGGATCGCGACCCGCTGGGCCGCTCCGACGGCAACTACGGCGATTCGGTGGATACCGGCACCGATAAGGTGCCGCTCGAGCTCGACCGCCAGAAGAGCCGCGAGATCCTCGATGAGCTGCGCCGCCGCGCCGGCGAGATGGCCCGTCCGAAGGAAGAGCTCGACTACATCGACCGCCTGCTCAAGACGTACTGAGGGCTGGAGAGACTTCGCTTCGGACCGACGAGGCTATGTCTCCGTCGTCCTGAGAGCTTGTGAATCTTTCGACCGATGGTGCGAAAGCGATCTGGCTACAATTCCGCCTCATCCTGAGGAGCGCAGCGCAGCGGAGCGTCTCGAAGGATGGCAACGCGAAGGACGGAGCGAAAAATCGCTGCAGCTACGAGGTTTTAGCTCGGTCGTGCCCGTTGCCACCCTTCGAGACGCTTCGCTGCGCTACGCTCCTCTCCATGAACTCATGGTCTTCGGTGTGCGGACCGGCTTGTGATCGGGG
>CAMFJT010000299.1 GCA_945957125.1 uncultured Rhodospirillales bacterium | reverse complement strand
ACGGGGGAGGGGCAGGAGAAAAGGCAATGTTGCCACCGATGAGAGCCGCGCCCCCGGCAAAAGTCTCTCAGTCGGCCGACTGCGCGGCAGCGAGGATCGCGGCCTTGGCCCGCTCGCCGGCGCGCCGGTTGCGCCGCTTCAGCCACCACATCAGGAAGCCGGTTACGGCGAAGATCGGGACGATCACGCCCGAGACGAAAACCAGGAACTTGTAGACGCCGCCCAGCCCCTCGCCTTCGTGCAGCGGCCTTTGCCAGGCGACGATCGTCTCGCCGGCCGACAGCGTCTTCGGGTCGAACACGTCGACGATGCTCTTGCGCCAGGGGTCGATGATCACGCTGATCGTCGGCGCGCCCTCGCTATGGCCGGGCCGGATCATGCCGATGCGCAGCGCCTGGTCGGGCCGCGTCGGCAGGAAGGCGTTGAGGAAGCGTGCATCGGGGATGCGCGCCTTGGCCAGGGCGAGGGCTTCGTCGAGGGCGATCGGCGTGGCCCCCCGCATCGGCTCGACCCGCGCCTGGAACTGGGCCGCGCGCATGTCGCGGCCGGGGAAAACCGTATTGACGGCCGCGCCGATCTGCTGCGGGAAGGCGATGTAGACCCCGGTGAAATTCACCACCATGAACAGGACGAGGCTCCAGATGCCGACCGCTCCATGCAGCTCGCGGTTGAGCCGCACGCCACGCGCCTTCCGTCGGACCGTGAACGCGCTCTTCCATTGGCCGGACCTCGGCCACCACAGATAGAGCCCCGAGCATCCGAGCACGAGCATCGCCACGCCCAGCCAGCCGACGATCTCGCGGCCGAGACCGCCCGTGATGAAGAGATGGCCGTGCAGATCGTGGAAGAACCGAACCCAGCCCGTCATTGCCTGCTGAGTCTGCAGCGGCGCCCCAGACACCGGGTCCATCAGGATCTGCATACTGCCCGCGAACGGACTTTGGACCGGCACTCGCCCCTGCGCCTGGCCCGGTTGCTGGCCTCCTTGCTGGCCCGGTTGCTGGCCTCCTTGCTGGCCCGCCTGCGACGGCTGGCCGTCCTGCGGCTGACCACCCTGCGGACGGCCCTGTTGGCCGCCCTGGCCACGCCCCTCGCCGCGGAACTGGGTGCGCTCGTTGGCCATGCCGGGGCGCGACAGGCGGACGGCGGCCGGTTCGCCCACCTCGATCGGCCAGCGGACGGCGATCGGGACCCGTCCCGGCTCGTGGCTTGCCGCCTTCGCCGCCTCGATCAGCTCGCCGGGAGACCGCCATTCCCCGACCGTCTTGACCTCGGGGCTACCCTGCCCGAAGAGCCGTTCGACGTCGTGGGCATAGACCAGCACGGCGCCGGTGATGCCCATCACCACCAGCGGCAGCATCAGGATCAGCCCGATCCAGAGATGGAGCTGCTGAAGCCAGTAACGCACGGACATCTGAACCTCGCTCGACGAGAGTACGCTGGCTGGCGACGGCTGGCTGCGCGATGAAAGCTTCATCCCGCGCCGAAGGCGCGGGCGATCTGGTTGGTGGCGAGCGCCGCGGCATAGGCCAGCGCCAGCATGTAGACGAACGTGACCCCGACCCAGCTCCAGCCGCCGGTCTCACGGCGAATGACGGCCAGGGTCGACGCGCACTGCGGCGCGAACACGTACCAGGCAAGCAGGGCCAGGGCAGTGGCGAGCGGCCATTGCTCGGCCAGGATCTTGCCGATCTTCCCCGCGGCTTCCTCGCCGGCATCGACCGCATAGATCGTCCCGAGTGCACCGACCGCGACCTCGCGCGCGGCCATGCCCGGAATCAGCGCGACGTTGATCTGCCAGTTGAATCCGAGCGGCGCGGTGACCGGCTCGATGGCACGGCCGATCTTCGCCGCGAGGCTGTAATCGATCGACGGGCCGGTCGCGCCTTCGGGCGGCTGCGGAAACGAGGCCAGCGCCCAGATCAGGATCATCATCGACAGGATCGTCGTGCCGGCGCGCTTGAGGAAGGCGAGCGCGCGCGACCACACGCCGAACGCCAGCGACTTGGCCTGGGGCAGCTTGTAGTCGGGCAGCTCGAGCATGAAGGGCTCGCCGGCGGTGGTGCGCCAGAAGAGGCGCTTGGCCAAGAACGACACGGTGAGCGCCCCGGCTATGCCCGCCGCGTAGAGGCCGAACATCACCAGCCCCTGCAGGCCGACGAAGCCCCAGACCTCGCGGTCGGGAATGAAGGCCGAGATGATCAGCGTATAGACCGGGATACGCGCCGAGCAGGTCATCAGCGGCGCCACGAGAATGGTGGTCAGCCGGTCGCGCCGGTCGTCGATCACGCGCGTCGCCATGATGCCGGGAATGGCGCAGGCGAAGGACGACAGCAGCGGGATGAAGGCGCGGCCGTGCAGCCCCGCGCCCCCCATGATCCTGTCCATCAGGAAGGCGGCACGGGCCATGTAGCCCAGGTCCTCGAGCAGCAGGATGAAGAAGAACAGGATGACGATCTGCGGCAGGAAGACGATCACGCTGCCGACACCGGCGATCAGGCCGTCTTTCAGGAAGCTGCGGACGAGATCCGGCAGGGGCGCCTGGCCGACCAGCGCGCCCAGCCAGCTGAAGCCTTCGGAGATCGCGTCCATCAGCGGACGCGCCCAGGCGAAAACCGCCTGGAACATCACGAACAGGATGGCGAGCAGGATCACCAGCCCGCCGACCGGATGGAGGAGCACGGCATCGGCCTTCGCCGTGCGGGGATCGAGGTGGCCGGCCTGGCGGATCGCAGCGCGCAGCACGCGGTCGGCCTCGCGCTGTCCGCCGCGCAGGCCGGCGGCATCGGGCGGCCGCCATGCCGAAGGGCCGGCCGCCTCGTTTGCGGCGAGCCGGGCGTCGAGGGCGGCGAGCAGCGTATCGGTGCCGCCACGGCGCACGGCGACCGAGCTCACCACCGGCACCCCAAGCTCGCGCTCGAGCGTTTCAAGGTCGATCTCGATGCCGCGCTTGCGGGCGATGTCCATCATGTTCAGGGACATCATCACCGGCCGACCGACCTGCTTGAGCTCGAGCGCGAGGCGCAGCGCCAGCCGCAGGTTGGAGGCATCGGCGACGCAGATGATCAGGTCGGGCGCCCGCTCGGTTGCCAGCTTGCCCAGCACCGCGTCGCGCGTGATCTCCTCGTCCGGCGAGCGGGCGCGCAGCGAATAGGTGCCCGGCAGGTCGACGATCTCGATCGACCGCCCGCCGGGCGTCGTGAGCCGCCCGACCTTCTTCTCGACGGTCACGCCGGGATAGTTGGCGACCTTCTGGCGACTGCCGGTAAGGGCGTTGAACAGCGCCGTCTTGCCGCAATTGGGATTGCCCACCAGGGCGACGACGGGAGCAAGCTCGACAGCGGCGTTCATGGCTGGTCCGTTACCATCACGGCCATGGCTTCGCGACGGCGCAGCGCGATCGTGGTGGCCGCCACTCGAACGGCAATCGGATCGCCGCCGAACAGCCCCTGGTGCAGCAGCTCGACCGTCGCGCCCTCGACGAAGCCGAGCTCGATCAGCCGCCGCTCCAGTTCCGCCGGCGGCAGGCCGGCCGCCGGCGCGCGCGCCAGATCGAGGGCTGCGATACGGCCACGAAAGCCCACACGGGCGTCGCCGAGTGCTATGGTTGGATTTATGGTCATTGCGAGTGCTTCGTACTAGCACCCGTGAAAGAGACCCGCCAGCAGGGGAGAAGACGGCATGGCATCCATCGTTCTGGCGCATGGCGCCTGGTCGGCCGCATGGGCCTGGAAGAAGATGCGGCCGCTGATGCGCGCCGCGGGGCACGAATTCTTCGCGCCGACCTACACCGGCCTCGGCGAGCGCGCCCATCTGGCCCGCCCGGACATCGATCTGTCGACCCACATCCAGGACGTGTTGTCGGTGCTCGAATTCGAGGACCTGAAGGACGTGACGCTGCTGGGCCATTCCTACGGCGGCATGGTCGCCACCGGCGTCGCCGACAAGGCGGCCGACCGCATCGCGCGAGTGGTCTACATCGACGCCTTCGCGCCGAAGGACGGGCAAAGCCTGTTCGACCTGGTCGGACCGAAGGCCGAGGCCAACATGCGCGCGGGCGCACAGAAGGACGGCGACGGCTGGAAGCTGCCGCTCAACCCCATGCCGCCCGATACGGCGCCGGAAGACGCCGCCTGGGCGGTGCCGCGCCGGCGGCCGCAACCGATCAGGACGTTCGAACAAAAGATCTCGCTCCAGTCCCAGTACGTGCCGGCGCGCCATTACATCTACGCAAAGAAGAACGGGCCGGGCGACGTGTTCCGCCAGTTCGGCGAACGGGCTCGAAACGAGGCCGGCTGGCGGCATTACGAGATCGACGCGAGTCACAACCCGCACATCACCTGCCCTGACGTGCTGATGGCCCTGCTGACGGAGATCATGGCGACCCGATGAGCGAGACCCTGACTTACGACGTGCTGCGCCGGCTCGACCGGCTCAGACGGGCCGACGATTCCCTGATCTTCACCAACGGAGGAGATCCGGTCTTCGTCACGCCGTGGCGAATCGCTCGCGCCGGATCGGCCGCGCTGGGCGCCATTGGTCTCGCCCTCTCCGACCTGTGGCGGCTCAAGACGGGCAAGCCGCAGGCCGTGACCGTCGACCGTCACGCCGCGGCCGCCTCGCTGCGCTCCAACACCTATGTGCTGCAGGACGGAAAGAAGCCCGTGTCGTGGGACCCGCTTGCCGGCCACTATCCGACCCGGGACGGGCGGGTGATGTTCCTGCACACCAACCATCCGCACCATCGCGAGGGCGCGCTGCGCATCGCCGGCGCAAAGGAAGGCACGCGGGAGGCGTTGGCCGAGGCCGTCGCCAAATGGGACGGGCTCGACATCGAGGCGGCGATCGCCGAGGGCGGCTGCGTCGGCGGCCTGGTGCGCAGCCGCGAGGAATGGGCGGCGCATCCGCACGGCATCGCGGTGGCGAAGCTGCCGCTGCTCGACATCGTGAAGATCGGCGAGGCGCCGCCGCGGCCGTTGCCGAAGAGCGACCGGCCGCTCGGCGGCGTGCGCGTGCTCGACCTGACGCGTGTGCTGGCCGGCCCGACCAGCGGCCGCGTGCTGGCCGAGAACGGCGCGGAGGTGCTGCACATCGCGGCGCCCCACCTGCCCTACCAGACCGAGATCCTGATGGACACCGGTCACGGCAAGCGCTGCGCCTGGATCGACCTGCGCGAGCCCGCCGGCGTCGCCACCCTCGAAGGGCTGGTGCGCGAGGCCGACGTGTTCACGCAGGGCTATCGCCCCGGCACGCTCGCCGCACGCGGCTTCTCGCCCGAGCGCCTCGCGGCGCTGCGGCCGGGCATCGTCTGCGTCAGCATCTGCGCCTACGGCCACGAGGGTCCGTGGGCCGCGCGCCGCGGCTTCGATTCGATCGTGCAGAACGTGACGGGGCTTGCCGCGACGCAAGGCACGCTGGCCCAGCCGCGCAACCTGCCGGTCCAGGCGCTCGACTACATCGCGGGCTACCTCGCCGCGCTCGGCGCCATGGTGGCCCTCGCGCGCCGCGCCGAGCAGGGCGGCTCGTGGCTGGTCCGCGTCTCGCTGGTGCAGGTCGCGCATTGGATCGCGAGCCTGGGCACGATCGACGGCGCCGCCGGCCTGAAGGACCTGCCCGACGCCGAGCTCGCCGGCCTGCTGATGGAAAGCGACGGGCCGTTCGGGCGCCTGCAGCACCTCAAGCCGGTCGTCCAGCTCAGCGCGACGCCCGCCTTCTACGCCCGGCCCGCCGAGCCGCTCGGCTCCTCGCCGGCGCAGTGGTCTCGAATGGGCTAAGATGATTAGCTAAATTTGCAACATGGCGACCTATACGATCCATGCGGCCAAGACCAACCTGTCCAAGCTCGTGGCCCTCGTGGAGGCCGGCGAGGAAGTCGTGCTGGCTCGCGGCAAGAACCCTGTCGCGCGGCTCGTTCCGGTTGCCCCGAAGCCGAAGCGACAGTTCGGAAGGCTCAAGGGGAAAGGGTCGGTAGGGCCGGAGTTCTTCGAGCCCTTGCCCGAGAGCGAACTGAAGCTCTGGGAGTGAGCGGGTGCGCCTGCTCCTCGACACGCACGCGTTCCTCTGGTGGGTCTTCGCGGACTCAAGGTTGTCGCATCGAGCCCGTGCGGCCATCGCCGATGACGAGGAGAGCGACGTCTTCGTCAGCGCTGCGTCGGTATGGGAAATCACCACCAAGTTCCGGATCGGAAAGCTGCCTGACGCGGGCTCTGTCGCCCACGACGTAGCCGCAGTGCTGGCGGCAGGGGGTTTCGAGGCGCTGCCGGTTTCGGTCGCGCACGCGCAACGGGGGGGCGACCTTGGCGGCCGCCATGGAGATCCATTCGATCGCATGCTGATCGCGCAGGCAATGATCGAGAACA
>CAMFJT010000298.1 GCA_945957125.1 uncultured Rhodospirillales bacterium | reverse complement strand
CGAGCGCCAGGTGCTGGGCGAGGACTACTGGAAGAAGCAGGCCGCGCTCGGCATCGCGCTCTATCCGTCCGGCGCCCCGCTCAGCGACGCGCTGGTGCGCGGCGAGGTCTCGATCGCTCCGCTGCTGTACAACATCATCTGGACCAAGATCGCCGAGGGCGCGCCGGCCGAGGCGATCTTCGCGCCCGAAGGCGTGCCGATCGTTCCCTATGCCGACGGTATCACCAAGACGTCCAAGAGCCCGAACGCGTCGAAGCTGTTCATGAACTGGCGGCTCAGCAAGGAAGGCCAGACCTTCGCCATCAAGAATCTCGGCAACATCACCTCGATGAAGGAGCCACCGGCCTTCCCGAAGGGCTGGGATCCCAAGGTGGTCAAAGTCTGGGTGCCGAAGTTCGACGAGTTCGAGAAGCTGCGCGAGCCGTGGCTCGATGAGTGGAACAAGACCTACGGATACCGCCAGTGACCGCAGCGCTGCTGATCGAGCGGCTCGAGAAGCGTTTCGCCGCCGGGGCCAAGCCCGCCGTCGACGGCGTGAACTTCGAGGTGCCGGCGGGCGAGATCGTGGTGCTGCTGGGACCCTCGGGCTGCGGCAAGACCACCACCCTGCGCTGCGTGGCCGGGCTGGAGCATCCGACCGGCGGACGCATCTCGATCGGCGGGCGCGTGGTCTCGGAGCCCGAGCGGGGTGTTCTGGTGAGCCCGCGCGAGCGCGATATCGGGATGGTCTTCCAGTCCTACGCAGTTTGGCCGCACATGACCGTGCGCCAGAACGTTGCCTATCCGCTGAAGCACCGGCGCAACGGCGCCGGCAGCGGCGGCGACATCAGGACGAAGGTCGACGAGACGCTCGAGCTGGTCGGCCTGCGCGACTACGCCGAGCGGCCGGTCACTTCGCTGTCGGGCGGCCAGATGCAACGCGTGGCGCTGGCCCGCAGCCTGGTCTACCGCCCGCAGCTCCTGCTGCTCGACGAGCCGCTCTCCAATCTCGACGCCAAGCTGCGCATCCGTCTGCGCGACGAGCTGCGCCGCATCCTCAAGATGACCGGCATGACGGGGTTGTACGTGACCCACGACCAGGCCGAGGCCGTGGTGCTGGGCGACCGGATCGGCGTGATGCGCAACGGCAAGTTGCTGCAGATGGCGCCGCCGGGCGAGATCTATAATCGACCGGCCGACTCCTTCGTCGCCAACTTCACCGGCGCCTCCAACGGGCTGCTCGGCACGGTGCTGGCGCGCAGCGGCGAGCGCGCCACCATCGATCTCGGTGCCGCCGGCCGGATCGAGGCCTGGACGCCGCAGCCGCTCGCCGCCGGCGACAAGGCACGCGTGGCGCTGCGCGCCGAGAACGTGCGGCTGGGCGAACGCGGCCCGGCCAACGCCTTTGCCGGCCGCGTGATCGAACGGCGTTACCAAGGCATGCAGACGGTCTACGACGTCGAGCTGGGCGGCCAGCGCATCGAGGTGCTCGAGGTCGGCACCGCGGCCCGACACGAGCCGAACGGCGAGGTCGCCATCACCTTGCCGCCCGAGACTTGCTGGGCCTATCGCGACGACGGCACAGCGGTCGACTAGCGCGCCGGGCGCCGTCGGCCGCCACGTCCCCGCCGCCTGGCCTCTCGCGCGGTTCTTGCATGTCCTTCGGCGACAGGAGGACATGCCATGGATCAGACGATCGTCAGCCGTCCCACACGGTCGTACCCGCCCGTGGTCGAGGCGCTACTCGACGAGATCGCGGCGCTGGGACCGGAGGCGGCCTACGAGCGCATGCTGCCGGCCGGCTGCTACACCTCGCCCGAATTCTTCGCCTTCGAGCAGAAGGAGGTGTTCAGCCGCACCTGGATCTGCGTCGGCCGGGTCGAGGAGGTCGCCGAGCCCGGTGACTGGCTGGCGAGCGAGGTCGCGGGCGAGCCGGTGCTGGTGGCGCGCGGCGAGGATGGCGCGCTGCGGGCAATGAGCGCCCTCTGCCAGCATCGCGGCGAGATCATCCCCTGCCCCGAAAAGGGCGCCCGGCACGCGCGCTGCCCGCTCCATTTCTGGACCTACGATCCGGCCGGGCGCCTCACCGGCGCGCCGCGCATGGGCGATGCGGCGCGGCTGAAGGCGCTGCGCGACACCGTCCGTCTGCCGCCGCTACGGCTCGAGCTGTGGCACGGCTTCATCTTCGTCAATCTCGATCCGGACGCCCGGCCGCTGGGGCCGAGCCTGGCCAAGCTCGAGCCCCTGTGGACAGGCTACGAGGCGACCGGCCTCACCGCGGTGCCGCCGGTGCTGAGCGATACGCCGCTGCCCTGGAACTGGAAGGTTCAGGTCGAGAACTTCACGGACGCCTACCATCCGGAGTTCGTCCATATCGGCACGCACGACTTCGCGCCGAGCGCCGGGCTGGGCGACGGCGTGCGCTTCACCGACATGGCGCCGGGCGACAACGCCATCGTGCGCAGCGTGCCGATGAAGCAGCCGGACGGCGGCATGATGCGCGACGGCTGGGGACCGGACGCCGCCTTCCCCGCGATCGCAACGCTGCCGCCGGAGCAGCGCGCGCGCATCACCTTCGCGATGCTGCCGCCCAGCATGACCAAGATGTTCGCGCCGGACACCATCGCCTACACGCTGATCCGCCCGGTCGGCGTCGAGGCGACCCTCGCGGGCAGCGACCGCGTCACGTATGGCGGCTGGCTGCTGCCGAAGAGCACCATCGCGCTGCCCGACTTCATCGACCGCTGCGCGGCGGTACGCGAGGGCGGCGCCAAGATCTGGGCGCAGGACGTGCCGGTGAACAAGGGCATGCAGGCCGCCAAGCATTCGCGCTTCGTCCCCAACGGCATCTATGCGCCATCGGAGCGGACGCTGCAGCAGTTCAACGTCTGGCTGATCGAGGCCTACCGCCGGGCGGCGCGAGCCCCTGCCAGGGGCGCGACTCAAGGATCGAGCCGGTAGCGGCCCTCGGCGTCGAGCTTCGCGGCCGACAGCCAGCCGGTGCGCACGCCGGCGAGCGTCGTCGCCGCAATGGTGCGCGTGATCGGCAGGCGGCAGGCGATGCCCATGAACGCATCGCGCAGCCAGCCGAAAGAGTCGACGTTCGACTGGAACAGCGGCGTCAGCAGGTGGCTGGCCTGGCGGTAGAAGCGCACGGTCGAACCGCGACGCTGGGCGAACCGGGCGATCGCGGACGGGATGTCGGGACATTCGCCCAGCACGTCGGCCAGTGTCCAGCCGTCGACAAGACCGAGATTGGCGCCCTGGCCGAGCTGCGGGCTTGTCCCGTGCGCGGCATCGCCGATGAACAGGATCGGGCCGTCGTTCCAACGCGGCAGAGCGACGTTGCGGTAGGTGGCGCGCGCGAAATCGTTGGTCTCGACGGCAGCGCTGATGACGGACGCCGCTTCCGGCCACAACGCGCGCCCCTCGCGCCGCATCACGTCGAGATCGAGCGGGACCTCCGGGGCGAGGGCCGCCGCCGGGAGGCTCCAGTACATCGTGAGCAGGCCGTCGCCCATCGGCAGGAAACCCATCATCTCCCGCGTGCCGCGCACCCTCTGGCGCAGCAGCGAGGTGGCGCCGATGCCCGCGTCGTCGGGCACAGTGGTCCACAGGCAGCCCCAGTCGTAGAGGCGTTGGACCGCCTGCGGCATCCGCCGCTGACGCAGCATCGAATGCGCGCCATCGGCCACGACGACGAGATCGAACGGACCGTGACGCTGACCGTCGCGGCCGACGACGACGGCCTTGCCGTGCTCGCGGGCGACATCGTGGATCTCCGTGCCGGTCACCAACCGGGTGGGCGACTCCTTCAGCCGGCGATGCAGCAGGTCGAACAAGACGCTGCGCCGGATACCGAGCCCGTGCGCGGCGGGGTGAAGCATCGAATAGGAAAGATCGAGGACGGTGCGGCCGGCGGCGGTTTTCGCCTCCAGCCCGAGCACTTTGCCGCCGCGCGACAGCGCCTGCTCCTTGAGCCGCAGCGCCCGCAGCACCGCGAGGCCGGTCGGCTGGAGCAGCAGCCCGGCACCCAGCGGCCGGGGCTCGGCGAAACGCTCGAAGACGGTGACGTCGTGCCCGCATTCGGCGAGGAAGACCGCCGCCGCCTGGCCTGCCACGCCGCAGCCGACGATGCCGATCTGATATCCCCCGGACGCCATGGCGGATTACTATCCGACATTCGGCTGACGGGTGAGAGTGATATAGTTTTGTCGCGTCAACGGAGGAAGCTTGTTTCTGCAGCCTTCCTCTTCCCTCTCGCTAGGGCAGGGGATGACGCGCGATATTCGGTGGCCCTCACCTGGCCTCTCCCCCCGCCGGGGAGAGGCATATGACGAGAAGATGAGTGTCGGCGGCGCTCAGAGCCCGCCGTTCACCACCAGGCACTGGCCGCTGACATAATCGCTGTCGGGGCTGCAGAACAGGTAGACCGAGCCCGCTGCCTCTTCCGGCAGGCCGCCGCGGCCGAGCGGGATCATCTGGTTCATGGCGGCGATACGGCCGCCCTGCACGCCGATCTTGACCTTGCGGCCCTGGACCTCGATCTCGCCGTCCTCGCCCTGGGCGAGCGGCTTCGTCAGGCGGGTCTGGATGTAGCCGAACGCCACGGCGTTGACCGTCACGTCGTAGCGGCCGAACTCCTTGGCCAAGGTCTTGGTCAGGCCGACGATGCCCGCCTTGCCCGCCGAGTAGTTCGACTGGCCGGCATTGCCGTTCACGCCCGAGGTCGAGGAGATGTTCACGACCTTGCGCACGATGCGCTTGCCCTCGGAACGTTCCTTCTCGACGGCCTGGCGGAAATGCTGCTGGAAGGCGCGCAGGACGCGGAACGGCGCCGTCAGATGGACGTCGAGGATGGCGTACCACTGCTCGTCGGTCATCTTCTGGATAACCGAATCCCAAGTGTAGCCAGCGTTGTTCACCACGACGTGGCAGTCGCCGAACGCGTCGACCGCGGTCTTGACGATGCGGTCGCCGAAGTCCGGCTTGGCCACGTCGCCGTTGCACGCCACCGCCTTGCCGCCCATCTTGATGATCTCGGCGACGGTTTCCTTCGCGGGCGCGTCGTCGATGTCGTTGATCACCACCGCGGCGCCGTCGCGCACCAGGCGCAACGCGATCTCCTTGCCGATGCCGCGTCCCGAGCCGGTGACGATCGCCACCTTGCCATCCATCTGACCCATGTTCTCTCCTTCGTTGTCTTCGCTGGGACCGCGCCACTCCGTGGCGCTTCTTCGTTTACTGGAAGCCTGTGAGCGCCACGGAGTGGCGCGGTCCCAGCGTGCTACTTCAACGCGACCGTGGCATCGCCCTGCAGCGTGTCCTGGCCGTTCTGGTTGGTGCACTTGACCTCGAGGTCGACCAGCTTCTCGCCGTTCTCCTCGCGCTTGCCGGTGACCTTGCCGCTCACCGTGATCGTGTCGCCCACCCAGGTGATCGAGGTGAAGCGCGTGCCGAGCTTGCGCACCTGGCTCTGCGGCGCATACGAGGTCACGAGCCGGCCGAGGAAGGCCATCGACAGCATGCCGTGCGCGAACACGTCCTTGAAGCCGAACTTCTTGGCGAAGTCGATGTCGACATGGATCGGGTTGTGGTCGCCCGAGCCGCCGCAATAGAGCGCGAGCTGATGGCGGCTGATCGGCGGCAGCACGATCGGCTTGAGCGCATCGCCCACCTTCACGTCGTCGAACCTGGGAGCCGTTACGGTCGTCATCTGTCCCTCCCTACTTCTTCGCCGCGTCGGGGTTGCGCACGACGGTGATGCCCTTGGCGCGGGCAACCGGCTTGCCGCTCTGGTCCTTGAGCTCGGTCTCCGACACCACGAACCAGAGCGCGCCGCCCTTCTTGTCGTAGATGTCCTTGACCTGCTGCTGGCAGGTGATGCGGTCGCCGACATGAACCGGCGCAAGATATTCGTAGTGCTGCTCGCCGTGCAGGATCAGGCCGATATCGACGTTGAGCAGGCGCAAGAGGCCGCCCTTGTCGGGATCGTCGTTGGTGACGGCGGTGAGATAGGTCGGCGGCGCGGGGATCGCGCGGTAACCCGCCTTCTTCGCGGCCTCCTCGTCGACATAGATGGGATTCTCTTCGCCGATGGCCTTGCAGAACAGCCGGATCTTGCCGGCCTCGACCGTCGTGGTGAAGGCGTTGAACTTGTGGCCGATCAGGCCCTTGTCGAGCTGCATGCCCGTTTCCTCCCTCCTCGAATGAAAAACCCTCTCTCCGGCCGAAGGCCGAAGAGAGGGCTGTTCGTCGCGTGCGTTATTCGTAGCGGCCGACGATGGCAACGCTCGACACGTTCTCGCGCGGTGCGCCGCCGAGATTGTGCGTCATGCCGATGCGCGGGTCCTTGAGCTGGCGGGCGCCGGCGCGGCCCTGGAACTGCAGGTACATCTCGTAGAGCATGCGCAGGCCCGAGGCGCCGATCGGATGGCCGA
>CAMFJT010000297.1 GCA_945957125.1 uncultured Rhodospirillales bacterium | reverse complement strand
GCCTCGGCCTGCGGCTCGGCCGGCTTCTCGGCGCGCGGCGCGCGCTCCTCGCGCGCCTCACGGCGAGGACCACGGGACCGTTCCGACGCGCCGGTGCCGCGGCCGCTGCTGCGCCCGCCCCGGCCACGACCGCGGCGTCGCCCGTCGGACTCCTCGAAGGCGACAGTGTCCATCTCGGGGACGGCGATGCGCGGGATCTCGGTGCCGATCAGCTTCTCGATCGCCTCGACCAGGCTGCCCTCGTCGGGCGAAGCCAGGGTGAAGGAATGACCGGTCTTGCCGGCGCGGCCGGTACGGCCGATGCGATGGACGTAGTCCTCGGGCGAGAACGGCACGTCGAAGTTGAACACGTGGCTCATGTCGGCGATGTCGAGGCCGCGGGCGGCCACGTCGGACGCCACCAGGATCTGGATGTCGCCGGCCTTGAACTTCTCCAGCGTCTCCATGCGGGCCGGCTGGCTCATGTCGCCGTGCAGGGCGCCGGCATTGAAGCCGTGCTTCTTGAGCGAGGTCTGCAGGATCGCCACGTCGCGCTTGCGGTTGCAGAACACGATCGCGTTCTTGACGTCCTGATCCTTGATCAGCCGGCGCAGCGCCTCGCGCTTGTCCTCCTCCGGCACGACGGCGAGGCCCTGCACGATGGTCTTGGAGGCCGAAGCCGGGGGCGAGACGGTGACTTCCTTCGGGTTCTGCAGGAAGCGGTCGGCCAGCCGCTTGATTTCGGGCGGCATGGTGGCGGAGAAGAACAGCGTCTGGCGCAGCTTCGGCAGGTAGCTCACGATACGCTCGACGTCGGGAATGAAGCCCATGTCGAGCATGCGGTCGGCTTCGTCGATCACCAGCACCTTGACGTCGTTCAGCAGCACCTTGCCGCGCTCGAAATGATCGAGCAGCCGGCCCGGCGTGGCGATCAGCACGTCGACGCCCTTCTCCAGCGCCCGCTCCTGGTCCTCGAAGCTCACGCCGCCGATCAGCAGCGCCATGTTGAGCTTGTTGTACTTGCCGTAGATATCGAAGTTTTCGGCCACCTGGGCGGCCAGCTCGCGCGTCGGCTCCAGGATGAGCGAGCGCGGCATGCGCATCTTTCCCCGCCCCTCGGCGAGGATGTCGATCATCGGCAGGACGAACGAGGCGGTCTTGCCGGTGCCCGTCTGGGCGCATCCGAGGACATCGCGGCCCATCAGGACGATGGGGATGGCTTTTTCCTGGATCGGGGTGGGCGTCGAGTAGCCCTTCTCGGAGACTGCCTGCAGTACGGGGGCGCTCAGCCCCAAACTCTCAAAATCCATTGAAATTCCGTTACTTAGCCCACATCCGATGGGCTACCGGGGGCGATCCCGAACGCTCGCGAAGGAGGCGGCTCGAAGCCTGAGCCGGACCGCTGACGGAGCGTCATATGAGCCTTGCGGCCGGTCAAGTCAATGCAGGCCGGCTGCGCGGCAGGGTCGCGCCGGGACAGGATCAGGCCTGCGCCTTGATCTCGATCTCGACGAACACGAACTCGAAGCCGTTGTCGTTGATCACGTCGTGCTCGACTCCCGTCTGGCGGGCATAGGAAACGCCGGACCGCAGCGGCGCGGGGACCGTGGCCTTGCCGTCGAAGATCTTCAGCTCGCCGGTCGTGACCGGAACCACGACATAGTCGTGGTTGTGCCGGTGCCAGCCGGTATGGCCGCCGGGGGGAAAGCGCCATTCGGTGACGATGACGCGGTCATTTTCCACCTGGACGGTGGGTTTTGCGAGGGGACGTTCCTTGTCGGTCATGACGGCAAGCTAATGCGACACGGCGGTTTTGTCAGGTGACAGGTGGGCGCGCCCTGATATGACTGTGCATATGCACGCATTATCGGAGCTCCGACCGTGAGCCATCCCCTGCTGACCGCTCCGATCGGCCACAGCCTGTGGCGGCTGGCCGCTCCGACCACCGCGGTCATGATCGTCCAGACCCTGGTGGCGATCACCGAGACGTTCTTCTTCGGCCGGCTGGGCACCGACGCGCTGGCCGGCTTCGCGCTCGTCTTCCCGTTCATGATGCTCATGCAGATGATGGCGGCGGGCGGCATGGGCGGCGGCGTGGCGGCCGCCATGGCACGCGCGCTGGGCGGCAAGCGGATCGACGACGCCCGCGCCCTGGTGCTGCATGCGCTGGTGCTGGGCCTGGGCTTCGCGTTGGTTTTCACCCTGCTCGCCTGGACGGTGGCGCCGTCGCTGTTCCGGATGCTGGGTGGGCAAGGCGCGGCGCTGGCCAATGCCGAGACCTATGCGCACGTGCTGTTCACCGGTTCGATCGCGGTATGGGCCAACTTCTTCCTGGCCGCGCTGCTGCGCGGCGGCGGCGATGCCGCGACGCCCGGCCGCTACATGCTGGTCTTCTCGCTGCTGCAGATCCCGCTGAGCGGCGTTCTGGCGCTCGGCATCGGCGGATGGCCCGGCCTGGGCATGGCCGGCCCCGCGGTTTCCTCCGTGACGACCATGACCGGCGCAGCGCTCCTGCAAGCGCGCGCCCTGTGGCGCGGCAAGATGGGATTCGTGCCGGCGCTGACCGGCATCCCGCTGCGCGGCCGGCTGTTCTGGGAAATCCTCAAGGTCGGGCTGATCGCCTCGTTCTCGGCGCTGACCGCCAACCTTACAGCCATGCTGGTCACCGGCCTGGTCGCACGGTTCGGCGTCACGGCGCTGGCGGGCTACGGCATCGGCGTGCGGCTGGAATTCATGCTGGTGCCGCTCGCCTTCGGGATCGGCTCGGGCCTCACCACCCTTGTCGGCGTCGCGGCCGGCGCGAACGATTGGAAGCGCGCAGTGCGGGCGGCATGGATCGGCGGGGGCATCGCCTTCGGCCTGATCGGCCTCTTCGGATGGACCGTGGCCCTGTTCGCCGAGGGCTGGTCGCGGCTCTTCACCCGCGATCCGCAGGTCATCGCCGCGACCGTGGCCTACATCACGCATGTCGCACCCTTCTATTGCCTGTTCGGCCTCGGCCTGACGCTGAGCTTCGCCAGCCAGGGCGCAGGGCGGATGAAGGCGCCGTTCTATGCCGGCATCACCCGAATGATCGTGGCAACGGCCGGCGGCTGGCTCGCCATCGACCGGCTGGGCCTCGGCCTCGACGGGGTGTTCACCGCACTCTCCGCCGGCATGATCCTGTTCGGCGCGATGATCGCGGGGCCGCTGCTGGTCAAGCCGTGGGGGCCGAAACGGGTGCGCGGTCGTGGTAAGCTTGCCTTCCCGACCGGAGCAAGTGATGGCCCGCCTCTCGACGATCGCCACCTGGAACCGCAACCCCGCTGACGAGGAGGCGATGGGTGCCGTCCATGCGCCGATCTGGCGGCGCATGGCGGACGTGTCCGTGCCGCACGATCTCGGCAGCTCGACGGTGCTCGACTACGGCTGCAACCAGGGCGGCTTCCTTCGCCTGCTCTATGACGGCCATTCGTTCCAGAGCGCAGTCGGTATCGACATCGCGCGCGAATCGGTGGCGCGCGCCGAGCTCCTGAAGGGGCAGCGGCCGATCGAGTACAAGGTCGCCGACAGTGCCGCGAGCCTGGGCCGCGTGTTCGACTACGCCTTCAGCCACGAGGTGCTCTACCTTCTGCCCGACCTCGCCGCGCACGCGCGCGACATCAGGGCCGCGCTGCAGCCCGGCGCCGCCTATGTCGCGGCGATGGGCTGCCACACCGATTCCAGCGTGTGGCCACGCTGGCGCAAGCTGATCGCCGAGACTTCGTCGATCCCGCTTTACGACCATTCGCTCGAGGACGTGTCGAAGGCCTTCGCCGGGGCCGGATTTTCGGTGTCCGTCCGGCCACTGGCACTCGACGCCTTCATGCCGGTGGCGATCGGCAGCGCGTACTTTCCCAAGGTCGTCGACCAGCTTCGCTACTACACCGCCGACAAGGTGCTGTTCCGCTTCATCCGCCAGCCCTGACGTCAAGCCGACAATCCGCTTGAAGAATCACAGGCGCGCCGTCCATACCCGCCGTCCGACGCGGGAGGTGTTTCTTGGTGGTTTCGGTCCAGGCGCGTATTGCCGGAGAGCTCGGCGTCAGGGAGCAGCAGGTGCAGGCCGCGGTCGACCTGCTCGACGGCGGCGCGACCGTCCCCTTCATCGCGCGCTATCGCAAGGAAGCCACCGGATCGCTCGACGACGCGCAATTGCGCACGCTGGAGGAGCGGCTGACCTACCTGCGCGAGCTCGAGGCGCGGCGCAAGGTGATCCTCGATTCGGTGCGCGAGCAGGGCAAGCTCGATGCGACGCTCGAAGCAGCGATCATGGCGGCCGACAGCAAGGGCCGCCTCGAGGACATCTATCTCCCCTACAAGCCCAAGCGCCGCACCAAGGCGGAGATCGCGCGCGAGGCGGGGCTGGAGCCGCTGGCGGATCTGCTGCTGCGCGAGCCGCAGAACGTGCCCGCCGCCAGCGCGGAGCCCTATGTGTCGGCCGACCGGAACGTCGCCGACACGACGTCGGCGCTCGATGGCGCGCGCGCCATCCTGGTCGAGCGCTTCGCGGAGAATGCCGATCTGATCGGCGCGCTGCGCGAGGAATTCTGGACCAACGGACGGCTGGTCTCGAAGGTGCGCGAAGGCAAGGCCGAGGCGGGCGCCAAGTTCAGCGACTATTTCGACTTCTCCGAAGCCTTGGCAAAGATGCCATCGCATCGCGTGCTGGCGCTGTTCCGCGGCGAGCGCGAGGAAATGCTCGGCCTGGCGATCGAGCCGGACGATCCCGCGACGCGTCCGGCTGCCACGAGCACGCCCGTGCCCAGTCTCTACGAGCTGCGCATCATGCGGGCCTACGGCATCGGCGACCAGGGACGGCCGGGCGACAAGTGGCTGGCCGAGACCGTGCGCTGGGCGTGGCGCACCAAGATCATCATCATGCTGTCGATCGACCTTCGGCTGCGGCTGTGGGCGGCGGCCGAAGAAGAGGCCGTGCGCGTGTTCGCCGCCAACCTGCGCGACCTGCTGCTCGCCGCGCCGGCCGGCGCGCGGCCGACGCTCGGGCTGGATCCCGGCTTCCGCACCGGCGTGAAGGTCGCGGTGGTCGACGCCACCGGGAAGGTGGTGGCGACCAGCACGATCTACCCGCACGAGCCGCAGCGACGCTGGGACGAGGCGCTCGCCACCCTCGCGCGGCTGGTGCGCGAACATAAGGTCGAGCTGATCGCGATCGGCAACGGCACCGCCTCGCGCGAGACCGACAAGCTCGCCATCGAGCTGGTGAAGGGACTGGCGGACCTGAAGCTGAACAAGGTCGTGGTGTCGGAGGCCGGCGCCTCGGTCTACTCGGCGTCGGCCTATGCCTCGGAGGAGCTGCCCGGCCTCGATGTGACCCTGCGCGGCGCGGTGTCGATCGCCCGCCGGCTGCAGGATCCGCTGGCGGAGCTGGTCAAGATCGATCCCAAGTCGATCGGCGTCGGCCAGTACCAGCACGATCTCAGCCAGCTCAAGCTCTCGCGCTCGCTCGACGCGGTGGTCGAGGACTGCGTCAACGGCGTCGGCGTGGACCTCAACACGGCATCGGCGCCGCTGCTGGCGCGCGTATCGGGCATCGGCCCCGCGCTTGCCCAGGGCATCGTCTCCCATCGCGACGCGCACGGCGCCTTCCGCTCGCGCAAGGCGCTCAAGGACGTGGCGCGGCTCGGGCCGAAGGCGTTCGAGCAGTGCGCCGGCTTCCTGCGCATCCCCGGCGGCGACGACCCGCTCGACGCCTCGGGCGTGCATCCCGAATCCTATCCCGTGGTGCACCGGATCATAGCGGCGACCAAAAGCAGGATCGACGCGCTGATCGGCAATGCCGCCGCCCTACGCGCGCTGTCGCCCGCGTCGTTCGTCGACGAGCGGTTCGGCTTGCCGACCGTCACCGACATCCTGAAGGAGCTGGAGAAGCCGGGACGTGACCCGCGCCCGGCCTTCAAGACGGCGGAGTTCAAGGCCGGCATCGAGACGCTCAACGACCTCCAGCCGGGCATGGTGCTCGAAGGCGTCGTCACCAACGTCGCCGCGTTCGGCGCGTTCGTCGATATCGGCGTCCATCAGGACGGGCTGGTGCACGTGTCGGCGATGTCGAAGACCTTCGTGAAGGATCCGCGCGCGGTGGTGAAGCCGGGCGATATCGTGCGCGTGAAGGTCCTGGAGGTCGACAAGCCACGCAAGCGCATCGCCCTGACGCTCCGTCTCGACGACACCGCCGGAAGCCAGCCGGCCCGCAGCGGCGCGCGCCCCGATACCGGCGGCGCCTCTCGCCGCGACAAGGCGGCCGCGATGCAGCCCGCCAAGGCCCCCGCCCCGGGCAACGCGATGGCCGACGCCCTGCGACGCGCCGGCTTCGGCGCGCGCAAGTGAGGAGAAAAGTCCAAGACCGCGCGCCGGGACGAGCTGGTGACGGCAGGTGCACACGAGGCGTGGCGCACCCATGGCGCTAACTTTTGTTCTCCATCGATACATTTCCACCTCATCCTGAGGAGCGCAGCGA
>CAMFJT010000296.1 GCA_945957125.1 uncultured Rhodospirillales bacterium | reverse complement strand
GGCTCAGTAGCCCTTGAACACCGGGGCGCGCTTCTCGACGAAGGCGCGGGCGGCTTCCTTGTGGTCCTCGGTCTCGCCGGTGCGGATCATGCGCGCGGCCTCCGAATCGAGCGCCTCGGCGAGCGTGCCCTCCTCGGCGACCTTCATGTTCTTCTTCACGTGCCACCACGCCACGCGCGGGCCGGCGGCGAGCTTCTTCGCGAAGGCCATGGTCTCGCTCTCGAGCTTGTCGTCCTCGACCACGCGGTTGGCGAGGCCGAGCTTCTCGATCTGCTCGGCGTTCAGGATCTCGGCGGTGAAGTAGAGCTCGCGCGCCTTGGCCGTGCCGACCAGCTTGTGCAGGAAATAGTGCGAGCCGAAATCGCCCGAGAAGCCGACCTTGGCAAAGGCCGTCGTCATGCGCGCGCTCTTGCCGACGAAGCGCATGTCGGCCGCCAGCGCGATCGACAGGCCGGCGCCCGCCGCCACGCCGTTCACCATCGCGATGGTCGGCTTGCCCATCTCGTGCAGCAGCTCGGAGACCTGCATGCGAATGCGGATGTCGTGGACCTTGTCCTCGTAGGTCTTGTTCTGGTCGCGGCCCGCCGCCATCGACTTCACGTCGCCGCCGGCGCAGAACGCCTTCTCGCCCGCGCCGCGCACCACGACGCAGCCGATGTCACGCGATCCGGCCGCCTCGACCAGCGCATCGGACAGGCCCGTCATCATGTCACGGCTCAGCGCGTTCATCGCTTCGGGGCGGTTGAAGGTGAGCTTCATCACGCCGTCTTCGACGGATTTCAGCAGGTCGGGCATCGTGTCCTCCGGGATTGCAGATCGGTTCCGTTGCGGCGAATGTTTCCCAAACCACATGGTCGCGCAACGACATTCCGTCTTGCTGCGCGGAACGCATCTGAGGAAATGCCGATGGCCTACGAGACCCTGCTCACCGACCTGCAGGACGGCGTCATGACCGTGACGCTCAACCGGCCGGACAAGCTCAACGCCTTCAACACCGCGATGAGCCGCGATCTGATCGCCTTCTTCCACCGCGCGAACGCGATGGACGAGGTGCGCGCCATCGTCGTCACCGGCGCCGGCCGCGCCTTCTGCGCCGGCGCCGACATCTCGGGCGGCAGCGGCGCCTTCCAGGTGTGGAACGACGGCGCCGCGCCCGTGAAGCGCGATCCGAAGGAATCGATCACGCTGGCGATCTTCAACTGCCTCAAGCCGATCGTGGCGGCGATCAACGGCGCGGCGGTCGGTGTCGGCATCACCATGTGCCTGCCGATGGACATCCGCATGATGTCGACGGCCGGCAAGGTCGGCTTCGTGTTCAACAGGCGCGGCATGGCGATGGAAGCGGGCTCGTCATGGTTCCTGCCGCGCCTGGTCGGCATGCAGCAGGCACAGGAATGGGTGATGACCGCCGAGCTGTTCGGCGCCGACGAAGCGCTCAAAGGCGGTCTGGTCCGCTCGGTCCACGCGCCCGACGAGTTGCTGCCCGCGGCGCAGGCGTTGGCGCGGAAGTTCGCCGCCAGCAGTTCCTCTGCCGTGGCGGCGGCGGTGAACCGCCGCCTGATGTGGGACATGCTGGGTGCCCGGGATCCGCTCGACGCCGTGACGCTCGATGTCGCCTGCGTCGGCCACCTCGCCGCGGGCGCCGACGCTCAGGAGGGCATCAAGTCGTTCTTCGAGAAGCGGCCGCCCGCCTTCCCGCTCAAGCCCTCGAGGGACATGCCGCCGTTCGGGCCGTGGGGTCAGGCCGCGACCGGCGGCGACAGGTAGCAGCCGGGCTCGTCCGACAGGGTCTGCTTGATGCGGCGGCTGACCGCGTCGGCCAGCACCTCGGACTTGCCGGCCTCGAGCGCGGCCAGCGTCTGGGCGACCACGTCCTCCGGCTTCGATTTCGGCGCCGCGATGTGGCGCACCATGTCGGTGTCCATGAAACCGACATGCAGCGCCAGCACCTGCGTGCCCTGCCCGCGCAGCTCGTGGCGCAAGCCGTTGCTCAGCGACCACGCCGCCGCCTTCGATGCGGAATAGGTGGACGAGGTGGGAAAGCTCACCCACGAGAGCGCCGACAGCACGTTGACGATCGCGCCACCGCCGTTCCGCGCCAGGATCGGCGCGAAGGCGCGGCTCATCTGCAGCGGCCCGAAGAAATTGGTGTCGAATTCCGCGCGTACGGCGAGCAGGCCATCGTCGCCGAGGAAACCCGAGCCGCGCGAGATGCCCGCGTTGTTGACCAGCAGGGTCACGTCGCCGAGTGTGCGAGCCGCGGCATCGACCTCCTCCGGCCGGGTCACGTCGAGCCGGATCGCTTCGACGCCCGGCAGCGTGACCGACGCCGGATCGCGCGCGGCGGCGTAGACCTTGCGCGCACCGCCGGCCAGAAGCGCCCGCGCGAAGGCAAGGCCGAGGCCGCGATTGGCGCCGGTGACGAGAGAAACTGAATCCTGGACCTTCATGACGATAGTCCTTCGAACGTCGAAAATGACGCGTGGGATGGACTTGGGTGCGGCCGCTGAATCGCAAAGCGAGCTTTTCTCGCATAGCGCGGAGTTTTGTTGAATCGGCGCTCGGGCGAGAAGGAATGCCGCCCTGCATTGACACAGCACGGAGCCGCTACCATCCGGTGGCGACACAGATCCGCGCGGCACTTCCGCGCTTCAAGGACCTGACCGACCGTCAGATCCTCGACGCGCCCTTCAAGCTCGTCGACGCCCAGGAGCTCGTCGCCCGGCAGGCTGGCTTCGACACATGGCAGGCGCTCAGGACAGGCGTGCAGACCATGGCGGGATCAGCCCCGAGCGTTTCCCCTCCCGTCCTGTCGGCTGTCGAAGCCCAACTCTTCGTCGCCGACATCGAGGCCTCGTGCACGTTCTTCACTGGCAAGCTCGGCTTCGACGTCGTCTTCACCTACGGCGAGCCGGTGTTCGTCGGCGACATCCGAGAGCGTGAGCAGCTGCTCTCCGCCTCGCTGACGGTCGCCGGCGCCGCCGAGTTCAAGCTGCTCTTCCTGCAGTACCAGACGGCCGGCGTCGATTTCCTTCAGCTGCTCAAGCAGGAACCATGGGGCGCCCGCACTTTCATCGTGCGCGATCCCGACGGAAACCTGCTGCTGTTCGCCGGGCCGGCGGGCTGAATTCGAGAGGGCTCTACGTCGGGGGCGCCAATTGCAGAACTCCTGACATAGACCGCTGAAAAGCCTGGAAATGTCGATGCTCTCGTCGAAGAGGGTGCGGACCGATACCTGTCCGGCTTCTCTCGCGAGAAGTCTCCGCTGGGAGCGCGGCTCTGTGCCGGACCGCGGGCGTCCCGCCCGCGCTCCGGCAAGACGATGACGCACCCGTAGGGCGCGCGCTCAGCGTAGCGCGGCTACCATGGCGCGGGCGATGTCGGCCGGCTTCTTGCCGCCCGGTCGATACCAGGTCGGTGTCCAGTTGAGCGCGCCGAAGAGCTGCAGGCGCCACAGGCTGCGATCGGTCGCGGCAGGCAACGGCAAGGCGGCGACCAGCTCGACGAAGCGCTTTTCGTAGCCGTCGCGCAGCGTGACCAGCCGTCGCTTCAGGCGCTTCTCGAGACGGCTGAGATCGGCGGTCATCACCGCGGCGTGCGCGGAGTCCGCGAGCAGCGCCTCGAGATGGGCGACGCAGCCCGCCTCCAGGCGCGGCCACGGCCCGCGCACCTTGTCGAGCGCCTCGTCGACCGCCGCGCCGATCTCGGCCACGCCGGCCTCGTAGACGGCGGCGATCAGGTCGTTCTTCGACGGGAAGTGATAGTACATCGAGCCCGCCAGCATGCCCGACCGGCCGGCGATATCGCGCATCGACGTGGCCTCGAACCCACCCTTGGCGAACAGGCGGGCGGATACCGCGATGAGCTTGGCGCGCGACATGGCAGTCATCGTACCAAACAAACACTTGTTTGGTAAGGAGGTGCCGACTAGCCTCCGCCCATGTCCTACGTCTTCGACCTCGGCAATCCGGCGACCAACGCCGACCCTTTCCCCGAGTTCGCCCGGCTGCGCGCCGAGGATCCGGTGCACTGGTCGCCCGCGATGAAGGCGTGGATCGTCACGCGCTACGCCGACGTCAAGCAGGTGGCGTTGAACAACCGGCAGATCTCGGCCGACCGGCTGACGCCGTTCTTCAAGACCAACGGCGAATACCAGCGCGGCTCGATCCAGAGCCTGGTCCGCTATCTCAACCATTGGATGGTGTTCCGCGACCCGCCCGACCACACCCGCCTGCGCCGCCTGTTCAACAAGGCCTTCACGCCGACCTCGGTCGAGAACCTGCGGCCCAACATCGAGGACATCGTCGGCCTGCTGATCGACGGCATGGCGGCGAAGGCCCGGCGCGGCGAGCCGGTCGACTTCATCGCCGACTTCGCCTATCCGCTGCCGGCCACGGTGATCATGGACCTGCTCGGCGTGCCGCGTTCCGACCTCGACCGGGTCAAGGTCTGGTCCGACGACATCGCCCTGTTCATCGGCACCGCGCAGGTCGCGGGCAACAAGTATCTCCGCGCCGAGCAGGGCGCGCGGGAGATGGCCGGCTATTTCCGCGGCCTCGTCGAGGCGCGCACCGCCGCGCCGGCCGACGACATGATCAGCCACCTCGTGCTGGCGCGCGACGATCGCGATGCGCTCAGCACCGACGAGATCATCGGCACCTGCATCCTGCTGCTGTTCGCCGGCCACGAGACCACGACCAACCTGATCGGCAACGGCTTTCTCCATTCGATGCGCCATCGCGAGCAATGGGAGCGGCTGGTCGCCGATCCGTCGCTGGCCGATTCGGCGGTCGAGGAGTTCCTGCGCTACGACGGCCCCTCCGGCGCCCTCGCCCGCGTCGCGGCCGCCGACATCGAGATGCGCGGCAGGACGATCCGCGAGGGCCAACGCGTCTTCGCCTTCATGAACTCCGCCAACCGCGATCCCGAAGTGATCGAGGAGTCCGAACGCTTCGACATCGGCCGGCCGCAGAACCCGCATTTGACCTTCGGCCACGGCATCCACTTCTGCCTCGGCGCGCCGCTCGCCCGGCTCGAGGCACGGATCGCGGCCGTGCGGCTGGCCGAGCGCCTGCCGGGAATCCGCCTCGCGGGCGGCGAGCCCGAATGGCACGATTCCCTGATCCTGCGCGGCGTGAAGAGCCTGCCGGTCGCATTATAGTCGGCGGCATGAAAGCCATGATCTGCCGCCAGTGGGGCGGCCCCGGAGACTTGCGCCTGCAGGACATCGACCGGCCGCCGCTGCGGGCCGGCCAGGTGCGGATCGCCACCCGCGCGGCGGGCGTGAGCTTCGCCACCACGCTGGTGATCGCCGGCAAGTACCAGCGCCGGCCGCCGCTGCCCTTCGCGCCCGGCACCGAGGTGTCGGGCGTCGTGATCGAAGCCGATGCGGCGTGCAGGCGGATCGCGGTCGGCGACGAGGTCGTGGCGGTGCTCGACTGGGGCGGGCTGGCCGAGGAGGCGGTGGCGCACGAGGTCAATGTCTTCGCCAAGCCGCGCACTGTCGGCTTCGTCGAGGCGATCCAGCTCGCCATCTCCTACCCCACCTCGGGCGCCGCGCTGACCTGGCCGATGGCGCTCGACGTGCAGCGGGGCCACACCCTGCTGGTCCACGCCGCGGCGAGCGGCGTCGGCATGGCCGCCGTGGAGATCGGCAAGATATTGGGCGCCACCGTGATCGCCACCGCGGGCGGCGCGCGCAAGACGGCCTTCGCGCTGGAGCACGGCGCCGATCACGCCATCGACTACACGACACGGGACTTCCGCGAGGAGGTGATGTCGCTGACCGGCGGCCGCGGCGTCGATCGCGTCTACGATCCGGTCGGCGGCGAGGTCTTCACCCAGTCGCTGCGCTCCATGGCAGTCGAGGGCCGCATCTGCCCGATCGGCTTCGCCGGCGGCACGACCCCGCAGATTCCGGCCAACATCCTGCTGGTCAAGTCGATCGCCGTGATGGGACTGAACTACGGCTACTATGTCGGCTGGAGCCCGCACGATGCCCGCCACGAGCAGGCCGGCCGGGTCCTCGCCCTGATGGAGCGCCTGCGCGGCTGGTGCGAGGCGGGCCTCTGCCGCCCGCATGTCGACCGGACCTACCGGCTGGCCGAGGCGCCGGAGGCGATGCAGGCGCTGCTCGACCGCAGCGTCACGGGCCGCGTCGCCGTCGTCATGGAATGATCCTCGACATCTTCGAGAAGGCGATTCGCGAGACGCGTTGCGTCACGGTCGTCCATCGCGGCATCCCCCGCCGCGTTGCCCCGCACGCGATCGGCTTCACCGCCGACGGCGTGCCGGCCGCCTTCGTCTTCCAGTATGGCGGCGGCACCACCAGCACCCTGCCCTTCGTCGGCGAATGGCGCTGCCTTCACTTCGCGGACCTCAGCCATGCGAGCGAGAACACGGACCGCTGGCGATCGCCGTCGAACTACAGCCTGCCGCGCCAGACCTGCCTGAAACAGATCGCGCTCGCGGTGCCGGAGTAGATTGACGAGGCCGTTTCGCTGGGGGCGCGCCACTCCAGTGGCGCGTCATGGGGTGTTGCAA
>CAMFJT010000295.1 GCA_945957125.1 uncultured Rhodospirillales bacterium | reverse complement strand
GCTGCGCCGCCGCCGGACATTCGGTTCGACGACGATTTCGAGCGATCCCATCTGTTATCCCCCAGGACTTCACCGGCGAGCCGCCTCCCGCAGGCGGCCCCTCCCGACTAAAAAAGCCTAGGGGCGAACGCAGGGAACGTCTGTGCTCTATTGCACAGACGACGAAGTTAATTCGTGCTTGCGACGACTGGCTTGATCATCGTGACCGTCCGTCCGCGCGCCGGCAGGCCCCGCACGGCATCTCCCGGCCGCCGCCAGCCAAGATTCTCCCAATAGCCGATATCCGCCGGCAGCACCGCGGCATAGAGCAGGGGGCAGCCGTGCCGCTGTGCCAGCTCGCGGCAGTGCTCGAGCAGCTGCTGGCCGACACGGCGACCGCGAAAGTGCTTCAGCACGGCCAATCGCTCCGTCATCGCGAACGACTTGAACCAGCGCATCCGGACCGCACCGATCGGCTCGTCATCGAGGCAGGCGATGAGGTGGGTGGCACCGTCGTCATGGCCGTCGAACTCCTCATGGAACGGCACTGCGAGCTCGCCGAAGAAGCAGGCGGCGCGGATCGCGAAAGCCTGCAGCGCGTCCTCCATCCTCATCGCCGGCAGGACGACGACGGGCCGGCCGAAGGCCGGGCGAGCGGTCATGTCCGCCCCGCATCGGCCAGCACCCCGTTGTCGTTCCGGAACCGGCGGTCCCCGGCCACCACTTCCGGCACATTGCGCGAGATCTGGTCCAGGACATCGGTCACGACAGCCGGAGTCATGCCCTTGGCTCCCTTGCGGATCGCGGTAGCCGACACGCCATCGCGGCGCAGGATGCGCCATGGATAGATCCAGCCGCAGTCGTCGCAGATCGAGCGGACCATCATGCCACCGAAGTCGGTGCCGTGCAGGGCATGCAGGCGAACGCCGGGATGGCGCTTCCTGATCTCGGCGATCACGCCATGGAACCCCCGGGCTTCGTAGACCTCGGGGAGGAAGAGAACCTCGACCTTGTCGCCCAGGCCCGCCTCCCCCATCGCCAGCTCGATCAGCGCGCGGCGCGTCTGCGGCGGGAGGAAGACGTTGCCGGTCGGGAAATAGTCGACATTGACGTCTGCCTTGGCGGTCCGCTCGTAGACCTGGAAGCCCTCCCGCAGTCCGCCGACGCGGATCTGTCCCTTGCGCAGCGCCTCGGCATGGAGGCGCGGAACCAGCGTCGGGTGAATGATGATCTTGTCGAGCCGGCGCTCGGCCATCGCCCGTTTGACGATGGCAAGATGAGTGTTGTGAAACGGATTGAACGTCCCGAAATACAGGCCAATTCCTCCTTTGGGGGCGAAGATGGATCGCAGATCGGAGAGCACGCCGATCGCGAGCAGGACGCCGCCCAGGCCGAACCCGACCGTCAGGAAGGCCTCTCGCCCATACGGCAGGCCGGCCGTGCCGAGGGCGGTCAGCACGGTATTCACGCACAGTCCGACCAGCACGTTACGATTGAGATCGCCGATGCCGCGCGCGAACAGCCAGGCGCCGAGATACTGCAGACCCTGCGAAGCGAGGCTGGTAACCAGCGCCGCGCCGGCGATGCCGCCGACCGCCGCCACCCCGCCTCGGCTCAGGCCGCCACCCCACAGCATGGCTGCGAAGGCCGCCAGGTTGAAGGCGAACTGCGGCGCGAAGCGCCCCAGCCGGCCGGCGGTGACGAAACCGAGGCGGTTGGCGGCCCACAACTCCGCCCTGTTGCTCACCTTCGTGTAGGTCGGCATGAAGAGGGCGAAGAAGACCGCGACGCCAATCACTGCCGGATTGGCCCACCCATCGTGCGCAAAGGCATAGGAAACGTAGGTCACCACCCCGGCAAATACCGCCAGGCGTGTTGAAGGACTGCGCAGATGGCGCCTTGCCTTCTCAAGGAAGCCGACGATGGTCACCGTTTCGCCGCTACGCCCGGTTATGGCGGCGGCGCCGGCCGACCGCTACGCAGAGGAAGTTCGTGCACGTCAAGTGCCGCGACCCCGCCAAAACAACCGAACTGCCCCCTAAAAGAGACATAAAACGACATTTCGCAATGAATGCTATACGATTGACCGTCATTCTGCATTCCGGCTCATTTTAGACTGCAAACGACTAGTAAGCTTGCTGCGATGGTCACACCGCCTCCCCGAACGAGCAAAGTCCCGAACATCCTCGGCGATTGGGACGACGTTCGCTTCTTCCTCGCCGTCTCGAAGACCGGCAGCTTCAGCGCCGCTGCAACGCAGCTCAACACCAAGCAGACGACCGTGGGCCGCCGTATCCAGGCGCTGGAGCGACGGCTGGGAGCCAAGCTGTTCGACCGCCATCGTCATGGCATGGAGGTCACGCCGGCGGCACGCGGCGTACTGGTGCAGGCCGAATCGATGCTGGCCAACGCCACGTCGATCGAGCGTCACCTGGCCGGGCTCGACCGCGAGATGGCCGGGGTCGTCCGCGTCGCCTCGACGGAGGGCATCGCCGCGCACTGGCTGGTGCCTCGGCTCGACCAGCTGCGCCGCAGCCACCCCGACATCATCGTGCAGGTGATCTCTGGAGACCAGGTGCTGGATCTCGCCACGCGCCAGGCCGACCTCGCGATCCGCTTCTTCCGGCCGACCTCCAACCAGCTCGTCGCCGCCAGGGTCGGGCAGTTCAACATGTCGATCTTCGCTGCGCCCAGCTACATCGAGCAGTACGGCCTGCCGCAGAAGCTCGAGGACCTGCGCGAACACCACATCGTCGATCACACGACCCTGCACAGCCTGCTGTCGATGAAGCCGTGAAGCGAGGTGGTCGAGCGCAGCGCGAACGTCGTGCTGCGCACCAATTCGTCCTACGCCGCGCTCGAGGCGGTGCGTGTGGGCTACGGCATCTCGGTCTTCCCCGACTACGTCACCAAGTCGTCGAACCTGGTCGCCGCGCCGATCGACCTCAAGATCGTGCGCGACATCTGGCTGGTCAGCCACGAGGAGACCAACAAGGGCGCGCGTATCCGTACGGTGATCGACTACGTGCGCGACCAGTTCCGCCAGGACGAGCGCGAATGGTTCAGCCTTCCGGCGAGCCGCACGTCGATGGGTTCGGATTAGTCACCCAGGAGGAGAGCCCGACATGATTACCGGCGGCTGCCACTGCGGCGCAATCCGCTATCAGGCTGAAGGCGAGGCGCTGACCCATGCGCTGTGTCACTGCACCGATTGCCGGCGCCACGCCGGCGCACCGATGGTCGGCTGGACGATGTACCCCCAAGCTGCGGTCAAGGTGACGAAGGGCACGCCCAAGGTCTACGCATCCTCGGCCCAGGGCCGGCGACATTTCTGCGCCGATTGCGGCACCGGCCTCTTCTATGTGAACGAAGAGATGCTGCCGGGGATCATCGACATCCAGAGCGCGACGTACGACGATCCCGCCTCCGTTCCGCCGCGTGCGCACATCCAGGTCGCCGAGCGGATCGGATGGATGGAGCGCGCTCACGAGCTTCCGGCATTCGAGCGATTCCCGCCGCAGGGATAACGCGGCGCGCAACGGGAGCCGCATCGTCTTGCCGGACAAGACGGGCAAAATTAGCGCCTATGGGCGTGAACGCTTGGCCAGCGTCCTTTCCCGTCGTCCCGTCACATGCCCTGAAGAGCCGCCTTCAACCGCTCATGCATCGCCTTGATCGCGGTCATATCGCCGGGCTTGTAGGCCCAGTTGAGCGAGACGCCGTCGCCGGCAACCCGCGGCATGATGTGGAAATGCAGGTGCGGCACGCTCTGGCCGGCGCCCTCGCCGTTGGCCTGCAGCAGGTTCACGCCGACCGGCTTCAATTCCTTGAACACCGCCTTCGCCACGCGCTGCGCCGTCTTCGCCACGTCGGCGAGGACGTCGGGCGGGATCACGTCGACTGTCGGCCAATGACCCTTCGCCACCGCCAGGGCATGTCCCGGATTGACCGGATTGATGTCCATGAAGGCAATCGAATTGTCGTCCTCGAGCAGCTTGAAGCAGGGGATCTGGCCCGCGACGATCTTGCAGAAGATGCAGGCGTCATCGGTCGGATGGGTCATCGCGGGGTCTCCAGGACGGCGGTCAGTTCGCGCAGGCGCTCGAACGGCTGGGCACCTGCCGGCAGGGCGGCATCCAAGCCAAGAGCCGCCAGGCGCGCAAGCCCCCGCGTGCCGAAGCGCTCGCGCAGCGCCTCGTGCACCCAGCCCTCGCTCTGGCGATGGCGCGCAACGACGAGCCGCCCTTCCCCGGCGAGATGCGCGCGATGATCCTCCAGTGCGGCCATCAGCGCCTCGATGCCGGCGCGGTTGCGCGAAGACACGGCCAGCGTCCGGAGCGGCCAATCACCGGCCGTCGCGAGCGACAGGGCACCCGCCACGTCGGCCCGCGCCCGTTCCGCCGCTGCACCGAGATCGGCCTTGGTGACGACGATCAGGTGCGGAATCTCGACGATGCCGGCCTTCATGAACTGCAGTGAATCGCCCGAGCCGGGCTGGACGCAGAAAACGACAGTGTCGGCCACGCCCGCCACGTCGGTCTCGGATTGGCCGACGCCGACAGTCTCGATCAGCACACGGTCGAACAGCGCGCGCATCACCACCATTGCCGCCAGGGTCTGGTCGGCCAGGCCGCCGAGGCGATCGCGTGCCGCCATCGATCGCACGAAGCTGCCCTCGTCCGACGAATCGTGGACGATGCGTACGCGATCCCCGAGCAACGCACCGCCGCTGGTCTTCGAGGAGGGATCGACGGCGATCACGCCCACGGTCTTGCCGTCCGCGCGCCAGGCCGCGACCAGCGCCGCGCACAGCGAGGACTTGCCGACGCCGGGCGGCCCCGTCACGCCGACGACGTGCGCGCGGGGCGCCCGCCAGGCTTCATCGAGGAGGCGCTGCGCCTTCTCGCCGTCGGGATCGCGCTCCAGGCCGGCGAGCGCCGCGGCGAGCGCCCGCTTGGCGCCGGCCCCCTGGACCGCAGGCCGCAGCGCGTCGAGGCTCATTCCGTCTTGAGCGCGCCGCCCAGCGCTGCCTGCGCCGCCGCCAGCCGCGCGATCGGCACGCGATAGGGCGAGCACGAAACGTAGTCGAGCCCGGCCTTGTGGCAGAAGAAGACCGAGGCCGGATCGCCGCCATGCTCGCCGCAGATGCCGACCTTGAGCTTGGGCCGCGTCTTGCGGCCGCGCTCGCAGCCGATCTCGATCAGCTCGCCGACACCCACCGTATCGAGCGAAGCGAACGGGTCGTGCTCGAAAATGCCACGCTGCTGGTATTTCTCGAGGAACGATCCGGAATCGTCACGGCTGAGGCCGAAGGTGGTCTGCGTCAGGTCGTTGGTGCCGAAGCTGAAGAAGTCCGCCGTCTCGGCGATCTCGCCGGCGCGCAGCGCCGCGCGCGGCAGCTCGATCATCGTGCCGACCAGATACTCGAACTTCTCGCCCGACATCTGGCTGACCTCGGCGGCGACCTGGTCGACCACGGCCTTCATCAGGTCGAGCTCCTTGCGGGTCGCGATCAGCGGAATCATGATCTCGGGGATCACGCTCTTGCCGCCCTTCTTCTGCACCTCGGCAACCGCCTCGAAGATCGCCCGTGCCTGCATCTCGTAGATCTCCGGATAGGAGATGCCGAGACGCACGCCGCGATGGCCGAGCATCGGATTGAACTCGTGCAGCTTGTGGGCGCGCGCCTCGATCTCGGCGACGTCGACGCCGAGGTCCTTCGCGACGACCTCCATGTCGGCGTGCGTCCGGGGCAGGAACTCGTGCAGCGGCGGATCGAGCAGGCGGATCGTGACCGGCAGGCCGGCCATGATCTCGAACAGCTCGACGAAGTCCTGGCGCTGCATCGGCTGGATCTTCGCGAGCGCGGTGCGGCGGCCCTTCTCGTCGTCGGCCAGGATCATCTGGCGCACGGCGACGATGCGGTCGCCCTCGAAGAACATGTGCTCGGTGCGGCAGAGGCCGATGCCCTCGGCGCCGAACTTGCGCGCCTGGGCGGCATCGGCCGGGGTCTCGGCGTTGGTGCGGATGCCCAGCGTGCGGACCTCGTCGGCCCACACCATCAGCTCGGCGAAGTCGCCCGACAGCTCGGGCTGCACGGTCGGCACGACGCCCAGGATGATCTCGCCGGTGCTGCCGTCGAGGGTGATGATCTCGCCCGCCTTCACCGTCGTGCCGCGCACCGAGAGCGTGCCTGCCGTACCGTCGATGCGCACGTCGCCCGCGCCCGCGACGCACGGCTTGCCCATGCCGCGCGCGACCACGGCGGCGTGGCTGGTCATGCCGCCGGTCGAGGTCAGGATGCCTTCGGCGGCATGCATGCCGTGGATGTCCTCGGGCGAGGTCTCGCGCCGGACCAGCACCACCTTCTCGCCGCCGCGGGCCTGCTTCTCGGCCTCGTCGGCGGTGAACACGACCTTGCCCGACGCCGCACCCGGCGAGGCGGGCAGCCCCTTGGCGATCACCTTGCGCGGCGCCTTGGGATCGAGCGTCGGATGGAGAAGCTGGTCGAGGCTCGCCGGCACGATGCGCGCCACGGCTTCCTTCTTCCCGATCAGGCCCTCGCGCACCATGTCGACAGCGATCTTGAGCGCGGCCTTGGCGGTGCGCTTGCCGTTGCGCGTCTGCAGCATGTAGAGCTTGCCGCGCTGCACGGTGAACTCGATGTCCTGCATGT